>CAYRPC010000005.1:0-17064 GCA_964425995.1 uncultured Phycisphaeraceae bacterium
GCACGACATCCAATCAGGGACATAGACTTTGGTACTAACCGTGGGGGCAGGTCACTCCTCCTCAAGCTGTTTCAGCCGCCGCACCTCCGCCACCCCCATCCCCGAATACTTCTTCTTCCACCGGTAAAACGTCGGCTCCGATACGCCCATCCGACGGCAGATCTCCGTCACCATGGTCCCGCTCTCCGACTGCGTAATCGCGTACGCGATCTGCTCCACACTAAACCGCTTCCGCTTCATCTTCGGCCTCCTTACAGAGACCGGTATCATCCCAGAAAACTCTCACTCACGCTGGACCAGGTTTCAGGGTCAAGACCACCAGCGCGTGGTCAGACGACCGAATACACCAAGCGACCCCGGCAGGATTCGAACCTGCGACCCCCGCGTTCGAAGCACGGTGCTCTATCCAGCTGAGCTACGGAGTCGTGAGAATCAGCGTAGCCACCTGAATCGGGCCGTTGCGGGGATGGGCCTGGATGGCGGCTGGTTGATGTGTCTGTCCGGAGTGGCCTTGGAGAAGATGCTGCTTAGCGATAATGAAGCCAGGATTGCATGAAGTGTGGCTAGTTGATAAAGTAGAGGTAAATGTATAAGAATGCAATTCGAGGAGTTGTACAATCATGTACTGGAGGACATCATCATGCTACTCGATGCGAATCGGCAGGCCGAAGAACTTGCGAATGAGCGTTTTTCGATGACTAAGCCAGAACGGGATCATGCTCGCAAGTTGCTGGCCCAGGGTGTTTCTCCTGTCAAACTCGACACGCCAGTTCGCGCCGCGGCGCGAGCACAGATGATTCAACGGAGCATGCCGGGACTTGACCTGCAGAAAGAATCTGGATTGGTTGATATCGAGGCGACCATGGTGGGGGTTGCCGAGGCAGAGACCATCGGCCTTGAGCGGGTGATTAATCAACCGAACTTTATGGGTGCGTGGTTCTTCAAAGTCGGTCTGGAGCGATGCAAGTCGGTCTGCTGTATTCAGTCGCGAGGCCAACGCATCGGCACGGGCTGGATGATGGGACAAGGCTTGCTGATCACCAATGCCCACGTGCTCTCAAGTGAAAGCGACGCTCGCACTGCGGTCGCAGAGTTTGAATATGAAGAAGAACCGAATGGCTCGATGGCTTCCTCGGTCATCTTTGAACTTGATCCCGAGAAGTTCTTCGTCAGCAGTCCGGTTGCCGATCTGGATTATGCGGTGGTCGCGGTTCGCCCGATGTCCAAGACTGGGAATCGTTCGCTTGAGGAGTTCGGGTATCTTCGCTTGATCGCACAGACCGGCAAGGCGCTGCTGGGCGAGTGGCTGAACATCATCCAGCATCCGGATGGAAGGCCAAAGTCCGTGGCGATGCGGGATAATCAGTTTATCGCGATGCTCGACAAGTACTTGCACTATGAGACGGACACGCAGCCGGGGTCTTCGGGATCGCCCGTGCTCAATGACCAGTGGGAAGTAGTGTGCCTGCACCACGCTGGAGTCGCGAAGCGGGATGAGCAGGGGCGGTACATGCTCAAGGATGGCCGGCGCGTGGCCCACAACCAAATCGGTCCCTCGGATGAGCCATTGATTCAGTGGATCGGCAACGAGGGAATCAGGATCAGCCGCATCCTGCCCGATCTCTGGACGCGGTCCAGGGCCAAGGGGCTGGACCGCAAACTGCTCGGGGTGCCTCAGCCAGACTTCAACGGGCAGGAGGAAGAGCAAAGTAAGCCTCGGGCCACTGACAAGTACGATGGCAGCGTTGCAAGTAATCAGCAGCCCGACGTGACCAACGACAGTTCCGACGTGTCAAGCAACAACAGTAACTCCAGTCCCAATGTCAGTCACAATGTCCAGGTTCGCAGCGACGGATCGAGTGGCATCACAATCGACCTTCCACTGCGGATTTCGATTTCCTTTGGTCCTGCGGTCGTTTCGGATGCCGCGAGCATGGGCGTTGGTCCGCGCAATCCGCTGGTATCGACTCCGCAGGCGAGCGATCCCGTCACCATGTCTGAGGCAGAGGCGATTGAACTGCTGGAGGCAGGTCGGAAGCGAACCTATTACGACAAGCCAAAGGATAATGCGGACCGTAGTCGATATTACGCGGGAATCGGCTCGGCCAACGCATCGGGCTTCCGCGAGAAACTTCGCAACTTGGTCACGAGCACGCACAAGCGATCGCTTCCATATGACACCGCGCGCGTGAAGCACTTGTACGCGTGGGTCGATCTCCAGCGTAGCAAGATGGTGCGAAGCATTTACTCCAATCAGGAGTATGACCCTGAGAACTTCATTCGCGCTGACTTCTACATCGAGCGCCGGGTCACAACTGCTATCAACGAACGGCGTGCGATGGAGGCTTCGATGTCTGATGCAGCGCTCGAAGCGCTACGTCTGGAGTTGGAGGCCAACGATCCGTTCAACTGCGAGCACGTTGTGCCCCAGTCATGGTTCGGCAAGGCCGAGCCGATGCGTGGCGATCTGCACCATCTGTTCGCCTGCGAGAGCAAGTGCAACAGCACCAGGAACAATCACCCTTACGCCGACCACAACGTCTTTGACGTTGAAGCGAGCAAGACCTATCGCCAATGCGGGCATCTCCAGGACGGTGCCTTCGAGCCTTTCATGGGCAAGGGCAAGGCATCCCGGGCGGTGTTGTACTTCCTGCTCAGGTATCCAGGCAAGGCAAATCAGACAAGAAATGAGTATCGTGGTGCACAGTTGCAGGTGCTGCTGGATTGGCATGATCGGTATCCGGTCAACGAGCACGAACTGCATCGCAACCAGGCGATCTTTGAGACTCAGGGGAATCGCAACCCCTTCATCGATCATCCGGACTGGGCCCGATCGGTCTACCAGTAACTAACCCCGAACATCTCTGGAACGAGGACTGGTTTCATGCGTACAACTTGGGAACGGACTTGATCGTCTTTGCCAAGGAGTTGCTATGTCCCAGCCTGTTCGATCCCCACGTACTAACGTCACGTCGCTTCTCGTTGGCATGAGTTGGTACGTCGGTCTCGTCGCGAGTCATCTCTTCACGGGCCAACTCTTCACAGGCCTGTGCATTGCGCAAACACAAACCACGCCGCCCGCGGACCAGACTCCTCCGGCCTCTGCGCCCAAGCCCAAGTTCAACGCTGCTCCGACCAAGAAGGTCGCTCCGAGCAAGCCAGACAGCAAGTCGCCCGAGATCGCGCCCTCGGCGATGGTGGGTGTTGGCCCTGTTCCACTGGGTCCATACCTCCTGCGCACTGAACACCGTGACATGCTCGTCACGCTCGACGTGCAGGTCTACTCGGACAACCCTGGGATGAAGCAAGTCGTCAAAGACCCGCAATCGGGGAAGACCGCTGAACTGCCAAAGATCACGCCCTTCGCGTTCAAGACACTGCGAGTGATTTTCCCGATGGTCAAGCGCACCGCCAGCAGCGACATGCTGGGCAATATCGAGCCGTGGGAAGTTATTTCTGATTCGAACTTTGGCTATCGCGGGCGACTGCTTGTGGGTGAGCAACTTGTCGATTTTGAGCCTGAGCAGTTGGAGAAGACCGGCGTTGCAACCTATGGCGCGTGGGACTTCAATCCTCTCCAGGAGATGCAAGCCCGCGAGGTGGGCCTCAAGGTGCAATTCGCGGTGCGCGCGTATGCCACAACCTTCGATGAGCGGGCGGCGATGGCAGTGGCCTGGCCTCAGAACTGGCCCAAGGATGCCCAGGAATCCCTCAAGTCACAACTGTACATCGAACAAGGCATCAACGAGAAAGGTGAACTGGCCGATTACGATCGCAAGCCCATCACTGCGGCCCTCAAGAAGATGCTTGCCGAAGAGGGCTTCACTGATCCCAAGGCATCGACGCCCGTGCGCGTCGCCAAGGCCATCACCGGGCAGGTATGGCGAAATGTCAATCTATCAGGTGATGGCTTCGCACGTCGCAAACGCACCAGCGAACTTATGGGCATGATCGTCAATGCCCCTTCGAGCACATTGAGCGAAGGCCGCGGAAGTCCGCAGGATGTAGTCGCCCTGCTGGTTGCCTTGCTCCGAGAGGCGGGCATTCCAGCCCGTCCTGTCATCGGCATCGACACCGGCGGGGGCGACGACAAGTTCCTCTCCAGTGCGTCCGACAAGAAGAAACTGCACTCTTGGGTCGAGTTCTACCTTTACGACGAAGCCAAAGGTACGCACAATTGGGTTCCCATTGACATAGCCAAGATGCGAAAGTCATCTCAGCGTCCTCCCAAGTTCGACATGCCATGGCGTGGCTTTGGCTCCTCGACCGAACTTGACGCTGTGGCACCGTTCGCTGTCGGCTTCCATCCGCCGCAGAAGGGCATAGCCGCGTATGGCGCTGCTGGCTTCTGGGGCTGGTTCGTGACTCCACAAACCCCCGGTGCTGCGGAGCAAGTCATCACCTTTTCCATAGGTGGTGTGCCCCGGACCACCGGCCCATCGCTGGTCCCCGCGAGCGATTCAAAAGACCCGCAGAAGGACCTCAAGAAACGTAATCGATAGGGTGTCAAGTGGTGTCGTCATGTGTGACGTGTATCAAGATACCAGTGCCTCAAACCGCACGCCAAGGCTACTGCGACGTGCATGAAGCTGGCACCATCTCCTTCGTCGTCAATCAAGCCCCTCGCACCAGACCACCAAAATCATTTGCGCAAACTTCATCGAAGCCCTTCGCGCGAATGGTCAGAGGTCAAAGCAGATACGGTCGCGAGTTCGCTGGCTTCAGCGCAACAGGAATGCAGTCAACAGGGCAAGGTTCATCGATCAGAATCGAGATTCTGTTCCGTAACGATTCACTGGTAACGGCAACAGTCTTATACACTCCAGCAACCTAGAAGCGTTTCAAGCTCGTCTTACCCCACAGTTCTGGGTCAGGAAAGTAACACCATGTCGAGAATTGCAATTCCTGCCAAGATGAATAGCACCATGATTCGTGACCTGACGAGCGACCAGCTTCCCCAAGTTGTGATGCCAGCGTGCGAAGTGCGACCAGTGCTCAGAGGGCAGACAGCGATCATCACTGGTGCCTCGTCGGGTATTGGCAAAGGGATTGCCATCGCGTTGTGTGCCGCGGGCGCGAACGTAGTGATCAACTACATCGGTCCTGACAGTGATGCGAATGCTGTCGTAGAGGGCGCGACGCATTGCGGCTGCGCAACTCGTGGGGAGGCTGTGGCGTTTAAGGCTGATGTTTCCGACGAGTCGCAGGTCCACGCATTGTTTGCCAACACGGTGGATCGTTTCGGCACAGTTGACATTCTGGTGAATAACGCTGGCCTTCAGCAGGACGCACGAATCGAAGACATGACACTCGCGCAGTGGCGCAGAGTCATTGATGTGAACCTGACCGGGCAGTTCCTGTGCGCCCGCGAGGCAGTTCGTGAGTTTAAACGTCGTGGAGTCCGGCCGCAGGTTTCCTGTGCAGCCGGCAAGATCATTTGCCTTTCCAGCGTGCACGAGGTTATTCCATGGGCAGGGCACGTCAATTATGCCGCCAGCAAGGGGGGCGTCATGCTCATGATGAAAAGCATCGCTCAAGAGGTCGCGCCATGGCGAATCCGAGTCAACAGCATCTGCCCGGGAGCAATTCGCACGCCGATCAATCGTACGGCATGGGAAACCCCAGATGCGTACAACGATCTCATGAAATTGATTCCCTACAAGCGCATCGGAGAGCCTGAAGATATCGCCAGGCTCGCGGTCTGGTTGAGTTCTGACGAGGCGGACTACATCACTGGTGCGAGTTTGTTTGTCGATGGTGGCATGACTCTCTATCCAGGCTTCGAGACGGGCGGTTGAAATGGATGCGCTACTCCTGAACCCCATCGATGCATTGCGGTTGCACTGGCCCGAGTATCTCATCGAAGCAACACTGCTTGGCATATTCATGGTCGTGGCTTGCAGTGTCGTGGTTGCAGTGCAGCATCCCGATTCGCCCATCGGGGTCTCGATTCGTAAGCCCTTGTCACGTCGGATACTCATCGGCTTTCTGATGGGCTTGACCGCAGTGGGGCTCATTTACTCACCGCTTGGTCAGCGCTCGGGCGCTCATATGAACCCGGGAACGACATTGACTTTTTATCTTCTGGGCAAGGTCAAGGCTTGGGATGCAGTTTGGTACGTCGTCGCACAGATAGCCGGAGCATGCATAGGTGTCGCAGTGTGCGGACTCTTATGGCGAGGTCGCATGGCCCATCCATCTGTCAATTATGCTGCCACCGTGCCTGGGCCCAACGGGCTGCGTGTGGCGTGGATCGGTGAGTTCGTCATTGGTTTCATCATGATGATCGTGGTGCTCATATCTAGCAATCATGGCATCACAGCGCCATACACGGGCATGATGGCGGGTGCCTTGGTGGTGGCGTTCATTGTCTTCGAGGCCCCGTTCTCTGGTATGAGTCTCAACCCGGCCCGTTCGCTCGGCTCGGCGATTCCTGCTCGCGCTGTTCGGGTGCTGTGGATCTACTTTACAGCACCGCCCATTGGCATGCTCTGCGCCGCTGGCGTCTATACCAGCATGTCCGGCACAAACTCGGTTTACTGTGCCAAACTGAATCATCGCGGGCATGAGCACTGCATTTTCAACTGCCATATCGATCAGATTCCAAAGAGAATACAAAGCGCGTCCTCGTCAAACAGGCAACAGATCAAATAAGACTTCATCGCAAGCCTGATCGCACGGCAAGAGTCGCAATTTTTCCCACATCCCACCGAGGATCGCACATGGCTATTGGATTGGAATACGACATCATTGTCATCGGCACTGGTGCTGGTGGAGGCACGATTGCTCACGAACTGGCGAAGACCGGCAAGAGCATGCTCATCCTCGAACGTGGCGGGTTTCTACCGCGTGAGCGAGAGAATTGGGACACCAAGTCCGTCTTTCAGGACAAGCGATATCTTGCCAAGGAGACTTGGTACGACAAGCACGACCAATCCTTCGAGCCATACACGCACTACTGGGTAGGCGGCAACACCAAGGTGTATGGGGCTGCGCTGCTGCGGATGCGGGAGAGCGACTTTGGTGAGGTACGCCATTATGGCGGCATATCCCCTGCATGGCCATTGACATACGACGAACTGGAACCTTATTACACGCGAGCTGAGCAGATGTACAGCGTGCATGGACAGCGTGGGCTTGATCCCTGCGATCCGCGCGCTTCCGCGCCCTTTCCGCGTCCGCCGATCATGCCCGAGCCACGCATGAAGGAGGTCTTTGATGATCTCACAAGCCTGGGTTTGAAACCGTTTCCATGTCCGCTGGGCGTGCGACTTGATGCCACAGACGTAAGCCAGAGTCCTTACCACTTCAGTAACTTCGACGGGTATCCGGATCTTACTGAGGTCAAGTCCGATGCTCACGTGGTCGGCATCAAGCCGATCCTCACGCGGTCCAATGTGACGTTGCTGACCGGTGCGTACGTCGAGCGGCTTGAGACCGATGCTTCTGGTCGCACCATCAGCGGCGTTGTGGTTGTGCGCGATGGCGAACGATTCGTGGTTCGTGCCAGCACGATCGTGCTGGCAGCCGGAGCGATCAATTCCGCGGCACTGTTGCTGCGATCGTCCTGTGCGCAGCACCCGCGCGGGCTGGCCAATAGTTCAGATCAGGTCGGTCGCAACTACATGTGCCACCAGAACGGATGCTTCATCGCGGTGACCGAAGGCAAGAATCCTTCGCAGTTCCAGAAGTACTTTGCCCTCACCGATTACTATCACGGCGCGCCAGATTCGCAGTTGCCCCTTGGCACCATCCAACTGATGGGAAAGCCAGACCCGGGCACGATCCAGTGGCTGCGCGGCGATCAACTCCCGGGTTTATCGCTTGCTGATATCGCAGAGCGGACCATTGATTTTTTCATAACCGCCGAAGACCTTCCCGATGCGGATAATCGCATATCGCTTCGAGCCGATGGATCAATCCGTGTGTCCTACACACGCAATAACGCCGAGGCCTACGACCGTCTTGAGGCCAAACTTGTCGATGCCATGACGCGAGCAGAGTCATTGCACAGCAGAAGCACGCCCAAGTTCCTTTCGTCGCGACTGGGTGTTTCCGGTGTTAGCCACCAGAATGGCACGCTGCGCTTCGGGACAAGTTCCGCAACCAGCGTGCTGGATATCAACTGCAAGGCCCACGACCTTTCGAACCTGTATGTCGTCGATGGATCATTCTTCCCCAGTAGCGGCGCGGTCAATCCGTCGCTGACCATCATGGCCAATGCCATTCGCGTGGCAGAGCATATCGCAGCGAAGATGGGAACTACGACCGCTCAACCTGGTATCGCGTTGGAGACTGTGCGATGAGTCTTGCTTGTCGAACTCCGTGAGACGTACCGCAAGTGAATGTTTATCTTCAGTCCGTTTGGCCGTGTGGCGAGCGGTCGCAGATCATGTGACGAGTCATGAAATCATTACGGTCAAATAATCTCTGAAAGAGGATCATGCAAACGAACTCAAATCATAAAGTTATGCCTGTGAACAAGAGCGGTGCTCAACCCATCAAGTGTGCTGAAGATCAGCGGTTGGCCGAGGCCGACGCAGCGATCAAGCCATGGAAGCGGTGGGGACCCTACCTTGCGGAGCGTCAGTGGGGCACCGTCCGCGAGGATTACTCTCCCAACGGCGACTGCTGGAACTTTTTTTCACACGACCACGCGCGCAGTCGCGCCTATCGCTGGGGCGAGGATGGCTTGCTTGGCATCTGTGATGACAAGTGCTTGATGTGCTTTGGTCTCGCGCTGTGGAACGGGAATGATCCGATTCTCAAAGAGCGGCTCTTTGGCCTGACAGGCCCGGAGGGTAACCATGGTGAGGATGTCAAGGAGCATTACTTCTACCTCGATTCAACGCCAACCCATTCGTACATGAAGGCGTTGTACAAGTATCCTCAGGCGATGTTCCCGTACGCCCGCCTTGTCGTAGTAAACCGCCAGCGAAGTCGCAATGAGCCGGAGTTCGAACTGAGCGATACGGGAGTCTTTGACGAGAACCGGTACTGGGATGTGCAAGTTGAGTATGCGAAAGCCGATGCCGACGATCTGCTTGTGCGTATGACTATCTCAAACAGAGGCCCAGACCGAGCAACCATTCATGTGCTGCCGACGGTCTGGTTTCGCAACATCTGGTCGTGGACCAACGCCCAGCCCCTTACGGATGGCAAGAGCCCCGCCAAGCCGTTGCTGATTGCAGATTCCGCCCGGCGTGTGCGGGCGACACATCCCAGCCTCCCTCCGATGACTGTTGCGTATGACACTGCTTCCAGCGGTGCTGATCCGCAACTGCTGTTTACGGAGAACGAGAGCAACGCAGCCCGTCTGTGGAACGCTCCCAACCATGCCGATCATGCAAACCATTCTGATCACGCCAAGCACGTCAAGGATGCATTTCATGATCGAGTCATCGATGGGAATGTCAATGCGGTGAATCCCCAGCAGCGCGGCACCAAAGTAGCCGGCTGGTACGCCCTAGAGGTTGATGGCGGATCAAGCGTGACGATTCGCCTGCGCGTGCAGCCGCAAAGTGCGGCATCCACTGAAGCGTTCGCCCAAGGCAGTAGCGGCTTTGATGCCATCTTCGCCGAGCGTATTCGTGAGGCCGATGAGTTCTACAGCCAAGCGCCGCGCGGGCATGCAAACCTCAAACCCCAAGAGCGAGAAGTTGCCCGCCAAGCCGCTGCTGGCTTGCTGTGGAGTAAACAGTTCTATCACTTCGACGTGCGCGAATGGCTTCAGGGCGACCCGGCCCAGCCCGTGCCTCCCGAATCTCGCAAGCAGGGTCGCAACGCTGAGTGGGAGCACCTCAACAACGCCGACATTATCTCGATGCCGGACAAGTGGGAATATCCGTGGTATGCAGCCTGGGACCTCGCGTTCCAGATGATCCCGTTCGCATCCCTGGATCCAAAGTTCGCCAAGCATCAACTCGTACTCCTCCTGCGCGAGTGGTACATGCACCCCAACGGTCAGATTCCAGCCTACGAGTTTGCGTTCGGCGATGTCAATCCGCCTGTGCACGCCTGGGCGGTCTGGCGCGTCTACAAGATGACAGGCGAACGGGGCAAGCGAGACCGTGTGTTTCTGGCTCGCTGCTTCCAAAAGTTGCTCTTGAACTTCAACTGGTGGGTCAATCGCAAGGACTCAAGTGGGAAGAACCTGTTCTCTGGCGGATTTCTTGGTCTTGACAATGTGGGTGTCTTTGATCGTTCTCGCCCGCTGCCAACAGGCGGGCATCTGGAGCAGGCAGATGGAACGGCGTGGATGGCGTTCTATTGCGGCACCATGCTCAGCATCGCGCTCGAGCTTGCTTCGGGCGATCCCGCGTATGAAGACATGGCGACCAAGTTCTTCGAGCACTTCGTTGGCATCATTGATGCCATGAACACGCTGGGTGGCACGGGGCTTTGGGACGACACCGAGGGGTTCTACTACGACCAGATTCGTATGGAACAAAACGGGGCTTCCAGTGCCGTTCGGCTTCGCGTACGTTCGCTTGTCGGCATGGTTCCTTTGCTCGCGGTTGAGATTCTTGAGAGCGACACGATCAACGCACTTCCCGACTTCAAGGCACGAATGCAGTGGTTCCTCAAGAACCGTGTCGATTCTCCCTGGAACCAAACCTGTGCCTGTGCGCATGGCAACGATGAGGATGCGCACCGACTGCTTTCGGTTCCTTCACGCGAGCGGCTGAGCCGTGTGCTCTCCTATCTCATGGATGAGGGTGAGTTTCTATCCCCCTTCGGCATCCGCTCATTAAGCAAGCACCATGAGGCCACTCCATTCATTTTTCGTGCCGATCGCGAAGAGTTTCGCGTCGATTACACGCCCGGCGAATCCACGACTGGCGTCTTTGGCGGCAACTCCAACTGGCGAGGCCCGATTTGGTTCCCGCTCAACTTCCTGATTATTGAAGCATTGGAGCGCTACGCCTACTTCTACGGTGATTCACTGACCGTCGAGTTTCCCAAGAACTCGGGCAAGCAGATCGGGCTTCAGGCCGCAGCCGACGAAATTCGCTCGCGACTCTCTCGCCTTTTCCTCCCAGACCAGACAGGGGCAAGGCCGCACCACGCCGGCGAGTCACGATTCGCGCACGACCCACACTGGAAAAACCTCGTGTACTTCCATGAGCACTTTCACCCCGACACGGGGCGCGGCTTGGGCGCGACCCACCAGACCGGCTGGACAGCGCTCATCTACACACTCTTGCGTCCGACTTGCACCGCCGCCCATGATCATTCGCACGAGGCACCGCTGGTCGAGACTAGTCAGCAGCCAAAGACTCCCGTCACAGTGTCGTGAGCGAAAGCGTCCTTTGAGCCACGATTCAGATCGGTTGGAAGCGGGTGGTGGGAAGTAAAGCCCAAGAGCTGCTTTACCCCGGATTTCCCAGATAGGAACTTACTTTCTGGTATCATCGCGTGTCGTTTGACCGCAAGAACAAGGGCTTTTCTCGATGCCATGGACGGCCGGATCGGAGCATCCGATGGGTGAAGGCGGCAAGGACGCACTCGGGGTGGGTTTCGACGGATCATTGAGGCTGGAGTTCCACGGCTCCACGGTCACGTCCGACGCCGGGCTGATCCCTTATCGCCAGCTCGATGAAGCCCTCGGCACGACGGCCATGGCCGGGAGCATTCTTCAGGATCAGCGGACCGGCAGGAACACTCGGCACACGATGACGGCGCTGCTGCGGCAGTCGGTGTACAGCCGCCTGGCCGGGTACGAGGACACCAACGACGCCGACCGGCTGTGCGTCGATCCGACCATGCGCTGCATCGTGGGCGGACGAGCCAGGGACGCGCGGGCGGCCTCGACCAGCCAGATGGGACGCTTCGAGACGCAGGTGCTGACCCGGCCCGACAACCTGGCGGCGCTGATGGCCTTGCCCGGCCGGTGGATCGACCGTGTCGGGCACGCCAAGCACACGCGCACGGTCGTCCTGGACCTGGACAGCTCGGTGAGCGAGACGTACGGACGGCAGGAAGGCTCGGCCTACAACGGGCACTTCGAGTGCACCTGCTACCACCCGCTGTTCTGCTTCAACCAGGACGGCGACCTGGAGCGGGCCTTGCTCCGCAACGGCAACGTGGCCAGCGCCGACGACTGGCGGAGCGTGGTGGAACCGATCATCGCCCGCTACCGCCCGTTGAAGGTCGGCAAGTTCTTCCGGGGTGATGCGGCCTTTGCCATTCCGGAACTCTACGAACTGCTGGAAGCGGAGGGATACCTGTACGCGATCCGGCTCAAGGCCAACGACGTGCTGCACCGGCAGATCGAGTTCCTGCTGACGCGGCCGGTGGGCAGGCCCCCGGCCAGGCCGATCGCGCTCTACCACAGCTTCATGTACCAAGCGGGCAGCTGGGCCACGCCCCGCCGGGTCGTGGCCAAGGTCGAATGGCACGCCGGAGAGCTGTTCCCCCGGGTGGGGTTCATCGTGACCAACCTGCGGCGCGACGAGCAGGACGAGGTGTACTTCTACAACCAGCGGGGCACGGCGGAGCAGTGGATCAAAGAGGGCAAGCATGCGCTGAACTGGACCCGCCTGAGCTGCGGCGGCTTCGCCGACAATCAGGTCCGGCTGCAACTGTTCGCCCTGGCGTACAACCTGGGCAACTTCCTGCGGCGGCTGGCGCTGCCCAGGTCGGTGCAGCACTGGACGCTGACCACGCTGCGCGACAGACTCATCAAGATCGGCGCCAAGGTCGTACGCCACGCCCGGCGCGTGACGTTCCAGATGGCCGAGGTGGCCGTGCCGCGCTGGCTCATGACGGCGATCCTTCAACGCATCGGGCGGCTGCGGGTGTCGCCGAATCCGGCGGGCTCGGGATGAACGCGATCAATCGCCTGAACCCGAAACAGACACAGGGGCACGCTGCCGGTGCGCTCACGCTTGGCGC
This sequence comes from uncultured Phycisphaeraceae bacterium, assembly GCA_964425995.1. Taxonomy (GTDB): domain Bacteria; phylum Planctomycetota; class Phycisphaerae; order Phycisphaerales; family UBA1924; genus BJHL01. Next base: position 12,898 of record CAYRPC010000005.1, read on the forward strand.
AGCACGGGGAGATCATGCGAACGAACACCGATCACGCAGTCAAAAGAAGCGTCTCTGCGGGAAAGAAACGGTGCGGAGCGCTGCAATCGGGTATCTTGCACTGCCGCGAGGCGGGCCAGCGTGGCTCGCCGCAGATCATCTGGAGAATGTCGGTCAACGGCAAGACCATGGGCGTGTCCGACGTGGCCGGGGCCGTGCAGAAGGCGGGCTACCGAACCTCGTCCCCGAGCTTCCGCACCATCGTCAACCAGGCGCTCATCGCCAGCGGCAAGTTCAAGCGCGTCGGGCGGGGGCAGTACACGGCGAAGTGAATTCGGGCGATGGTACGGCTGCGCCGATGCGTCGACGGACCGATGGAGCTCGCACGACATATAGTTGGACTACGGGCCGGCAAGGAGAGACCAAGTGGGCATATCGAAAGACTGGTACACGTCAGGTGCGCACAAGCGATCCTCGCTCGTCATCTACTCGCTGCTCGTGAGCGCACTTGCCGTTGTTGCATGCGGATGCGTTTCAACCGAGCCAATCGGGGATTCCCATCCCGGGACACCGTGCGTTCGACCCAAGACTGTCGTGCAGTTTCGGAATGCCGATATGGACCTCGAAGTGGGGGTGCCGAATGTCGGGGGCGCTCACCTTAAAACTGAGGATCGCAGCAAACAAATTGAACTTGTCAGCAAGGCCGCGCGTGATGACGAGATGCGGGACTACCTCGTCTGCCTCGCTCAGCACCGAGACGGCGCGTCGCCCGAGTACGTTTCTTGGTTGCAGCAATACCTGGGGTTCATGGCCACGCAGCCAAGCTCTGACGCTTGCGACATGTGGGCCCAAAAGCACCCGGCCCCGCCAAAGGCAAGTACGCGGTCTCATTCGGAGATGTGGCGCGTGCGCGAAGAATATGAAGCGATGATGCGCACGGGCGGACTGCTTGCAGGCAGACAGGACATGCTCATCGCAGAGATGTACCACCACAGCAAGGGCTTGTTGGACGGCATCGCAATGGAACCGCCCGTCTTTCCGGGACCGGTGCAGAACGACCGGATGCAGCGCATCGCGACAGATATAAGCTCGCTCGTGCATGAAGACTTGGCGAAATGGGCACAAGAGCGTGCCAAGATAGAGTCCAGAATCGATCAGTACTTTGGGAGCACGGTCGCGGCGTTGGCCAAGACTTGCCCGAATCCCCGCGACACTGATCCGATGTTCGCCTTCTCCCGCCTGCTCGCTTCGATCACTCCTGAGGTCCTTTCCCGCGATCAAGCGGGCAGACGAGCGTGGACCGTGCGAGCCACTGAGGCATTGGAACGGGCGATGCAGGCGTACGGAAGCGGTGTCGAAGGTGACCTCGCCATGTGGCGGGATTCTGTCCTTAATGCCATGGACGAAGCAATGACAAAACGAAAGACTGGCTCGCAATAAGACTCGACTGCTTGCATATCCGGTTTTAGAGGCATTCCCGCGCCAGCGTAAGGCCCAGCGTGAGCTGGCGATGACCATCCACAGTGATCGACGATCGAGCGGTTGGACACTCGAAGGGCGCTCACCATTCCCGCGACTTCATCACCCCAATCACCGCCGTCGGGTTGAGGTGGTCGAGGTATCGCGCGGTGGTGGTGATGCTCAGGTGCCCGAGCTGGCGGGCGATCAGACGTTATAGTGAGCCTGCTTTTTCCGCAGCGACTTCATCGGGAGTCCGCAGCATGCGGTTTTACGATACATCAAGCCGTGGGCGATGACATATTCTCTGCGTTGCGTTCCCGTCGGCGCTGCTTATAGATCAAGCGAATGTTGCGCGCGTAAATGACAACGCCTGACGACTGGCCCAGTACGGCGACGATGTCCTGTCGCCAGACAAAGTACGCAAAAAGAGCTGTGCCGCCCAGCAGGCTTAACCACCAGAAAGCCTCGGGAATGACACTCTCACGCTTGCGTTCGCTCACGAACCATTGCAGCAGCATCCGGCCCGTAAACGCGAATTGGCCCGCAAAGCCAATGAGCACCCAGACCAGACTTGCCCAACTGGTGATGTTGAAAAGTCGAAACGCCCAGTTGGCCGCAGCACCGGTTGCGGTTTCGTAGACCTCATTGCCATAGAGGCGACGAAACTCGTCGGGCGTGAGTGTGGGGCCGACAAATCCATTGCGGAGCAGCACGCGCAACTCAGGGTCAGATGTGGCAGCCGGGCGATACACCTCGACGATGCCCCGGCTGCTGCCCAGTCGTAAGTCAACCTCACGCGACCCCTCGCGCCCCTTGATCTTCCCCGGTGCAAGTACGAGCCACGCTCCCAGAAGCAGGAGCAGGACCATGAGTGCGAATGGTTCCCACTTGAAGCGTTTCTTCATGAATGCGCAGCGTACGCGGGAGGATGCGTGACTTCGATCACAGTCGGCGAGACTGGTGTGCTTGCCATGCTTGGCGAGCCTGGCGTGCCCTCCCCGACGCTCCCGCTGCTGGTCACTTCCACATTCGCCACAGGACGTCGGCGACTTCTCATCCATCGCACGGCGAAAAGATCGTGCAGGCCGGGCAGGGCCCGAGGCAAGATTCCAAAGCCATACTTGGTCTGGCCAGCAATCCGCGGACGATGCGTGACAGGCATCTCGACGACTTTGAAGCCTAGGTGACGGGCCATGACAGGAATGAAGCGATGCATGCCGCGGTACTGAAGGGGGAGTTGGAGCGCAATCTCGCGTTTCATCACGCGGAGTGAGCAACCGGTGTCTCGGATCGTGTCTCCAAGCAGCCAGAGGCGGAACTTGCGGCCCACGATGCTGCCCACGCGCCGCACGGCGTTGTCCTTGCGGGCGTGGCTGCGATCGCCCTGCACCATGTCAGCGTGCTGCTGGCGTAGCAGCGCGATCATGGCGGGAATCTCGCACGGATCGTTCTGGAGGTCCGCATCAAGCACCGCGATCAAGCGGCCTCGTGCGGCGCGAAAACCCGCATAGAACGCCGCGGACTGGCCGTTGCCCTTGCCCGGGGGAGTATGCTGCATCGCGACGCATCGGAGCCAGAATCGAGCGGGCATGAGCGCCAGTGTCTTCGCGCGGGTCTGGTCGGTCGAGCCGTCGTCAACGAGAATAAACTCCCCACGCAGGCCAGAAGACTCAAGGGCCTTGCCGACCTCGCTCACCAGTCGGTCGATATTGTCCTCCTCGTTGTGGGCGGGGGCGACGACGGAAATGTCGATCAAGGCAGGGTCGCTGGGTTGGAAATCGGAAGTGCTCATTGGGAATAAGATATAGCCATCGAGCCGCGCCTGATTGTGGCATGAGAATCGAAGCGGATGCATTCGTCCGCTTGCTAGATGGCGAAGAATAGGGCGATATGCACCTCAAGCACTCCGATCGCCCTCACGGGCCTGATGTCGTTCCTGTCACGTTCTTTCTCGAAGACCCCGAGGGGCTCACGGGCAAGGCGGTGTCAGAGTGGAAACTGATGGGGGCGACGGGCGAGAGCCTTCTCGAACTCGCCATGGAGCATGGGATCAATATCGAGCACGCCTGCGGCGGAGTGTGCGCGTGCAGCACCTGCCACGTTCACATCGAGCAGGGAACCGAGCAACTCTCCGATTCGACGGAGGCGGAGGAGGATCGCGTTGAGGAAGCCCCGGGCCTTGAGCGTAATTCCAGGCTGAGTTGCCAGTGCATCATCCAGGGCGAGGGGGCGATCAAGGTGCGGGTGCCTGCGTGGAACCGCAATGCGGTGAAAGAACTGCCGCACTAGGCGGATGAATAGGCGAGAGCCCTTCAATGGAAGATACTTTCGGCTGGCTTGATGTCGAGTTCATCGGGGAGTTGCTCTGTGAGCATCATTCCGATCGCGATCCCACGCGCATCGGGTTTGTTGATCTCAAGAAACTGGTTTTGGGCTTACCCGGCTTTGTTGATGATCCCAAGCATCCTTGCAACGAGAAGATTCTCGAGCACATTCAGGCGGCGTGGATTGATGAACGCTCGGATGGTTCGCCCTTTGTTGAAGACGATGACGATGATGATGACGACTGACTTTGTCCCATTGTTTCCTTGACCGTTCTGAGCGCTTGTCTACCGTGTTTGACCCATGCAAGCCAACCAGCTCCGCATTCTCCAGATTCTCATCCTTGCCATGGCCAGCGGCCTGCTCGCGTTTGCGGTGGTTGGCCTGATGCTGGGCCCACAGACC
>CAYRPC010000005.1:17074-55983 GCA_964425995.1 uncultured Phycisphaeraceae bacterium
CACCGCACCTGCCGACATCTCCCAACTGCTGCTCATGATTCTGGGAGGCATGGGCTTCACTTCATTCATGCTGCTGGGTGTGGTCATTCGCCCCATGATGGCAAAGGCAGCGACCCGCGCTTGGCAGGAGCGTAACGCTAGGACTGCTCGTCAAAGTCCTGAGGGACAGTCGACTGTCGACCAGCAGGCGGCGGGCCAGATATGGAAAACATTTCAGATTCGCACACTTGTGTCGGGAGCGATGATCGAGGGCGTTGGCCTGTTCGCGGCGGTGATCAATCTCTTGACGGGAACGATACCCGCGTTGGTCGGAGTCGCGGTCGCCCTGCTGGGCATCGCCTGGATTTTCCCAACCCAGCAACGATGGCGGCAATTCGTCGAGTTCGCAACTCAAGGAACCCCGGGTGTGCTGCCTCAGAACGCCCCATAAGGGGCTTTTTCTAATCCCAAGGCCCTGCAAGTAGCCAATCCAACAGATTCCGCCAGCAAACGGTTGCACGAACCCACCGGAATCGGGTATCCTTTCCGCAGGACGCTGCAGAGGTTCTGTGGATCAGCGTGAGGAAGTTAAAGGTCGCACACGGATGGTCACTGCTCGGATGCAACACAAACTCTCTCAAGCGATCCAGCACGCGCTGGTAATCGCGGGTTTCTGCTGCCTTGCAACAGCCATGGCAGCGTGGATCGTCCTGGGCGATCCGATTGGCCGCAACGCCATTGCGTCTTCTGGTGGTGCGGATGAATTGCGTCGCACGCTTGTGCCACTCACCTTGCTGGTCAGTGTGATGTGCATCGCTGCGGGCATTACCATTTGGCTGATCCAGCGTCGCCAAGCCTTCGTTCGTGTGAGCGGCATCCGGCGCGATCGCGCCGCGGACCTGCTCCTGCCCATGTACATCACCACGAGCCTGCTACGCATCTGGCTCTTGCTTTTGCCCACGATTGTTGCGCTCGTGGCTTTGATGGCATCGGGCGAACGCATGCTCGCTTTCGTTCCCAGCCTGTGCCTGATCCTGATGATGACCAGCCTGCCGACCCGGGGTCGGTTCGAAAGACTGGTCGAGTCGGGGATTGCTGCACACGTGTGAAGTGCAGGAGGATTGGGCGGCCTTACTGACGCGCGTTGTTCCGTGATACGAGGGTTGCTTCCGTGCTCGATTCTTTCCCATCACGAATATAGACGATTGCGACCTTGTCACCGGGCTTGTGCTGGCTGAGCATGCCCATCCATCCTTCGACATCGATCAGCGGCTTCTCGTTCCAGCGGATCATGAGGTCGCCAGCCTTGAGACCCGCCTTTTCCGCTGGCAAGTCCTTGAGCACTTCACCGATGAGTACGCCCTCTTCATTGCCGCTGTAGTCTCCGGGGGCAACGCCAAAGCGCACACCAACGCCCCGCGTGGATTGGCCTTGCCCCTGGTCGTTATTGTTTTTGCTGGATTCGCCTGGCTTGCTGCCAGTGGCGGTGGTGAATGGAAACCCAGGTTCGTAGGTGCTGATATCCAGCGCGATGCGGTACAGAAGATCTGCAACTTCGACCGCACCATCGTAGTTGATCGTGTCTGGGGTATCGGTGATGCGGTGGTACTCCTCGTGCAAGCCAGTAAACGCGAAGATCACGGGCACGTTCGACTGCGCGAACGAGGCATGGTCGCTGGGCCCCAGGCCGCTGGGCTTGCTGGCGACAGTCATGCCGGAGGAATCCGTGTAAGACTTGATGAAGTCGGCGAGGCCATCACCCGTGCCCACGCCTGACAGTTCGAGTTTGCCATCGCGCAATCGCCCGATCATGTCCATGTTGATCATCAGCGTGTGCTGTTCGAGTGGCACAATCGGGTTATTGACATAGTGAACGCTGCCATTAAGGCCCGATTCCTCGGCGCAAAACGCAATGAACAGGATCGAACGCCGCGGCTCGCCCGGAGCATCCTTCTCCATAGCCTTGTAAGCCTCCGCGAGGCGTCCGGCGAGCAGGATGTTGCCGCTCGTGCCCGAAGCGTTGTCATCCGCGCCGGGATGGAGCACGCCACGTCCTTTCTCGCCACTGCGACTGCCGAAGTATCCATACCCAATGTGGTCGTAGTGGCTACCAATGACGATATACTGATCTCTGAGCGAACCGGAACCGGGCAGGACCGCTCCCACGTTGTCGGTCCAGAGCGGCACTCGCTCTATATCGACGTTGATATCCAGCATCGCGTTGGAAAGTTCGACGTACTGCTGGGGCGTTTTGACATCGTCTGCGAGTTGGCGAAGTTCAAGCAGCGAGCGGCCCGACCCGTCGGCCTTGCGAACAAACGCATCCGCCGCCGCATTGGCGAGCATGATGACTGGCACCTTGCGAGCGCGCCCCGAGAGGCCCATGGAGAGGTCGCCCAGTTCGGTTGCACGCTTGTCGTCGGCGCCAGGCGGATTGACCAACACCACGGCGCTAGCGCCAAGGTCGATCAGCGCATCAATCTTGCTCGTGAGGTCCGCCGCAGGCGACCAGCGTGAGGAACTCCACTTGCTCTTGCCTTCGTCGTCCATGGGCTCAAAGCGCAGGACCATGGCGATATTGCCATCGAGGCGGATTTTCTTGCCCTCAGCGTCTCGCGGGATGCTGCTGTAGTCATCCTCGCCCTCTTCGATGGCGTAGCCGGTAAAGATCACATTGCCGTTGGCGTTGCCCGTGCTAGAGAATCCCAGGGTCGCAAAGTCGGTTCCCGCGACCAACACTTGCTCGACTGCGCCCGCAAGTACTTTGGTGCCTTGGGCGTTGAGCTTCACCGAATCACCCGGACGCTGAGAGGGCGGCGCGATGAATCGCTGGCGAAAACTCTTGCCATCAGGTTCCATCGCCGCCCCTTCGCCAGCCACATCCGGTGTGAAGGCGGGTTGGAGGCCGGCCTTGCGGTAGTACCATTCAACATAGTCGGCCGCGTGCCGATTACCTTCGGTTCCTGGTGCCCGCCCCTCCATATACGGATTGGTAAGGGTGAAGATGTGCTGCTTGTAAACAAGGGCATCGCCAGCAAGATCAGTAATCGTGCGGGCGAGGACCATCGGTCGGTCTCGGGAAATGGGACTGGTAGGGATGATGGTGCTTGCTTCAGCGTGATCATCGCTCGTCGTGCTCTGGCTGGACTTCTCACTCTGCGGCACCACAATCGTCACTTCGCTCTGCGCCAGCGCAAACGGACCTGGGGCGAATGCCTGTCCCGCGATGATCAACAGACCCAGGATGTGCGACTTTCTGATGTCTCGCAGCCCGAGGTTCCACAGCCCCAAGTTCCACAGGCTGAAGGCACCCTTTGTTTGAGTATCTTGCGCTGTAGCACGGAATGTAGACTTGCCAGCAACCCGGTCAGAACTCTGGTTTGTACCCCGGTCTGCACCCCCCATATCCCAAACGCGAGCAACGGCACTCTTCATCACAAACTCCTGGGAGCCTTCGGTCAACCAATGAAACACCCGCCGGAGGAAAACCCGGCAATCCGCATTGTTCGCTCTCAGATTCACGGCGTGACGAGACGCTACGATTTCTCTGTTGGTTTTCCCTGACACTTCGTCACGCATTCATGCCCCAATCGATTCTCGAAAGACCCCAATGTCGATTATCTCATCTCGTCCTGCGACGGCTTCCGCTGCCCATGCCAGCACGATCTTGCCTGGCACGCCCCGGAGCATTCTCGATCCCTCCGACACATTCCCCGCCCGCCACTTCGGACCAAGCGAGGCCGAGATAGCAGAGATGCTTGAGAAGATCGGCTGCAAAAGCCTCGCGCAACTCACGGATGAAACCGTGCCCGCGAGCATTCGCCTGCCCCGCGATCTCACCCTCTCGGGTACGAGCGATGCTTCGGGCGAGCAGCAGACACTCCAACGACTGCACGCGATGGCGAGCAAGAATCAGGTCTTCCGCTCGATGATTGGGATGGGCTATTACGACACCATTACGCCCGGTGTGATCTTGCGCAACATTCTCGAGAACCCGGGCTGGTATACGCAGTACACGCCCTATCAGGCTGAGATCGCCCAGGGCCGCCTCGAAGCGCTGTTGAACTTTCAGACCATGGTGAGCGATCTTACTGGGTTGCCTCTTGCTGGCGCGAGCCTGCTCGATGAAGCCACCGCCGCCGCTGAAGCGATGAGCATGTGCTTTTCGATGCACGATCAGGAACGCAAGACGTTTCTGGTTGCGAGCGACTGCCACCCGCAAACGATCGGACTGATCAAGACTCGGGCCGACGGGTTGGGCATAAAGATCGGCGTCGAGGCATCGGCGAACCTCGCCAAGCACCTCTCTGGAGACGTGTGCGGGTTGATCCTTCAGTATCCGACGACCGACGGCCGCATTGAGGACTATCGCACAATCATCCAAGCCGCCCACAAGGTCGGCGCATTTGTTGTCATGGCCACTGACTTGCTCGCCCTCACGCTTATCACACCGCCCGGCGAACTGGGCGCGGACATCGCGGTGGGCAGCGCCCAGCGATTCGGCGTGCCCATGGGGTTTGGCGGGCCGCACGCCGCGTTTATCGCGACCAAGCCCGAGTATGTTCGCAAGATGCCCGGCCGCATCATCGGCGTGAGCAAGGACGCGCAGGGCAACCACGCGCTGCGCATGGCGATCCAGACGCGGGAGCAGCACATCAAGCGGGACAAGGCGACCAGCAACATCTGCACCGCGCAGGCGCTACTGGCGATCATCGCGGGCATGTACGCGTGTTATCACGGTCCCGAGGGATTGCGCAGGATTGCGCTGCGAGTGCGGGCAATGAAGTTGGCGTGCAAGGCGGGGCTCAAGATGCTTGGAGCGGAGGTTGCCGCCGGTGAACGATTCGATACGCTCCGCGTAACGCTCAAGGGTCAAACAGTCGCCAACGTGCTGGGCCTTGCAACTGCCCACAGCATCAACTTCCGCGAGTATGGTGATGGCAGCATTGGCATTGCCTTCGATGAAACGACAACCCGCGAAGACATCAAGCATGTTCTCGCCTGCTTTGGCGCGTCGGCCAACGAGGACATAGATGCCCTATTCGCCTCGCAGGGTTCACCCGAAGTTTCCAGCCTTTTCGCCCGCCAATCAGGCTACCTCACCCACCCAGTGTTCAACAGCTACCACAGCGAGCACGAAATGCTCCGCTACATCTTCAAACTCATGGGAAGAGATCTGTCCCTCGCCCACAGCATGATCCCGCTGGGCTCGTGCACGATGAAGCTCAACGCCACGAGCGAGATGATCCCTGTCACGTGGAAGACCATTGGAGGTCTGCATCCGTTCGCCCCGCGCGAGCAGTGGACGGGCTACGCCCAGATGTTCAAAGAGTTGGAAATCTGGCTCGCAGAGATCACGGGGTTCGCCGCCATCAGCCTCCAGCCAAACTCGGGTGCCCAGGGCGAGTACGCCGGCCTGCTCGTCATCCGTGAGTATCACAGAAGCCGCGGCCAGGGCCATCGCAACGTGTGTCTAATCCCCGAGAGCGCCCACGGCACCAACCCCGCGAGCGCCGTGTGCGCGGGCTTTGAAGTTGTGCCCGTCAAGAACACGCCCAGCGGCGATGTTGATATCGAGGACCTCCGCGCCAAGGCCCACGAGCACAAGGCCAATCTCTCCGCTCTTATGGTGACATACCCCAGCACCTATGGCGTCTTCGAGGAGCATGTCCGCGAGTTCTGCGAGATCGTGCACGAGTGCGGCGGGCAGGTCTACATGGATGGGGCCAACATGAACGCACAGGTTGGCCTGACCAGCCCGGGCCACATCGGCGCCGATGTGTGCCACCTCAACTTGCACAAAACTTTTTGCATTCCCCATGGCGGCGGCGGTCCTGGCATGGGTCCGATCGGCGTTGCCAAGCACCTCGCCCCGTTCCTGCCAGGGCATCCGGTACTCTCGCCTTTCACGAATGCCGAATCACGAATGCCCAACGCCGACGCAACCGGAGCCCGCGCGATCGGCCCGGTCTCGGCTGCGCCCTATGGGTCGCCAAGCATCCTCGTCATCTCCTGGATGTACATCGCGATGATGGGCAGCAGTGGTCTTAAGAAAGCCACACAACTCGCGATCTTGAATGCGAACTACATGGCCAAGCGTCTTGAGGGACACTACAACGTGCTGTTCAAGGGAGCCAAGGGCCGCTGTGCACACGAGTTCATCGTCGATGTTCGGCCATTTGACAAGTCGGCGGGCATCAAGACCGACGACATCGCCAAGCGACTGATGGATTATGGATTCCACGCTCCGACCATGAGTTGGCCAGTGCCTGGCACACTGATGATCGAGCCTACCGAAAGCGAGAGCAAGGCCGAACTCGATCGCTTCTGCGATGCGATGATAAAGATACGCGAAGAGATACGCGATATTGAAACCGGCAAGATCGATAAGACCAGCAATCCTCTCAAGCATGCGCCGCACACCATGCACGTGGTGGCGAGCGATACCTGGGACCGACCGTATTCGCGCGAGCAGGCGGCGTTCCCGCTGAACTGGGTCCGCGATCACAAGTTCTGGCCCAGTGTGGGGCGTGTGGACAATCCATATGGGGATCGAAATCTGGTGTGTTCCTGCCCGCCGATGGAACAGTACAAGTAACTGCATTTGTATGCTGTTTCTGTCGGGGGGATCAGTTGAAGGAATCGAAAGCACGTGCAACGCCGGACGGTAAAGCAATAGGTGTGAAATGCCCTTTGTCCACTTGATGATCACCAAAGGCAACGTGACCCGCTCTCAGAAGCAGGAACTGGTCAGGGACTTCACCGATTCCTTGGTGCGTGTCTTGGGCAAGAAGCCCGAGCACACCCACATTGTGATCGAAGAAGTCGAGACCGACAACTGGGGTTTTGCGGGCATGCTCACGACCGATTATCGCAAGATTGCTGCGAAGGAGCAGCGGTCAAAGCCCGCTACTCGCAAGTCTCTCAAGTAGGCTGGTGGCATGGCTTAGCCGGTACGCCGACGACCATCGCGCCATCGCTGACATCTCTCGTTACGACTGCGCCTGCGCCAACCGTGGCCCTGGCACCAATATGCAATCCCGGAAGGACACGGCTTCCAATGCCCATCAGCACGCCATCGCGATGCGTGGAATCGAGCGTGTTAGTGCCGACGTTGCCAACCGTCACGTTTCCAGCGAGAATGCAGCCTGGAGCGATATGGCAGTTGGGAGCAACATCGCATTCATGCTCGACGATGGTGCCTGAGTTGATGATAGCGTGCGCGCGTATGTTCGCATGGGCCTGGATGATGCAAGCCGGACCGATGCTGACGCCTGGTTCTATTCGCGCGGAAGCGGCGATACACGCCGAAGTGTGTATGAGCGTGGCCCACAGAGGCGACAACACTTGAACGCCCGCTCGCATCGCCTGATCGAGCAAGTCAGCACGGGTTGTCAGCGAGCCAACACCCAGACACCATTGCTGTGGAGGCAGGGCGAGCTGGGGCGGCAGCGCGGCGTAGCCCAACTGCTGGAGATGCGGCGCGCTGGCGGGCGCAGCGGCCTGCCAGGCCTGGGCGAGGCGTGCGAGTGCAGCGATGCCTGCTTGCAAGTTGCCCAAGTGCCGAACTTTGGCCTTGGTTGCGAGCACAGCCTGCGGGTTGTCATCGTAAAACCCTATTACTGGCCGATGCGTCGAATGCGCGGATTCGACGAGCGTGAGGGCATGGCCGCCCCCTCCAAGGAGGAGTAGGGATGGTGGGGGAATGGGCGCGGTGAAGGACATTGGCATCAAGTAGACATGGCCGCCTTGCGCAAGTTGAGGATGAGTTCGACTTGGCCCGTGGGCTTGGCGAGGCGCTGGGCGATCTGGACGGGCGTAAGCCCCTCGTCTGCAAGGTCGTAGACATCCCGATGTGAGGATGGAGGAGCAAGGGGGGCGAGGGGGGTTGTGAAAGTGCTCGTACCCGATTCAGACGAAGCAGGCTTTGCCTCGGCCATGGTCGGTTGGAGCGCTGGAGCAGGACGCGGAGTGTGTCGCTGGGCAGGCACGGGTTGGGGGATCGAGGACGTCTGGACCGGTGGGCGTTCGAGTTGTGCGATGCGTGCATCGGCGGCGGCTAAAACACGCTCAAGTTGGGCCGCCCGCGCGTCCAGTTGCTTGGCGATCTGGTCGGCTGCTGCGAGCAGTTGGGCGTGCTGTTGAGGGTGGGAAGCCGATTGCGGAGCGGGGCTGGCTGCAGCCGTTGAAGTCCGATGTTGAAGGCTCGCGCGACGTGAGCGACGCGTGCCGTGCCATGCTGCCCACGCAAGCAAGGCAAAGCCAGCCGCGATAGCGACACCGGCAAAGAGCGAACTGATGGCGGGCGTGGTTGCTATGGGGGCAGTGGGCGAGGCGGGGACGGACGAAACGAGTGTCGTCGGAGTGCCAAGCACCTCGGAGGAGATATCTTCGGGCGAACGGGCGGGAGTCTTGATATCCAGGGATGTCTGCAAGGAGTTGAAGGGCGCGAGGTCGATGGGGACGAGGCCGGTGGACTGGGCGGCATCGTGCAAGGTGGTGGGAAGGCTCATGGCGTGGATGGAGTTTGAGGGGTACGGAGCGGGGGGTTGCATGGAAGTGTCAGAATGCGGGTTGTGCGGATGGGTGGGGCGTTGAGGTTCGAAGCAACTCTACCATCGTCTCATGCAAGGCGTGAACGTGATTGCACAAGCCGGAGATTGGATGGCGGCGCGGGAGCAACTGCGTGGAGACCCCGTGACAGGCGGTTTGCTGCGCAGATTGGCGAAGGGATGGCGGGCTTTGACGGGCGGTTCGGGCGTGCGCGATGATGTCGGCACTACTCACAATCAGGCGGGCGATTCGCACTTAGGGCGGCGGACGTTGCTTGCCTGTTCGGGCGGCGGAGACTCTTCGGCGCTCGTTCTAGGACTGTGTGCGGGGGTGGCTAAAGCTCGGGAAAGGTTTGTCGTTGGCCATGTGGTTCACGATTTGCGTTCCAGCGAGGAGTCGCTGACCGATCGGGACCGGGCCAGAGACCTGGCCGCATGGGTTGGTGTGGAGTTTGTGGAAGCGAAGGTGCGGGTGAGGGAGGACAGCCACGGGGCGGTTGGTGTGGACGAAGACACGAATCATGAATCGCGGGCGAGGCGGGCGCGATATCGAGTGTTGGCGAAACTGGCCAGAGCGCAAGGGTGCGGCTTTGTCGCCACTGCCCATCACGCGGACGATGCGATGGAGACGGTGCTTATGCGACTGCTCCGCGGAAGCGCGGGCGTGGGCCTGGGAGGTATTCACCACACTCGTGGCATCGGGCACGACGTGGTGCTGGTTCGTCCAATGCTGTGGGGCGATGGACTCACGAGGGTCGATTCAGAACAGGTTTGTGCTGTTGCAGGGTTCGCGTTTGCTTTGGATAAGACCAACGCGGATGAGACGCGCTTGCGGGCGTATTTACGTGCTAGGGTTTTGCCCGCGCTGCGAGGTGTGCGAAGCGATGCCGCGACTCGTATCACGAGCGCTGGAAGATTGCTGGCGGAAGCGGGACGAGTGGTGCGGGCGCGAGGATCGCAGCTCGCCGCGTTGGGCGTGAAGACACGAAACGATGACGTAGCAGATCAGGCCATCGTCTTCGATCGGCCTGGGCTAGCGGGTGAGGAACGCATCGTCCTGGGAGAAGTGGTCCGGGCTGTGCATACTCGGCTTGCCAAAGAGACTGGCTTTGGCAGCGTTCGAGGCCATGATCGCCTCAACGCACGCGTGCTAGGAGAGGTTGGAGATCGCATCAAAGATGAATCGATGCACGCGAGGACCATGGCGGTGGGACATATGGCCGTCACTGTCACGTCAAGGCAGGTGCGATTTGCCATGCGACAAGCCGGGACGGGCAAAGCGAAAGCCCAGAGCGAATAGGGCGACAACACTTCCGGTCTATGAAGCAATCGCTCTCGCCCGATCGCTACGCCCACTTGCAGGCCCTCTCGAGCCAGTTTCCAACCGCAGAGGATGCCATCGCGGAGATCGCCGCGTTGGAAGCCCAGCGCAGCCTGCCCATGGGCGTGGTCCATGTGATCAGCGATATCCATGGCGAGGATACAAAGTTGCGGCATGTGATCAACAACGCCTCGGGCGCACTGCGACAACTGGTGGAGCAGGTGGTTGGGGGGAGGCTCTCAAGCGAGGAGATGCACCGGTTCCTTGCGGTCTTGTACTACCCGCGCGAGGCAATTGATCGATTCTCGCGAGAGGTCGTTTCAGGCGGGCATCGGCTGGAGTGGGTATACCAGACGCTTACGTTGCAATTCGATGTGGTGCGGGCTCTACGTGCGACGTACCGACGTGAGCACTTCGAGGAACTGCTGCCCAAGTGGTATCGCGAACTGTTCGTCGAACTGGGCAGCAGCCAGAGGCCTGCATATATCCGCGAGATAATCGCGGCGTTGGCCCGATACGACCGGGATTGGGGCGCGGTCCGTGCCGGAGCACGCCTGATTCGCAACCTCTCCTGCGAGGAGTTGCTGGTGCTGGGCGATCTTGGCGATCGTGGGCCTCGCATCGACCGCGTGATCGAGACGCTGATGCGTCAGCCCAAGTGCAACGTCATCTGGGGCAACCACGACATGCTCTGGATCGGGAGCCACCTGGGGCATGACCCGTGCATGCTGACGGCGCTTCGCTTCAGTTTGCGGTACCGCCGCCTGAGTCAGCTTGAGGAGGGGTATGGCATCATCATGGCGCCGATCGAGCGCCTGGCGCGGGAGGTCTACGCGAATGACCCTGCGGAGAAGTGGTTCGCAAAGGGCGAGGGGTTCCGCGACGCGCTGACAGTGGCTCGGATGCAGAAGGCGGTCGCCATCATGCAGTTCAAAGCAGAAGGGCGTATGTTTGAGAGGCATCCGGAGTGGAAACTCGCGCATCGTCGACTGCTGCACCTGATCGATCATGCGAAGCAGACCGTGACCATCGACGGAATCGAGCATCCACTGTTAGACACCGTTCTGCCGACTATCGATCCAAGCGATCCGTACGCCTATTCGCCAGAGGAACAGGCGTGCATGGACCGGATGCGCCAGAGTTTTACTCGATCGATGAAACTGCGTGAGCATATGGAATGGCTCGTCAATCGCGGCGGCATGTGGACCAGGCGCGACGACGTGCTGCTCTTTCACGCGTGCGTGCCGGTCGAGGCGGATGGACGGTTGCAGTCGCTCAAGGTGGACGGGCGCGAGGTGGTGGGCGTCGAGCTGTTGAACGCCATGGAATCGGCGCTGCGCCGCGCGATGCGAAAGCGCTGGGTAGGAATCGACGGAGATGCCGACATTGTCTGGTACTTGTGGGGCGGTCCCAAGAGCCCGCTCTTTGGGAAGGACAAGGTCACGACGTTTGAGTCACACTTTGTTGCCGACAAGGATGCCCACAAGGAGCACAAGAACGCCTACTTCGATCTGATGCATCAAGGCGAGTTCATCCGCAACTTGGGGCGAGAGTTTGGAGTCGGTGATGGCGTGCTGGTGGTCAACGGGCATGTGCCCGTCAGAATCGAGAAGGGGGAGACACCACTCAAGAAAGGCGGCAACGCCATCACCATCGACGGTGCCTTCAGCGAGGCGTATGGCGATCGCGGATACACCCTCGTGCTCAAGCCTGATCGCATCGATCTGGCGGAGCACGCGCCGTTTCCAGGCATCGAGTCGGTCCTCGCAACGGGCAGCGACATCGTTCCAAAGGTGACAACAGTGCGAAAGTACGCGAAGGCGCGCACCGTGGGCGAGACGGCGGGCGGCGCCAGAATCGAGCGGATGATCACAGACCTGGACGCCCTCGTACACGCATTCCAGGAAGGCATCGTGCGAGAGCGGGACTGAGAGCAGGGAAATCAACGTTCTTTGGGAAGTCGCGTTCCTTCCGGGAAAACTCCGGGCAGTTCGTCGTCGCCCGATCCTTGCGTGATCGCACGCGCCAGCAGTTCGCCGCCCACGAAGCAACCCTTCCAACTCTGGCCTAGGCCGCCAAAGTGTTCTTCCTTGTCGCCTCGACTTCGAATTATGTTGTGGCCAAACTTGAAAGCGCGGACTTCTTGCTTTGCTCGAGCAGCGATCGCTGCATCATCGGTCGCGATGGAACTGACGAGATTGCCATTTGAAACGTTCATCTCTGTGACGAGTTCTTCGAAGCGGTCGACCGTGGTGATGGCATCGAGGGGTCCGAAGGGTTCGATGTAGGAAAGTTTGCAACTGCGGGGGATGTTCAGGAGCGTTGCTGGTGCGAAGTAACTGGAAGTATCCTGGCCTGGCAGGAACGGAGTGCTCGAAAGCGAACCCTGATAGATCGGCAGCGCGCCCCCTGCCAGGGCCTCGTTCCACAGGCCCTTGAGTTCATCGACCTTTTTCGCGTTGATCAGTGGCCCAAAGTCCAGCGCGGGAAGGGGGTCGGCATCTTTTGCCACCAGCAGCGGATTGCCATAGCGCAGGCTCTTAACGACACCCAGATACATGTCAAGGAACGCTGGCAGGAGGCTGCGCTGCACTATGAAGCGCGGATATGCCGTGCAGCGTTGCTTGCCGTAGTCGAAGCCCTTCTTGAGTTGCTTGGCAAGATCGGCCCACTGGGAGAACTCCCAAACGCCATACGCGTTCACGCCTTCCATTTCGATCATGTATCGCTTGTCGGTATCGACTAGCGACGAGGCGATGTCGCGCCCGTTGCTGCGTCCGCCGACGAAACTCAGGCAGTCAACATATTCGTTACGAACAAGCGCATCGCTCAGCGTGCCGCCCGAGCCGCTGACGAAACTGACGGGTAGACCACTGCGACGGGCAAGGGCCATGGCAACGCCGACGCTGATGCCGCCGCCGTCGGTTGGGGCCTTTGCGATGACGCTGTTGCCAGCGAGCGCTTGAATAAGAATGACATGCACGAGTACGCTCAGTGGATAGTTCCAACTTGCAATGTTGCTGATAAGCCCCAAGGGCGTTCGCCCCTGCAGCATCGGCTCAATATTTTCAACGTACCACTGCACCCCTTCGATGCACCGATCCACATCAGCCTGTGCAGCGGGCAAGGGCTTGCCAATCTCCCACATCAGCAGGCTCGCCAACAGATCGCGATGCGTGCGCATGTCGGCGAGGGTCGCCTTGACCTTCTCGCGGCGCTGCGCGAGCGATACCTTGCCCCATGCGCGATGCTCGCCATGCGCTGCCTTCACCGCCTGCTGACCCGTGGCCAGATCAATAAACGGCAGTTTGCTCAGGACCGTGCCGTCGATGGGCGAAGCGGCGGGGCGACCATTCCCGGGGGTGCCCCATTGGCCATCGATCAGGTTGAGCAGCAAGCCGTCGTTGGTAAAGGCCTCGGGCGTCGCGGCCATGGCCTTGCGAAGCACGCTGGACCAGTCAAAGCCGGGCTTGACGCGCAGAGCGGAGGACGAAAGCTGCTTGGGTTCGATGTTGGGTTGCATGAGATTTGCGGCGATGGAAGCCATAATGAAGTTTAGATGCTCTTGAGCCTTCGATGTCTCAACTATTCTGGTGTCTTAGGTCTGGTGTCTCAGGCGGTGGCACAGGCATCACCCTGTGACCGAACATCCAGCGCCGAATGTGATAGGCGACGAAGGTCACAGGCGAGCACACCTGTGCTACTCTAGTTTTATGTCCAGAACCGACAAGCAAAAGTCCGACGGCCTGACCCTCGTCGAAGCCATCAACGAAGCCCTTTCGCAGGAGATGGAGCGCGATGAACGCGTCGTTTGCCTGGGCGAGGACGTTGGCCTCAATGGCGGTGTCTTCCGCGTCACCGACGGGTTGCAGAAGCGATTTGGTCCTGACCGCGTGATCGACACGCCGCTCGCTGAATCGGGGATCATGGGCACATCTATCGGCCTTGCCATCAACGGCATGCGTCCCGTGCCCGAGATTCAGTTTGAAGGCTTTCTCGGACCAGCCCACGATCAACTCGTCAACCACGCCGCACGGTTTCGCACCCGCACCCGTGGAGCCATCACCGTGCCACTCACGGTGCGCGTGCCCTGGGGCGGTGGCATTCACGCGCCCGAACTGCATAGCGACAGCCCCGAGGCGATCTACACCCACCTGCCAGGGATGAAGGTGATCGTGCCCAGCACGCCCACCGACGCGAAGGGGCTGCTTCTGGCCGCGATCCGTGATCCCGATCCTGTGATTTTCTTTGAGCCCAAGCGTGTCTATCGCAGTTATCGCGAGCAAGTACCCGAAGGCGACTACACCATCGAGATCGGTAAGGCCAAGGTGATCCAAGAAGGATCGGACCTGACGGTGGTCACTTGGGGCAGCAACGTCTTCCAGTGCCTCGAAGCCCTCGACAAACTGCCCGAGGACATCAGCGTGGAGTTGATTGATCTTCGCACCATCAATCCCCTCGACCGCGACACGATCATCCAGAGCGTCCAGAAGACCGGGCGGTGCGTCGTCGTTCAGGAAGCCCCCAAGACGGCGGGCATGGCCAGCGAAATCGCGACCATCATCATGGAGCATTGCTTCCTGCACCTCAAGTGCCCCGTGCAGCGCGTCTGCGGGTTTGACACGATGATGCCGTATTATAAGTTGGAACTGGATTACCTGCCCGACGCGAACCGGATTCAGGAAGCGATTGAGCAGACGATGGCGTATTGACCGTTTTTTGCAAATCTGGTGGCACAAGCCAGGATGTCTGTGCCACCGTCACCTCTCAGTGCTACGGCTCAAACGTGTAATCAGCCGTCTCGTTTTCTATCCCTTCGGGTACCGGTACGCTCCCCTTCGCATGAAGGTCAGCAAACAGTAAGTTTGCCCGCACCAGCGTGCCGCGTTTGTCGGGCTTGTTGCCGAACCACCGCATGTCGCGGTCGCCGCCTTGCTGGTAGTTGTAAATGGTCTGGGTGCCCAGAGCCCAGGTCTTGCTGGTGTTCTTCACATTGGGCATCCGCCCGCCCCCTTGTGGCACGAGCGTGGCCTTGTCTTCGCCCTCCAGCGTGTGGTCGTTGAGGATGTAGCTGCTACCAACGAGGTCGTACATCGATTCTGTCTTGTCAAAGCCAGGGATCGGCACGCCCGTAT
The DNA here is from genome assembly GCA_964425995.1 of uncultured Phycisphaeraceae bacterium. GTDB lineage: Bacteria > Planctomycetota > Phycisphaerae > Phycisphaerales > UBA1924 > BJHL01. The sequence goes on from CAYRPC010000005.1 coordinate 32,062, forward strand.
TGCCGCTGCCGGTATCGATTGGGGAGCGAAACGCCTCCATGGGAAAGATGCCCGGCTCGCTATCATCGGGCACGCGTTGGTTGAAAACATACGGATTCAGCGGTCTTCCCGCAGCCCCGATCTCGTTGATGCCGTAGAAAGGCAGTTGGCCCTTCTTGCCGCCAAAGAGGGTGCCGATCACGGATTCGCCGCCGCCCGGCAGCGGCCCCTTCTTCTGCGGCATGTACCGATCAAAGTCATTCCAGTAGAGGCCCATCGCGATGCCCAATTGGTACAGACGAGCGGTACATGTGGTAACGCGAGCCGACTTGCGGGCAGCACCCAGCGAGGGCAGCAGAATGCCAATGAGTAGGCCGATGATGGCGACGACGACGAGCAGTTCGATGAGTGTGAAACCGCGCCGCGATGACATGGCACAGCGTAGCGAAGGCGAAACAGGATCATCACGCTGGACAGTGATATCTGTGATAAACAAGCCAGTGATTTCTCTATGCTCAGCGTTATCCTGATTCGTGATTTGGCGTTCTGAAGGTGGGGCTTGGCCTGCAAAGCCATCACTCGTCAACCTGCGTATGTTTTTGCATGCTTTCCGTCTCCCGCCGCGTCCAAGCCCTCAAGCCCTCTGTCACGATCGCGTTTATGAATCGCGCCAAAGCCATGCAGCGCGCGGGGAAGGACGTGCTCAGTTTCGCTGCGGGCGAGCCGGACTTTGATACGCCCCAGTCAGTGAAGGATGCAGCGATCAAATCGCTCCTGGCGGGGCAGACCAAGTACATGCCCACGCTTGGCGATCCGGATACCCGCGCGGCGATTGCGAAGAAACTCACAGAAGAGAATGGCATTCCCAATTGCACGGGCGAGCACATCGCCATCGGCGCGGGCGGGAAGCACAGCCTCTTCGTGCTCTGCCAGGTACTGCTCGACGATTCGACTACTTGGAGTGGTGGCGGGAGTAGCGGTGGGGAATATGTCCAGCCCGAGGTGCTACTTCCAGTGCCCGCCTGGGTGAGCTACGTGCCTTGTGCCGAGATCGCGGGCGGAAAGGTCATCGAAATTCCGACAACGGTGGAGAACGGCTTCAAAGCGAGCGCGGAGGAGATTCGTCGTGCCATCACGCCTCGAACCCGACTGCTGGTCCTCAACTCGCCCAGCAATCCGTGCGGCACGATGTACACGCCCGAGGAACTGCAGGCCATCGGGCGAGTGGTCGCGGAGGCTGCTGCGACGATCGCGCCGAACATCACGGTGTTGAGTGATGAACTGTATGAAAAGATCATCTATGGTGGCATTCCGCACTTCTCGATCGGCTCGATGCCGGAGATCGCCGAGCGAGTGATCACGCTGAATGGCTTGTCGAAGGCGTATGGCATGACGGGATGGCGCATCGGCTACACCGGAGCGAGCGGAGCGTTTGGCAAGAAGTTCACCGATGCGATGGCGACGATGCAGGGACAGATGAGCACGAACATCACAAGTTTCACGTATCCGGCGATCCGTATTGCCCTGACACAATGCGCAGAGGAGGTCGAATCGCGTCGAGTGGCATTCGCCAAGCGAGCGGAGGTCATCAACGCCCGACTGACAAAGTTACCAAGCATCAAGACCGCACGGGCAACGGGAGCCTTTTACGCCTTCCCGGATATCTCCGCACACTTTGGCAAGACCAGCAAAGGTGGAAAGAAAATCGACAGCGCCATGAGCATGTGCGAGGCGATGCTGGAAGAAAACTATATAGCGTTCGTCCCAGGAGAGGACTTTGGTGGCTGCGGCAAGAACCATGTGCGCATCAGTTTCGCGTGTAGCGAGCAGCAGATAAACGCTGGTATGGACCGATTCGGACAGTTCCTCGCCGACTTGAAGTGACGATCGCGCGGGCAATTGCATGCATTGCAATGCATCACAATGAATAAAAACGCATCAAAATATATCACACAGGACATAGCTGTTTCATGCCTCATGTGTTGTTGATTGGCTCGAACAATCGAGTGAAGACAACGCTTGGTGGACACGCTCGCGTAATGTCGCGAGATCGGCATCGTTCACGATGACGATACTGGAGCGACGGCGTTTCTCGGCGAGTGACAACTGTGCGGCTTCGCGACGGTCCAGTTCATCCGCCGACCAGCCACGACCCAGCACCCTGCGAAGGCGATGTTCATACGGCGCATCGACAAACAGCACCGCGTCACAGTCGGCATCGCTGCCCGCTTCAAACAACAGCGGCGCATCGATCACGACGCCCGCACACCCATCTCGCCTGGCAGTAGCGATCTGCGACGTGCGATCGGCACGCACAATCGGGTGTACCAGCGCTTCGAGTTTGCGGCGTTCTTCGGGCTTGGCAAAGATAATCTCGCCAACCGCACGTCGATCAACTTTTCCATCACTGCCCACGATCTGGCTGCCCCACCAACTGATCAGAAATCCGCGGACATCGGGGCGATCTAGAGCGGCTTTGGCATCCTTGTCCGCGTCAAAAACCAGGTAGCCAAGATCGGCGAGGATGCTGGCGACGGCGGACTTGCCTGCACCGATGCCGCCAACAAGGCCAATGGTTCTGAAGGAGTGTGCCATGTTTTGGGATTGAAGCAAGGGAGAAACGGGAGATAGAGCGGGCGAAGACGTTTCGATGGGGGCATCGTTGGTGTCGGTCCCGCGTGAGGCCGCAGTGATGGCTGTTCGCAGGACGTTGGCGAGACGATTGGGATCATCCACCCAACTCCACGAGACGGGCACGCCATCGGCAGCGGTCAGACCAATTGAGCCGCAACTGAGCAAACGCTGCAAGAATGTCTGTCGCACCTCAACATGCTGGATGCGTGCGAGGGGAACTTCGTTGCGACGACGCGACAGGATGCCCGTGGTCGTGCTGACGTGCGTCGTCGTGGCCTCGTAGCGAAAGAGCAGCGTGATGAGCAGAGCACGGATGAAGTCGAAACTAAAAAAACAAACCGCAGCGCTGAACAGAAGCTTGGGGTTGGAATCGGGTGAGAGCAATCGCACACCGATCCAGGAGCCAAGCAGCAAGCCGCACGCGAACAGCGTTGCTCGCCCGGGGATGATCGCGTACCACCAACTGGGGCGGTCATCAACGAGATGGGTGCTCGCGGCTGTGATGAGGCATTGTTAGGGGCTAGCGGCCTTCAGAATACAGTCAGACTTGGAACCTGTTGAGCATCATGGATCGTCAAGCTGCCCGGCAGCGCCGGGTTTCAGCGGCGCAGGACCGCAATGCCTGGGAAGTTGCGGTATAGCCCATCGAAATCGAGGCCATACCCAACCACGAATTCATCGGGAATATCGAAGCCGACGTAATCGGGCTTGATGTCGATCTTGGCTTTGCCGGGCTTGCGAAGCAGCACGCACGTGCGGAGACTTGCGGGATGCTGGCGACCGATCAAGTCCACGAGCGTGTGGAGGGTTTGACCGCTGTCGAGGATGTCATCAATCAAGAGCACATGCGCCCCGCCGAGATCTGAGGGCAGGGCAGTTTTCATTTTGACGCCCTTGCTCTCGACGCTGGTGCCAGGATAACTACTGACGGCGACCAATTCGATATGTAGTTTGACAGGCATTTCGCGGATCAAGTCAGCGACGAAGACCATCGCGCCGGTGAGCACAGCGATGATGACCACGCGGGAATTTGCCGCTTGAGGGTCATCGAGGTTGACACCAGCCTCGCGAAGGTCTCTCGTGATCTGGTGCCCAAGCTCGTGGACGCGCTGGGCGACGCGGTCGCGCTCGATAAGAATCGTGGAGAAGTCGCGTTGCAATGCCATGGGGGGCTCGGGGTATGCGTGGCCTTAAGGGGGTAAAGGGAGTGAGGGGCAAGGGAGTGAATGCGATCACGTCAGTCCGGGAAAGGCTATCGCAGGCCAGTCAACTGTCCTGTGCGCCGGGCTTTGCTGTAGCGGGCGAGAGACTCTTCGATCACCTGGTGCGCCTTCGCGGCGGGCTGAAGCTCATCGACCTCGACTTCCTTGCCTTCCAGAGTTTTATAGTCTTCAAAGAACCGGCGGAGCATCTTGAAGATGTGGCGAGGAAAGTCTTCGACCGCGTGACGTTCGCAGTAGATCGGATCCTGGGGCAGGACTGCGATGATCTTGTGGTCAGGAGTTCCCTGGTCCAGCATCGTCATCTTGCCGACGGCACGGGCCTCACAGAGGGTTAGAGGCGGAATTTCCTCCGTGCAGTACACCAGCACGTCAAGCGGATCGTCATCCTCAGCGAGCGTCTGGGGAATGAAACCGTAGTTCGCAGGGTAGTAGACCGCACTGCTGAGAACCCGGTCGAGCTTGAGCAGGCCGCTGCTCTTGTCAAGTTCATACTTGTTGCTCGACCCTTTAGGAATTTCGATGACAGCGCGGAAGTGGTGGGGGAGTTCTTGCCCTTCCACTGCGGGCGTGACTTCGTGCCAGGGATGAATCATGGGAGAAAGTAGGCACTGGAGGCTCAGTACTACCGGCTGGACACTGGGAAGTTGGGTATTGGGCACGTGTGAAGCGAACGAGATAATTCGTATCTATCAATCTCCAAGGCCTGATGCCCAACCCCCGGTGCCTTCTCTCCCTACCTTCCGCCCATGCTGACAATTGACTTTGCGAATTGTTTGGAGGAGCGGGTTGCTGAGCACGGACTCGATGCGGCGTTACTGGGCACAGGCTCGGAGGTGGCCATCGGGTTCGTGCAATTGACTCGCAAACTCGCACAGACGCGCGGCAAGGGCTGGGAGCGGTGGCGCGAACTTGCCAACGAGCCAATGCGCGGGGAGCATGTTCGTGCAGTGAAGACCATCGTCGCGAATTGTCAAGGCAAGTTTGAGAACCTGGTTGTGCTGGGCATTGGCGGTTCCGCACTGGGCAACATCGCTGTGCAGGCCGCGCTCAATCCCTCGACTTGGAACCTCAAGCATGCTGCTGATCGCAAGGGATCGCCCCGCTTGTTCGTCATCGACAACGTTGATCCCGCCTTCTTCGGGCAGGTGATTGCCTTCTGCGAAGCCAATGGTGGCCTGGAGAAGACGCTATTCAATGTTGTCAGCAAAAGTGGCGAGACGGCGGAGACCGCCGCACAGTTCATGATCATCCGCGAGATGCTCAAGAAAAAACTCGGCGCGGGCTACGCGAGCAACATCGTCGCGGTGACTGATCCGGCCAAGGGCACGATGCGGAAGATATGCGATAGCGAGAAGTTCGTGACCCTTCCCGTTCCGGATGGTGTGGGCGGGCGTTTCAGTGTGCTCTCACCCGTGGGGCTCTTCTCGGCGGCGATGTGTGGCATCGATATCGACGCGCTGCTCGATGGAGCCAAGGCAATGGACGTGCGCTGCTCGCGGGAAAATCTGCTTGAGAATCCCGCTGCGATGCTGGCATTCCTGCTTGTAGAACTGGGCCAGAAGCACGGCAAAACGAATCATGTGATGATGCCCTACGCCAACGCTCTGTACCTGCTGGCAGACTGGTATCGCCAACTCTGGGCCGAGAGCCTGGGGAAGGAGCAGGACAATGGCGGTCGCGAGGTCTTCGCAGGCTTCACGCCCATTAAGGCTTTGGGCGCAACCGATCAGCATAGCCAAATTCAGTTGTATCGCGAAGGCCCCAATGACAAGGTGATCGGCCTGGTCGCCGTCGATGACTTTGGCACCGATGTCACCATTCCAAAGGGCCTGGGTGTTGACGCGCTGCAGTATCTGGAAGGCAAGCAGATGAGCGTGCTGCTCAACGCGGAACGCCGCGCGACCGAGTTCGCACTGCTTGAGAGTCTTCGCCCCAACTACACCATTCGCTTCCCCAGGATCGACGCCTACCACGTCGGTGAGTTCATCATGCTCTGGCAGATCGCCACAGCCTACGCAGGCCTGATGCTCAATATCGATGCGTATAACCAGCCAGCAGTCGAAACAGGCAAGCAGGCGACCTTTGGACTCATGGGACGGGCGGGGTATGAAGAGCACTTGCGAACAGTCGAGGCAGCCTTGTCGCCCACAAAGTGGACAGTCCAGTAGTAGATAGTCCAGTAAGGGTTGCTTGAGTACCCCGACCAACTCTTCGCACACTTACAACACAGTCTGAACGCAAACAAAGAGCATTCAGGTCTAGTCTCCGCTCCTGACAGGTGAGCGCTGCGCGCGTCAAGCACGAGTTTGGCGCGACAAGTACAACGGCCCGCTTTTCAGGATGAGGAGAGAGACATGATTCGTTCAAGCATCGTTGTGTTTATCGCTCTTGCCGGCCTTGCCAGCACAGCCGTCGCCCAAGACATCCCGGGCCTGCGATACATCGGTCAGCACATCATCCCCACCGGCGCTCAGTTTGGCAGCACGACCGTGGGAGGCCTCTCGGGTATCGACTACGACCCAACCTCCAACTCTTACTACGCCATCTCAGACGATCGCTCGGCCCTCAATCCCGCCCGCTTCTACAACTTGAACTTCAACTTCGACCAGAACAGCGTGAGCGGAGTCGCATTCAACACAGTGACAACCTTGCAACGCCCCGATGGTACCGCGTTCCCAGCCAACCAGGTCGATCCCGAGGCAATCCGCTTTGACCGTTCCACTGGTAAGTTCTTCTGGAGCAGCGAGGGTGAGCGCGTGCTGCCAAGCAACCTCCAGAATCCCTTCGTCCGCGAGATGAACGCCGATGGATCATTCAGCCGCGAATTGAGCACGCCCACTCGCTACAACCCCACTGCGGGCAACTTCGGCATCGTCCGCAATCTCGCGTTTGAGTCTTTGACGCTCTCAACCGACGGCGCGACCGTGTACACCGCCACAGAAAATGCATTGCTGCAAGATGGTCCTCAGGCTGGCGTGGGCGTTGCCAGTCCCAGCCGCGTGCTGAGTTTCAACAAGGCGACAGGTGCCGCAGGTGCCGAGTACGTCTATGTCACCGATCCAGTACTCGTTCCCACCGTGCCCGCTGGCCAGTTCGCCACCAATGGCTTGGTCGAGTTGCTCGCGATCTCACCGACCGAGTTCCTTTCTGTGGAGCGTTCATTCTCCACAGGCGTTGGCAACAGTATCAAGATATACAAGACCTCGATCCTGGGTGCCACCGATGTGAGTGCTTTCGACACCCTCCCAGGCTCCTACACCGCGATGACCAAGGAACTGCTTTTCAACCTCGACACCATCGGCATCACGCTCGACAACATCGAGGGAATCTCGCTGGGCCCAGTCCTTCCCAACGGCAGCCGCTCCCTGGTCGTTGTCTCGGACAACAACTTCGCCGCGACCCAGTTCACGCAGTTCATCGCCTTTGAAGTCATTCCCGCTCCTGGTGCAGTTGCTCTCCTGGGCTTGGCTGGAATTGGTGCTTCCCGTCGACGTCGATAAGTGGTAGTGACGTCAGTGTCATGTTTCGACAACTTGCCATCTGAAGATCGGCGCGTGAACGCCGGGACCAAACAGGCCGGGCCGAAGTGCCCGGCCTGTCGTCGTTTTTGTGGAGATATACAATCAGCCATGCCCCTGTACGAATACATCGCAAAAGAAGACGGCGATACGATCGAGATATTGCGACCCATGAGCATGGCCGATAAGCCCGTTGACGACCCTCAGGGACGTGGGCGCACGTTTGTGCGCAAGCACTCGACATTCGCGTCAAAGTCGAGCATTGCGAGCACGAGCCAGCCTTGGTCCGGCGGGGGTGGGCATACGCATTCGGGCTCCTGCGGCTGTGGCAAACCCCCCGGCTCTTGCGGGTAAGGCCAGCGGGTAGGCTTTCACGCCCGCTTCGGGGCACCAACCACGATGGCATCCAAGGCCGTGAACAAGTCCACAGATTGTCGCAAGGGCGACTATGGCATGCCGATTGCGTTATTTGCACTGTGTCTTCTGCCAACGTCCAACGCGTGCTTCGATTGGAAGTTCCCGTCATCGTGCGGCTCGCCGAGCGCCCTATGAGTGTGACGGAGGTCCTTCGTCTCGTCCCCGGCTCAATCATCGAATTGCACAAGAACGCCGACGCGGAACTGGATCTCTTCGTCAATGATCGCCAAATTGGCAGCGGTACCGCCGTGAAGGTGAACGAGAACTTTGGGATCAAGTTGACGTTCCTGGGCGGGCCGACTGAGCGGATCGCTGCGGTCCAACACGGGGGGGCAACAGGGCGGCAAGGCGACCAAAGTGATGGCGATGCCAACAAACTTGCTGAGCAGTTGATAGCCGGTCAGATATAGTCAAACATAGGCAGAAATAGCCTACCACTTCCAATGGAGCGTGGCTGGACCGTGCCTCGGCTGGGGTGGTGTGACCATGTTTGCCCAACGGGCATCGCGCGAGAAATGCGTTACCCGGGCCGAAATCGCTGGTCTACGCTGGCATCTCAAAGATCACCCAAGTCGAATACGTTTTCGGACGATTCAAGCACGACGCTTTGTCCCGCTCGCATTCGTAGGCGTGGGAAAGTTCTGCTTTAGTAGGTCCCAAGTTTCGCTGAAGGATCAAGTTGAAAGATCAGGCTGAAGGACAAACCTGAAGGATCAAGGACGATGCCCCGAGATATTCCCGTCGGCAACGGCGACTTGCTGATCACGTTCGACCGGCTCTACCGTGTCCGTGATATCTACTACCCGCACGTGGGGCAGTACAACCACACGGATGGGTATGTCCAGCGATTTGGTGTCTGGGTGGACGGGAAGTTCGCCTGGATCGAAGATGCCGGGTGGAAGCGGAGCATGGCATACGAGGAGGACACGCTGGTGACGCGTGTGGTGCTCGTCCATGAGGTCCTCGGGCTTGAAATCACCTGCAACGACGCCGTCGACTTTCACGAGCCGGTCTACTTCCGACGCAGTGTGGTGCGCGACCTGCTGGGCAAGGATCGGGATGTCCGTCTATTCATGCACTGGGACTTGTCCATCAAGGGCAGCCCCGTAGGCGATACCGCGAATTATGATCCCGCAACCGCGAGCGTGGTCGTTTACAAGGACGACACATACTTCCTCTTCAACGCGTGCGACGAGAACAAGTGCGGGATCGACAACTGGGCAATTGGCACCAAACGCGTGCGCGGCGCTGAAGGCACATGGCGCGACGCGGAGGATGGACAACTCGGGCGCAACGCCATCAGCCAGGGCAGCGTCGACTGCACTGTTGGATACAACCTTCAAGTGCCCGCACGAGGCACGGCCTATGTCACGGCGTGGATGGCCGCAGGGCATTCACATTCGGAAATCAAGCAACTGAATCAACGGATTCTCGAGGTGGGCGCGGATCGCATGATCGCTCGAACCGCCGCGTACTGGAAACTCTGGGTGCGCAAGGACATCCCCGGCATGGAGAAACTGCCCGCGCGGGTCGCGGACCAGTTCGTGCGCAGCCAGTTGGTCCTGCGGACCCAGATCGACAACGGAGGAGCGATTATCGCCGCCAACGACAGCGATATCACCCAGTTTGGCGGGGATCACTATTCCTACTGCTGGCCCCGCGATGGCGCGCTGGTGGCCTATTCGCTCATCCTGTCTGGCCAGGGTGAGTTATCGAGAAACTTCTTCCGGTTCTGCTCGCGTGCGCTCAACGGTAATCCTTACTTCCTCCACAAGTACAACCCCAGCAGCGAACTGGCAAGCAGTTGGCACCCTTGGATGATCGAGGGCCAGCGTGTCCTACCGATACAGCAGGACGAAACAAGCCTAGTCGTCTGGGCACTGCGCAAGCACTTTGAGACCTTCCGCGACGTTGAGTTCATCAAGAGCCTGTATCAACCCCTCGTGGTCAAGCCCGCCGATTGGATTCTGTCCTATCGCGATATCAACGGACTGCCCAAGCAAAGTTGGGACCTTTGGGAAGAGCGGCGCGGCATTCACGTCTTCACAGTCGCGTCCACCATCGGTGCCCTCCGTGCGGCGGCGGCATTTGCCGCTGACTTTGGCGAGATGGATCGTGCCCAGCGGTATCGTGAAGGTGCGGACCGCATGGTCGCGGCGATGCGCAAGCATCTCTGGCACCCGGAACAGAAGCGCTTTTGCCGAATGGCAACACCCCTGCCCCAGGGTGGGTATCGCCTCGACATGACGGCGGATAGCGCAAACTACGCGATTTTCGCCTTCGCCGGTTTGTCAGTAACTGATCCGATGGTTGAGAGCGAGATGGCAGAGAGCCAGAAGCGATTGACGGTGCGGACGGGCGTTGGTGGATACGCGCGATACGAGCGGGACTACTACCATCAGATCGAGCGGGATCGCGTCACCGATGTGCCAGGAAATCCCTGGGCCATCTGCTCACTCTGGCGTGCCCAGTACATCATCGCAAGGGCAAACACCTTCGAGCAACTTGAGGAGGCACGAGGCCTGCTGGAGTGGTGCTGCCACCGCGCGGAAGAGTCGGGCGTTATGGCAGAGCAGTTCCATCCCCACACGGGTGAACCCATCTCCGTCAGTCCCTTGACATGGAGCCATGCCACCTATGTCATGGTCGTGATCGAATATCTGGCTCGGCTTGCTCAACTTGAGGCAGGCGAACGCTCGGCACGACCTCAGACCGCCGATCTGGTGACCGACGCGACCGAGAATTGAGCGAACTACGGGCTCGCTACTGGCAGTGATCCGCGTGCTACAGCCTGCATTCCCAGAGTGGAATCTGTTCTTGGGAATCTTCTTGGTTGCGCCTTGCGAACAGTTGTACACTCGACTCGAACCGGATATAGCCCGCCACCACGCATGATGCTCCTTCCGCTGTATGCCCTGCTCACATGGTACTTTTGCTTCCGCTATCGGCGGCAACTGGCGGGGTGGGCTGCGCTGGGCGTAAGCCTCACGCTCATCGCAACGCTCATGGAAATCGAGCAGCGAGTGCGGACATGGGTCGGTGCCAACGAAAACGCCTTCACTAGCCTGCAATTCGTGCTCTGGGGCGAGGTGATCATCGTCGGGCTTGGCGGCGCGTTCATTCTGTGCCTGCGCCGCGGCGGGGCCGAGATTCCCTGTCGTAAGTGCGGGTATGAACTTGCCGGCCTGGAGGACGAGAATCCCAAGTGTCCAGAGTGTGGGCAAGCCGACGCGGCCTTCAAGCCCGAGCAACCCATGCCCGGTCATATCAAGCGGTCTCATCGCCTGCGAAGCCAGTATACACCGCCCAGTGCAAGCACCAGCAACGCTGGGCCTGCGATGATGCCGATCCTCCAACGCTGAACTTCGCTGGCCTGCATGGGTCGCACCATTGCCACGCTGCGCGAGGTTGGACTCTGCGCGATCGTTGCGTCCTGGCGAGCAAGCCATGCAATGCACGCGTCGAAGAGCTCGAGGTTGCCCGGGAACTGCTGGACCGGTCGGCCCTCGACATTCACAGTCTGCTGGGTTACGAGGTCCGCAAACCAGGTATTGCTGCCGATGGCGACAACGCGCTGCGGAACTCCTGATGAGATCCGTTCGCTGACTGCACCGATGGTCCACAACGCACCATCAGCATCGGGCGCTGAATTCGCAGGATGCGTGCGATCGCGATCTGCATTCAGGCGTGGTCGATCAGCCGCCATCGCGAGTTGATCGCGCGACATCTGACGCGCCTTGGTCCATTCAGTCTCGCCCCAGGTATCGTCGGCATCGGCCACACAGAGAATGGGCAGCGCGGCGTTTGTCGTTGTCATCGGAATCGTCCACGTGACGTACGTCGGCAGCGTACCCAGCGCGGTGGCGATCACGTGCGAACCAGTTGCCTGCGCGACGCGATCAGTTTCAACCAGCGGACCCTGCGGCGTGCTGACCTGCGTCATCAGGGGCGTGCCCGTCGAGGCATCGATGCCCAGAGGCAGCAGGGCTACTGCGATGGGGTCCTTGCCGCCAGCGACGGGAATGATCGAAGGATTGAGATTGACGAGGACATTCTCGCCTTGTTCGAGCAGGCGTGAAAGGACATCGCCCATTTTTTGTGCGCGCTGCGAGCCAGTCTGACCGCCCGCGTCCGAAAGCGTTTCGGGTGTCAGGAAGACATACACACGCGGGCGCGAAGCCTTGGGGTCGAGCGTGGTCAGGAGGGCTGTATCGGGCGCGTCCGTCTTTGCGACTTGCCACTCGACCATATCGATTCCGCGACGCGAGAGACGCTGTTCGAGTGCCCGGAAAAACGGCGCATCGGCGAGGTACGGACTGGGATCGGGCGTGACAAGTATGATCAACGGACGGTCAGGGGAGAGCAGCGTCGCGAGGGATGTGCTGAGAACTTCCTCGGCCCGCCCTCGCAGGTCGCGTCGAGCGACTTCGCCCTGGTCGATCCACGCGCGGGCGGGGAGCAACTGGGGAAGGTCGAGGGCAACGAGTGGAGAAGGGGCGTTGGCGACAGCAGCGGGAGGCCCGATCAGCACAGCGCCGTCGCTCTGCGACAGGGCACGCGAGAGGCGCAGAATATCAGGACGTGGGAGCGTGGCGAGCGACTCGATGCGAGAGGAGAGTTCTTCACGAACTCGATCGAGCGAAGCAGCAGCGATGGCGAGGGGATCGCGGAACGAACCGGGCGTGTCAGAGCCCTGGGACTTGCTCCGAAGATCGCGGGCAAGCAGCGAGAGATCCGAAGCGGCGGCGCGGAAACGAGTCGCGAGGAGTGCCGCCGCCTGATCGGTCGCGGGGATGAATGCGACATCACTGCTCGCTGGTGAGTTGACTTGCTCGCGAGCGCGGGCGATTGCTTCGTTCAATTCGTCGGCACGAACGCGACAAAGCGAGGCAGCCTGCTGCAGGACCGCACGAAGGGAGAGTTCGATCTGTGACGATGCCGGAGCATTCGCGGCGCTGGACTCGAGAGACTTGGCAATGTTCTCGCGTAGCGTGCTGGTCGCGCGAAGGCCCGCGTCGAGAGATTGAGTGATGGTGGCGACGTTGGCATCAAGTGCCGGGCGCTCGCGCTCGCGGAGCGTTTCGAGCAGACGGGCATAGTCGCGGGCACCGGAAGGGCTCGTGGTGTCGATAAGCGTGCGCTCGAGGAGCGGCTGGGCAGCGAGCATTTCATCAAGGACGTCGTTGAGGTTTCGCAGCGCTCGGGGGTCCGCGGCCTGAAGATTGGTCGCGATGACCAGACGTGTGGGACCGCTCAAGGAAGCGAGCAGTTGTTTGGTGCGGGGTGAAAGTTGCTGCTGGCCAGTTGCGGTGACATCGAACCGACGCGAAAACTTGTCGGCTAGGAGGTTTACCAGCAGTGTCGAGGTTGTGAGGGCAACGAGGGTGATGAGGCCCAGCAAAAGCGTCCTGCGACGACGCGACTTGTCGGGGCGGACGGGGGCAACTGCGGGAGTGAAGGAGGGGTGCATCAGCGTTCCCTCCAACGTTTCCATCCCAGCAACGACGCAGCAAAGGTCCAGCACAGAGCGCTCAGGGAGACAAAGTACACGATGTGTCGTGTGTCGATCACGCCCTTGGCGAAGTCATTGAGTCGGGGTGGCAGAGCGATGGCAAAGCATAATTGCTGCCAGGGCGCGGGCAACTGACGACCTAGTGTGCCCATAAGCAGGAGAGTCAGAACCAGAAACAAAGTAGCAATGAAGGCGAGCGTTGCGTTGGTGGTCGCAGCAGACGCGACCAGACCAACCGAGAGGTAGAGCAAGCCCAGCAACAGGAGGGAGAAGTATCCCGCGATGATCGGGCCAACATCCGGCGCGGGATCGCTCAGCGTCCAGAGGACTGCGGGTAGCACCAACGTGGGAAGGACCATCACCAGTAGAAAAAGGCATGCGCCCAGCAGCTTTCCCAGCGTGAGAGCCATGCTACCCAGTGGGCTTGTCATGAGTGTTTCGAGCGAGCCCGCGCGAGCCTCTTCAGCAATAAGCCTCATGGAGACTGCCGGCGCCAGCGGCAGCAGGAGCCACCCGCAGGCCTCGAAGAAAGATCGCATCGTGGCAGGGCGACCTGGCGCAAGGGCGGAGAGGGCAAAGACGGTGCTCGTGAGCAGCAGGAAGAGGACGATGATGATCCATCCAGAAGGGGTGCGGAGATAGGAGGCAAGTTCGCGCCGCGCGATGGTCCAAGTGCCTGAGAACGCACCAGACCAGATTCCAATTTTGGCTCCAACCGAGGCATGCGTTGAGACAGTGGTCATGCCCGATCCTCCGCGCTGCTTTCGAGGATTCTCATGAAAAGTTGTTCGAGGCTGCGAGTCTGACTGCGAAGTTCGCGGATCACGATGCCGCTCGTCATCGCGGCGTGGGCAATGGCCTCTCGCGGATCAGCCGAAAACAATGCGTCATGCGGGGCCGCATCCAGCGGAGCGAAGTCGAGTTGCCAGGTGCGCCAGTTGCCGCGATGGCGAGCAAGCGCGGGCGCCGGTTCGCGAGTCAGACCGTCGCCCCGGACTTGTTCAAGGCCCGGGATGCTGCGCCAGCGATCGGTCAGGAGTTTTAAAGTCGCATCATCGGCGTCGCGAGTCTCGACGTAGTACGTGCGATTGCCCGTGCCCAGCAGCGTGGCCATTGAGCCATCCGCGCGAACTTTCCCACCTGCAAAGATAATCACGCGCGAGCAGAGCTGTTCAACTTCGGGAAGGACGTGCGAGGAAATGAGCACGGTGCGACGCTGCGAGAGGCCCTTGATAAGCTCACGAGTTTCGCGCACTTGCGCGGGATCCAGACCACTCGTCGGTTCGTCCAGAATAAGCACTCGGGGTTCATGGACCAATGCAGCAGCAAGGCCGACGCGTTGCTTGTAGCCCTTGCTCAGAGCGCCGATCCTGCGTCGTCGGACATCCTTCAGCCAGCATTGTTCGACCACGCGGGCAACACGCGTGGCACGATCGCGACGAGGAACATCGCAAAGGCGGGCACGAAACGAGATGTAATCCTCTGCGGGCATCTCGGAATAGAGCGGCGTGGATTCTGGCAGGTATCCAAGCGTGCGGGTGGCGCGGACGCGATCTTCGGCAACATCGATGCCGTCGATGGTGACATGGCCAAGGTCCGGCGCGGCGTATCCGGTCATCATGCGGATCGTGGTAGACTTGCCAGCGCCATTGTGGCCTAACAGCCCAACGACCTCCCCCTCGCCCAGCGTGAAACTCACGCCGCAGACGGCATGGACGCTTTTGTACCACTTGTGGAGTTGATGAACTTCGACCATGGCTGTGTCGTTCTTCGCGGGAACGTCCAATAAAACAGATGTCCCGAACAAACCGCGAGCGACAGGCATCCCATGTGTTGTCGCTGTCGTATCGTCGGGTAGGGGCTGGACAAGCCCCTAAAGTTTCGTCGCTTGAGAGGATAGCAGGATGGGGGCGAGTCTGGATCAGGCTGGCTTCTGAACAGTTCTCAGACTTGCTGATGGCGTTGACTGGAGTTGGACCGATGTATTGTGCTTGCAGTGCAGGTCATCGAGGCGGTTACTTTTTTGGTTCCCTCGCGAGGCTAGTGTGCATCCAATGATTGGAAGGTTCCGGCTGCTCGTAGTCTGTTTAACGGGCAGTGCCGTGTAGTAGATGACCATGAGGACCATCGACGTGCGATGTGACGCGGCAACCGACGGGCGATCAACCCCTGCTATGGCAGAAGCACCTATGCAACCTCGATCTGATGCAACACCTGGCGGGACAGCCCCGATGGCTGGTTCGCCAGGCGTGGGCGGTGCAGAACTCAAACCGGGGCAGTCCCACCGACATCTGATTGCGGACAATACGTGTACAAGTAATGATCCGCACCAGCAACTCTTCGATCCGACAACCGAACCCGATCATGAAGCCGCCCTCGCGACTTTGGCCCTCACCCTTCTTTCGGCCATTGGCGAGGGCGTTGGCTTTGCAACCCGAGAGGGCCAGATCGTTTGGGCCAACCACATGCTGGCGCGATCGGGATCGACACTGCAGGAGAGAATCGCGGTCGCATGTCGCCAGTTTGAGTTGGATTATCCCCTTCCCCCTTCGAGCGTAAAGGTGCCTGCGGGTTGGTTGCCGCCCCGCGCGGAGTTGACCCTTGCGGAGAACGGAAAATTCTATGAGTTGGTGCTGACACCGGTGTCACGGGAGACCATCGACGCGATCGGGTCGGGCGTGACGCGATGGGCCAAGTGCTTGGTTGTCATTCTGCGGGACGTGACAGCGGCGAAGCGGCTTCAGCAGCGCATCAACGCGATTGACCAGGCAGGCAGCGAGTTGGTGCGGTTTGAGCGCGACCTGGTTCGCAGACTCAACAGCGTTGAGCGGCTCAAACTGCTCGAAGACAAGATCACGAGGTTTGCCAAGGACCTGCTGCACTTTGATCACTTCGCGGTGCGATTGCTCGACGAGCGCAGCGGGAAGCTGGAGTTGGTGATCGGATATGGCCTGCCGCCCGAGTTTGATAGTTTCATGATCAAGCCCGCCCTGGAGGGGCATGGCATCTCGGGATATGTCGCGGCGAGCGGGCGGAGCTACGTCTGCGACGATACGAGTCTGGATCCGCTGTACTTGCCAGGTATTGTGGATGCTAAGAGCAGCTTGACGGTACCCTTGCGTATCCATGACAAGGTCATCGGGATCATGAATGTCGAGAGCCAGCGGGCAAGGGCCTTCACCGAAGAAGATCGACAACTTGGAGAAATCTTCGCGCGATACATCGCTGTGGCCCTGCACATGCTGGACTTGTTGGTGGTTGAGCGAACGGTCGTCAACCAGAGCGTGTCGGGGCGGGTGGAACTGGAACTGAAGGAGCCTCTGGAAGACATCGCGCACGAGGTGGAAATCCTTGAGCACGAGACGATGAGCAATGCGGAAGCGCACACGCACCTGGAGCGGATCAAGAAGGACCTGGTTTCGATCAAGAACCGTCTGGCGCAGTGCATGGCTGGGCCGGCGGGGCTGCTGGGTGTCGAGCAGGCCATGAACGTTCAGGCGCAGGCCCCGATTCTGGTCGGGAAGCGGGTCCTGATCGCGGACGACGAGCGACGCATCAGGACCATCATTTCCTGCGTGCTCGAGCGGCGCGGGTGCGTGGTCATGGTGTGCGACACCGGCTCTGCGGCGATGGAACTGCTGCAGAACGTGCCGGTGGGAGCGACGGGAAGCACGGGCGGCTTTGACCTCATGATCAGCGACATTCGCATGCCAGGATTCAACGGGTATGAACTTTTCGCAGCGGCACGCAAGACCATGTCGACGATTCCCGTCATCCTGATGACCGGCTTTGGCTATGACCCGCATCACAGCATCGTGCGAGCGAGCCAGGAAGGCTTGCAGAGCGTGCTGTTCAAGCCTTTCCAGGTTGAGCGGCTGATTGATGAGGTCAAGAAGGCACTGACCAAGTAAGCAGTGAAGCATCGAGGCGAGACCTTCTTGGTAGTGGCCCTCGCCTTCTGTCTTACTTTGGAACCAGGGTAAAGGGAATGGTGCGTTCGCTGCCTTCGCGGCGAAGGCTGATCGTTACGCGCTGGCCTGGCGTGTAACTTCCTAGCACGCGAATCAGTTCCGCTATGTCACGCGTTGCCTGATCGTCGAGCGCGAGGATGATGTCGCCGACGCGCAGTGGCGTGAGGCCAGCACCGCTGCGAGCGGGAACATCGACGACGATCACGCCATCGCCATTGCCCGATTCGATGCTGATGCCCAGACTCGCCTGACCGGGCTTGATTTCCTCCGAGACTTCGGGCAGTTCCCGTAGCCAGGCGCGAAAGTCCTTGTCGATAGTCGCGATGCTCTTGCTAGCGACGTGCTCAAGAGCCCGCGTGCCGCTCGGGTCGGCTGCATAGCCCAGCGTGCGATCGGTGCAGTATGTCTTCAAGAATGGTTGGAGCAGGGCACGATCATGGAGAAACAGAAAGAATGCCCGGGCTTGGGCATACTTGGCGAGCGGGCGCTGGCCGTTGAACTTGTCCGATGTGATGGCGATGAACTGGTCCAGGGGCAACAGGCCCGAGCCGGTGCCGATGCGCAGCATGCGTCGGGCGGTGTTGGTGCGCCAACTGGGCACGGGTCGAAGCGGGCCACTGCTGTCCATGTCCTCAACAAGCGATGCAAGGCCTTCGAGCAGCCAGATGGGATGACGCTGTCCCAGGCGATTGGCGATGCGCCAGTGCAGAGCGTGGAAAAACTCGTGGCGGAGGGATGCGCCCAGATCCATCGAAACCAGGCGAATGTGCAAGTGTTCATAAGCGCCCGCGACCGTCGTCAAGGACTGGCCGTCCACATCGCCAAAGCGTGCTGCGATCCAGCGGTTGAAGCGGTTGCGGGGCGGCAGCGCGACGACGACAATCGGATCGAGGGCGGGATCAAACTGGGCAGGATCATCAGCGATGCCCATGAAGAGTTCGCTGTCGGCCCACTCAGCAAGGCGGCGCAACTCCGCGTGGGCACGAGCAAACGAGCGTTCGTCGGCCCAGTTGGCGTAGATGAAGCGTTGGTCTTCATCGCGCGTGATGGTCGCGCCAGGACCAAGTGTTGCCTCCAGCGACGCGAGCGTGCGGTCGGCTTGGCGAGAAAGAACCGCGGGCCAGTCGGCGATCAGCGCGGCGATCCCGGCATCTTGGCGCTGGGCAGCGAGACTGGGATCTGCCTTGAGAAAACGCAGGTCGTAGAAACCCAGATCGATGGCTTCTTGAAGTTGTGCCCGGGCATCATCGCCCCGACCTGCGCGGGCGAGGGCACTCGCGAGGTTGTAGCGGGGAATCCAACTTTCGGGTTCAAGTCTTGCCTGCTCAAGCAGGAGTTGCTCGGCTTTGGCCAGGTCGTTGGCCTGCAGCGCGGCCTGAGCATCTCTCGCCAAGGCGTCGGCGCGTTGCTGGCGGACCATTGGGGTTGGCTCGGCGGCCGGTAGTGGGGAGCGTGCGGGGTGAGTAGTGCGCGTGGGGCGTGAAGGTGGGGATTGCTGTGCCAACACTGGGAGCGCGACAATCGAACCGAGCACGCATGTGAGCAGGAATGTGGTAAAGCGTCTCGACATGCAAGGTTGTTCGGCTAGAGGGGCTGATTGTGACGAAAACGCGATTGGTCTTGTGTTGAGTTCTGGTGCTCAGTCGAGGCATTCATGTGGTTTCAAGGCCGGACCGATCCTCGCTCGCTTGCAAAGACCTGATGATGCGGGCGGGATTACCAACGGCGACCACGTTTGTCGGCAGGTCCTTGACGACCACCGAGCCCGCCCCAATCACACAGTTCGCACCAATTGTAACTCCAGGGCAGACAATCACGCCGCCGCCCAGCCAGACGTTGTCGGCAATGGTGATGGGTTTGGAACTTTCCCACTTCTGGCGGCGGGGCTCAGGCTCGATGGGGTGCGTGGCGGTCAGGAGTTGGACGTTTGGCCCGATGAGCACATCGTCTCCGATGCTGATCCGCGCTACATCAATGGCGACAAGGCCCCAGTTGACGTGCGTTCGAGCGCCGATGCTGATCTGAGAGCCGTAGTCGCAGCGAAAAGGAGGGCGAATGAACGAATCGTCACCGATGCGGGCGAAAAGTCTCTCCAGTATCGCAAAGCGTGCGGCATGCTCTTGTGCCGGCACCGCGTTGAATTGCGCGACGAGGTCGGCGGCCCGATCCATATCGCGGATGAGTTGTGGATCAGAGGCGAGATAGTGATCGCCAGCCAACATGCGCTGCTGTTGGGAGCGATGGTCCTGTAGGAAACGCTTGTCCATCAACGAGTGTTGGCAGCCAAGCGCAGTGCTGTTTCGTGGTTCAACAAACTACTGAAAATGAATCCATGTGCCTTAGCGCCGGTCGCCATCGTCCCACGTCTCAGGGTCGAGCAGGTCCTCTGGCAGGATGTTGGCAGCATGGCCATCCATGTACATGGCATTGGCGACCCGGCCATGGCGATTGGGAGCGGTGCGTCGCCAATCGGTGGGCAATCCGCCAGCAGTGGGGCCATTGATATTGGTCAGCCGCCGGATGTCATAAAAAATCGACAGGTGCATATCGCTCTGGGCCTGGTTGTTGTAATTAGCGCTGCGCAGATTGCCGGGATCGTCGGCAAAGTCGGTGAGATACAGCGTCGCGACAGGGCGATAGATACGGAAGAGTTGCATAGGGGGCTTGGTGAAGTCCTCATCGATGATAATGTTGTTGCCTTGACGCCGAAAACGAATGCCGTTGTTTACATATGTGATGTTATGATCGTCGCGCGGGCGGCTGGGGCAGCGGTAGAAAGCGCTGGAGCGGTAGCGGTCGGCGTTATTACCATCGTTGTCATTGCTGTGGGATTGCGGGTCCAGAAATGGGCGGAGGTTGAAGGCCCAGGAAAGGTTGTACTGGGCACGCTGGCCTGGAGTCCAGGAACGATACCACGCGGGAATCTTGGGAATGCGTGCCGCGGTCTCTTCGCTGTTGCCGCTCTCGCGTGGAATCCAATCCTTGAACGAGTTTGCATAGCCCATAAGGGCGATGCCGATCTGTCGCTGGTTGGAGAGGCAAACGACGGTGCGGCCCGCAGCCCGAGCCTTCCCCAATGCGGGGAGGAGCAGACCGATGAGCAAAGCGATGATGGCGATCACTATGAGGAGTTCGATGAGGGTGAATGCAGGGCGATGAGGGAGGCCAATACGGCGACTGATCATCATGCGAACATACCATAAAAACCATATGAAGACAAGTTATTTTATTGGAAAATGTGACCAGAGGGGTTGAACTTTTTTTTCCAGTATGATTTCTCCATGAACCTCCAAGAAATCACCAATGCGCGAAGCGTGCGACTGGCCAAGGGGTTCAGTTTGGTCGAGGTCTTGGTCTGCCTGGGAATCCTGGCGGTGCTGGTTTCGCTGATTCTGCCTCGACTCAGCCGAACAAGAGCATTGGCTCGGCAAACTATCTCACTGGCCGGTGTCAGTCATGGCGCAGCAGCGATCAATATTTATCTCTCAGACAACAAAGGTATTTACCCGTTGCGAGAGAAAAATCCGTTCAACGCTGCTGTGCTCTGGGAGAGATTCATGGAGGATACTGGCTATCTCCGGCGAGCGACGGATGTCGATCCAATCCACGCGAAGTCGCCTGGTGTGAGTCTTGTCGACATGTCTGTGTGCATGTTGTATGACGCTGATAAAATGGTCCTGGGACAAACAATTAATACTGACACCGCAGTATCGCAAGGAGTAGGAGAGCATCAAGTTGTATATCCATCGTACAAGGGCTTGCTGCTCCAGCGATGTACTGATGCCGTGCCCGGTTCAGGGAATTGTTTCTGTTGCGTTCGAGTCATTCCGCTGCCAGTTGCTCTGGCGGATTCCTCAGCCCGCATCGCGAGTCGCATGGATTTCGAGGGTGGCGCAAATCCCTTGATTGTCGATTTGATTGGTACGCCGGTGTTCAGCGCTTGGAATGGCTGGAAGGCGAAAGAACTGATTGTGAAGTAGTATACAAGTAGAATTTGATGAAATTTTTTGTTATTAAATGTTTGTTCATCCTATTGATTTCTAGTTCGGTATTTGCTGGTGTATTTTACTGCTGCACGAATAAGTATCAGTGGCAGGGAGGGACAGATTGTTCAGGTCCTGCACGCAAAATATGCGACTTGGACATCGTCACGGTGAGCTGTCCCGATACAAGTGGTAGGGGCAGACGAGGGGGCGATTACCGTCCGAAGGGATGCACAAATTACTGCAATGGCAGTTTCTCGATTGGCTTGTGCTCTACTCCACCTCAAGGAGATGGATGGATGAAATTGCCAGGATACTACGGAGAGCCTGCCTCGTGCTGCTGGTTTAATGGTGACTTTCAGTTCACACAAAATGGGTCGGACATGATACAGATCTGTGAGCAAAATTGTAATTGCCCGCGATAGTTGGGCAATATCTGGAGAATTTCTCAATGGCGTTTTCGCGATTGATTGGTTGTTCGGCGCTGATACTCGCGACATCGGTACGTTTCTGCTTTGGCAACGAGGATGATCCAGCATCCATTGCCGCGAATGTATTACCCAAGCAAGGCGCGTTCGAGGCAGTCTTTGTGCCCAAGGAACAGCGCAGTATCGCACGCTACCAACTAGCCTACGACTTTGCGAGCAACGCATGTTATCGCATCGGACTTGAGACGTTCTATCTGCGAACACCAGAAGGAACATGCTACTGGGGTGATCCGCTGAAGATGGGGCAAATGACTATGGTATCAGCCTGCGATACCGAGCATAATTCCAAGATGGACACGATGACTCCAGCCGCATTTCTCGCGCATGTCATCGAGAAAAAGCAGTCCTATAGACTTGCAGAGCATGGACAAGAGTTGGCGATTATTGGAGAATTTCCGCTGGGAAGCCGAGACATCGCCGTTAGCAAGGATCCGCAATGGAAGGATCGTGAGAAGGCTTCCGTCTGGCTTGCCTTTTCACGCACTGGCGGCAATCCCATTGCGCGTGTCAAGGGATGGCCTGACGTGGAGTGGCGAGTCGAATACATGTGGGGAAACGATCCGGTTCGCAGACGGGCATTGGTCCCGGATGAAGCCGTCTCGGTTAGTTCGCATTGGATTCTAACCTCGTTTGTCTGGCATGAGAACCCACCCGCTGACTTGTTCAGCCCCGAACGAGTCCTGCCTTTGGCCACTCAAATAGCCGCTCGGGTGGGATCAGAGAAAATGCAGGGGCGTCGAGATGGGAAGACGAGTCTGGTCGCCGGTGCCACTTCGCCGGTGGTAGTCGTTGATGATGGTGTCGTCGACAAAACGCAGGTCGCCTCCGCCAATCCCTCATCCACCCAAACCAGGAAGCAGGTCGAATGGCCTTTCCTAGTTGTCGGCGGACTTTTGATCGCATCCGGAGGGCTTGCGTGGTGGCATCGCCGATCAACCAAGTTGGCCTGAATAAAGCCGCGGTTCTCGCAAGGCCACGGCCACGTTTGTCCCACCGGCTTGTGGTGTGCGCTGCCTTGCTCCTGGCGATGTGGTTGATTCTGGCCGGGACCTCCAAACTGGTATCCCCAACCACTGGCCAGACAATCGCAGATCATGGTGTCGTCCCCCGCTCTTTGGCAGGAGTCGTGACACTTGCAGTCGCGACGGTCGAGATCGGTACCGGTGGGACCCTGCTCGTCGGCATTGCGATTGCTGGCCGTGCCCTCTCATTTGGCATGGCTGCGAGCGGGGCGCTGTTCCTGACATTCGCGCTGTATGCGATCTGGCTGACCCTGTCACCCCCGGCACAACCGTCTGCCTGCGGTTGTGGAATCTGGCATATTCAGCCAGCCTCCTGGCCATTTCTCGCGGCCCGAAATGGTCTCATCGCAAGTCCGTGCCTAAGCGCTGTCAGTCTATGTGAAAACACACTGCGATTCCCAAACCGTGTGGGCATCGCAATCCCTCCCGGCATTTTGAATGATCGTCGATAAGCCGAGAGTTTCTCGGTACTACTTATCTGCCACGTTCAGGCTGCGACCAGCCGCGCGCTTGCGGTTGATCAGTTTGCGGCCGTTCTTTGTCTGCATGCGGGCGCGGAAGCCAATGGCACGCTTGCGCTTGATGCGGCTCGTACGGTGTGGATAATGCATGGCGGTCGCTTTCCGGAGGGGAGTGAGAGGTCGTCGGCATCGTGCTGGCGAACCTGGCTGATTGCAAGCCGAATCCCATCTTTGCCAGAAGTCCAGTTGAGGAAATCCGACTTAGTAGGGGTCAGGATGTTAGGACGCTTCCCAGCTCCGGGCCAGTGCCAGTCTTCACTGCGCCGCTGCAGGTTGAGGAAATGGCTCGAATTGGCAATCTGGGTAGTTTGAATCAGTCGAACCGCCCAACCAATACCCATCCGAACACGTTAGAAGATATGCAGATCGGCTGATGGAACGGTGGGTTGACGGAGGTTTGTCGGTATACTGGGCAGGTTGCCTTGGGGCAAGCGCCTGTGTTGTGGGCCTCAATGTCGGGTCCTACGGCGCGAGTCTGTTTCGCGACTGGGTATGTACGGGGTGTGTGCGCGGTGTTATGGACGAGACTACTCGAGATTTGGCTCAGGCAGCAATTGGGCATGTGTTCGCACGCGAGACACTGCTCGAAGAGGCCTTGACGCATTCATCGATGGGCGGCACGAACGGGGCTGGTGGTGCGAATGGGGGCGGGGG
>CAYRPC010000006.1:0-54306 GCA_964425995.1 uncultured Phycisphaeraceae bacterium
ACGCAGCGCGGGCTCCTCGCTCATAGCCATCCATGCTCCAAGCAGCACGAGCAACAAGGCCAGCCGCGATGTGTGCGCCAGCACCACCAGCAGCGACGAATCACGTATTCCCGAACCCATACCCGAAACCACACCCCAACCCAGGCCCACATCCAGGCTTCCCGCCCATCGTTCCGCAAGCAGGCCCACGATGCTCCAGGCATGCCCAACCATGATGCCAGGCAGCAGGGCAGGAACCGCCAGCAACACGAGCCCAGCGATCCACACCGCACTTTTCCAGGGCCTCGCTCGATTATTCGGTTGCTTCGAGGGCGCATCGGTGTTCCCCACCAGCATCCATGCACCGACAAGGACCAGCACGCCCGCAAGCCCCACGCACGCCGCGACGCCTGCGCTCATGATCACCGCGTCTTGCGAGACACGCCAGAAGTTTGTCACACTCGACCATCGCTGCACGCTGATCGCATAGGAGACCAGCGGTACCACCACCGACACGCCCAGCAAGCACAACGCCAGCACGTTAGTCCATCGCACTTTTCGTGACCCGCGCTCGAACCATGCACCGGGCTCATCAAGTCGAACCGATGTCCGTCCGCCAGCGAGTGCTTCCCGACGCGCACGGGCTTGGAGCATCACGAAGACCGCAACCAGGCCCATCACCAGCACCAGTAAGGGCCAACTCGCAAGCCAAGGCGACATCGAACGGGGATTCAGCACGATGGACTGCCACGCCACGATCGAATAGGTCGGCGCCTGCGCTAAGTGCAAAGGCACCGAAGAGCCCAGCATGAGCACCGTGACCAGCAGCACGCACCGCATGATTGCCCCGCGCTCCGCACGAAGCATCATCCGCTGTACGCGCCATCGTCCGGCCCCTTGCGACCGCGCCGCGTCGAGCATCGCACCATCCACCCGCAGCACCGCAGGCAGCAGCATCAGCATCGCAACCGGCCACACCCACAAGGACAACCCCGTGATCGCGATTGCCCTGCCCACGAAGACGGGCAGCCACTCCAACCCCCATCCCCCGAGCACCACCGGCGAAGCCATTCGCTCGATCACATCGCCTAGTTTCGTGAGCGGCGCTCGATGCATGCCCATGCTGTGATACGCGAGGTAACTTGGCAACAGGAGGGGCGTCAGCATAATGCCCGCCAGCGCGATCCCATGATGGCCATGATGGCCATGACCCCCATGACCCCCATGACCACGCACGCACCACGCTGCGATCCATCCCAGCGTCGTGGCAAGCATCGCGATCCCGCACGCCCAGCCCAACGACTGTACGAGCAACACAGGACGCGGCACAAGATCCGCCCATGCCAGCGCGTCTGCCCCCCCGCCCAATGCAACCAGCACGCCCACCACGGGCGGCACCGAGAGCAGCACAACCACCAACACAATCAACATTCGCACGATGCGCATGACGTTTGACCGTACGGAAGCATTCGACGCTGCGTTGAGCGCCTTCAGACGCCGCGAGTGCGTTCAAGGTCGCAACACGAACAAGTAGTATCCAGGCTCCCGAGCCTCGCAGGCCACGCCCGTGTTCGAGCAGACATGCTCAATTCGCCAGCCCGCCTTGGCCACGATCCCCTCCCACTCCGCCCGGTTGAAAGTCCGCAGCCAGTATCGGCTGTCACGATGCTGCACGTCGCGCTGCTTGCCCGCCCCGATCGGCTCTATGGTGAGGTGGCTGATGACCCGCTCGCGCCGCTTGCTGGGACCCTTTGCAGACGGCGATGGTGGCTCAAACTGCACGACTTGCGTCACGCGCAGTCCATCGCGCCGACTCACCCACACGTCTTCGCTCGGGCTTTCCAAGCCGTAAGCCGCGAGCGACAACCCGATGACATACACCCCGTCTGGCCTCAATGTCCGGCGCACGCACGCGAGATGCGCCAGCATGGCCCGGTCTGTGCCCAGGTGACGAATGCTGTTGATAGGGTTGAACGCGAGATCGACTCGCGGCTTCACCATGAACTTCTCCATCGGCGCGTGGACTGTCTTCACTAGCCCGCCCAGGCCCAGTTGCCTGGCTCGCAACCGCGCGTAGGCCAGCATCTGCATGCTGCTATCCAGCCCGATCCCAATGTGCCCGAGCTTTGCCAACGCGTGGAGGTATCGCCCGCTTCCACAGGCTGGCTCGAAGAATCGAATCGGCATGCTGGCGGACTTCGCCAGTGCGAGGCGACTGACGAATCGGCGCGCCAGACGCACGAACAGTTTCGCGTCCGCCAGTGTGCCTTCGTCGTGCAGCACGTCGTACACGTGCGGATCTGCGTACAAGTGCTCGCGGTCAACTGCCATGGGGACAGGCTACGCCCGACCCACGCTGTAAACAGCCTGTTGATTGTTCTGGTTTATCGCCATGGGCTTTCTACTCTCCGCCATGGCCAAGCAACCCGAACTCACCCGTTTCCAGCGCGGCATCGTCAACCGCTATTACGAGCATCAGGACACGATCTACGTGGGCAAACTGGGGGAGCTTGTTGGCACCATCGCCCTGGCAACCACCGACAAGGCCAAGGACAAACTGTGGAAGTCCGCGCGCGAGTACCTCATCAAGTGCAAGGTTGAGCCCATGGCTGTTGCGAAGGTGTGCGATGCGCGAGACACCAAGGCTCTGGCCGAGATCGTTGCCAAACTTGCTCGCTAAGTGCTTGCTCGCTATCCAAATGCCAAACACAACTCGAACGATCGCGTCTCTCTTGCGCGGCATTTCTGCAAGCCTGTGGAGAGAGCGTGGACAAGTGTTGGCTTCTCGCTCCCAACGCAAGCAAATCTTGCAAACGCACTTGGACTTGGCGAACCATCCACTATGCTGCATTCACGCATGGACGCGATCAACTTTCAATCCGCCGTTGCAAGGTTGCAGCAATCTTCCGCCGCTCGCGCGTATGCCGCCCCGGCCAACCGCACAACTGCAATCCAATCTGTGAAGCTCGAGCGTACTCAGCACGCCTCTACGCAGAACCCTGTAGTGCAAGCCGCACGCGCTCGCATCGTCGGCCAATTGGTCGCTGGCACTGTGCATGGCGGCGTGGACTTTGGTTGCTGCTCACCCGAATCGGGCGAGCCGCAACCCAGCGTGCTCGCGATGTACACCCATCCCGCCGACAAGAACACTGTGGCGACCAGCATCTACGCCAACGGCATCGCTGGTCGCGCAATCGACATCGAAGGCTAAACAGCGAAGGCTGAATATCAAAGCCTCTGTGGTCGCTCGATCAGACGGGCCGCGCACTCATGACTACTTCGCAGCAAAGACCCAGATGACAGTCGGGCTGTCTGGCAGCAGGTCATTGTCTGTACTAATCAGCAACGTCCTTCGACCATCCGCGAGTGGAGGACCAAACGAAAGCCCTTCGATCTTCTCGGGCATTTCTTCGCCCGCGAGTTGATGCTTCTCATCAAGCAGGTCAAGTTCAAGCAGCTTAGTCAGCGGCTTTGCGCCCGCGACCGCACCACGCACGGGCAGTGCATCAATCTTCGCCAGCGCCTGGCTCTCCGCCTCGCTCGTCTCGCTCATATCCACGCGATACACCCTGCGGCACTTGGCCTTCGCTCCCTTGATCCCATCGCGTTCGAGTACCAGCAACTCGTTCTCGCCCGTGACCAGCAACTCGTTGATGCCGTTGCGCTTGTCGTCGAGTTGGTAGAGATACTCGCGGAAGACTGGCTCGACGCCATCTTCAACCCGTATCGCCAGCAAGCGAATCAGCAGCCCATCACGCTTGTTGCTCGCGTCCAAACCCGCATCTTGAATCAAGGGCGACTGCGTCATCGTGTATAACGTCTTGCCATCCGACGAGATTGCCAGCCCCTCCAATCCGCGATTGGGCTGTCGGCCTTGCGTGTTGCTCGGAGGCAATTCCGACTCGTACGTGTTCCCCGCGTGCTGAACGCGATATCGCTTGGGCAATTCAATCCGGCGCAGGTGCTTCCCGTCGCTCCCGAACTGGTCGATCCAGGGGCCATACTCCTCGCTGATCCACCATGTGCCGTCCGACGCCACACGGATGGCCTCGGGATCAAGCCTTGGTGGCAACTTGGTCGCTTCGTGCCCCTTGGGCCCGATCAATCCCGGCGCAGACTTATCGAGCGACCCTACAAACGACTCGCCAGCGCTCGACGTCAGCATCACTGTCTTGGTATTGGCAAACGTAAAGCCAGCCGCGCCGTCTTGAGGGCGCTCGCGCATCGTAAAAATCTGCACCCGGCACTTGAACGCGCTGACTCCGTCGAAAGGCCCGCGGTCACAGATGCTGACCAGCGTGTTGGACTTGGGATCAAAGTCGATCCCGCTCCCAAAGCCGCCCAGCAGCGCCTCGGGCACACCCGACGGATCCGTCCCCGAAAGCCCCGACTGATCCATCGCGCCGCCTGGATACGCGAACGTCGCAACGTGCGTCCACTCGGGACTACTGATTTGTGGTGGCTCGGCCGCGAACCCGTTATTACTACCGTTACTGATGATGATCTGTGTGCCCATAACGCCGCCCGCCCAGATCAACGCTCGAATCTTCGGTGCCATGGTTCGAGGATATCCCCGATGAGTTGTGTGCATGCCGCTGCTATTTGATGACACCGCACGCTTCGGTTCACGATGAACCCAGGAAGCGCGATCTACCCTGCTCTCCACAATGACTTCACTGTTGCCAACACCATTGCCATCGCGCCCAGCGACCATCGACCCGATTCGCTCCTTCGTTGGTGGCCTGCTCATGGGAATAGCCAACGTGGTGCCAGGCATCTCGGGCGGGGCCATGCTGCTGCTCGTTGGTGTCTACCAGCGGTTCATCGATGCGGTTGCCGATATTGTCACATTACGCTGGAAGTTCCGCTCGCTTGTCTTCCTCGGACTCATCGCCTTTGGCGCGGGGCTCGCGATCCTCCTCTCCGCAGGACCTGTCAAGACCCTGATCCTCACCCATCGCTGGCAAACTTTCAGTCTATTCATCGGTCTGCGACTAGGCGCGATTCCCATCGTGATGCGCTGGGCACGACCCCTCAACACCAAGGTCTGGATGGGCATCGTCGCTGGGCTATTCATCACTGCTGCGCTGGGCGCGACCCAGTACGTGGGCCATGCAAGTGCAGCAACAGGCGCATCGACACCGCTCACACGCTTTGCGGGCGGTCTCGCGGGAGCCAGCGCCACCATCCTGCCGGGCATGGACGGCAGCTACTTCCTGCTGCTGATGGGCGAATACGTACCTATCCTCTCCGGTATCGATCGCTTCAAGGTCGCGCTTTTCGCGTTCGATATCAACGCGATGTGGCATGCTGGGCTGTATCTCCTGCCCGTCGCGCTCGGCGTGGCCCTTGGCGTGGGTGGTGTGTCCACACTGCTTCGCTGGCTCTTCGTGAACCATCGTCAAGTTGTCGCGGGCGTGTTGCTGGGCGTGGTTGTCGGTGCAATTGGCGGCCTGTGGCCCTTCCGCGTTGGTGTTGTACCGCAAGTTGGCGAAGTTGTGAAGGGTGTCACGGCGACTGTGGAAAACCTGACCTTGATCGACCCCAGCGACTATCGCATGGTCTTCTTCACGCCCAGTTCGACCCAGCTCGCCGCGTCGCTCGCCTTGGTGCTGCTGGGCATCGCCCTCGCCTACGCGATGTCACACATCGACCCCGAGGAATCGAGGCTCGAAATTGGCGTGCCCGACTCTGCGGAATCATCCGCTCTACCCAAGGTCACCTCAAGGCAGCAACGCAGCGACAGTCCAAGGACCTGATTCGTCCAACATCGTTCGTCCGGACTTCTTTATTCTTCTCTCACTCTCGCTGGCTGCTAGCCATTACAACCCGCACGTCGTACAAGGCCCTTCGCTGAAGACCACCAACAGGCTGTCGATATCGCAAGGATCAAAGACCGCACCGTCGTTGTTGAAGTCGATGTCGTCACACGATGCACTCGCGGGCACGCAGGGTCCCTCGCTGAAGACGCTCAGGAAGGCTTCGATATCCTGCGGATCAAAGCTCGATCCATCATTATTGAAGTCGATGTCATTGCATTGCGGGCCGCATCCGCCCGGACAGGTCGTGTTGGGCCCGGCATAACTGCCGCCCGCGCCCGCGCAGTTTGTCGAATTGAGCACCAGGCAGAACCCGTTGCCGAAGCAGCACG
Organism: uncultured Phycisphaeraceae bacterium; assembly: GCA_964425995.1. Lineage (GTDB taxonomy): Bacteria > Planctomycetota > Phycisphaerae > Phycisphaerales > UBA1924 > BJHL01. The sequence continues at coordinate 6,131 of CAYRPC010000006.1, forward strand.
CGCCATCGGGCTGCGGACAATTCGCAGTCGCACACGATGTGTTATTGCCGCGATACGTGCCGTCCTGGAGCGCGCAAGTACCCGCGCTCGTGACCACACACTGACCATTGGGCAGGCAGCACGCGCCCGTCGGGCACGATTGATTCGGGCCGCACACCGTGTTGGCCCCCTGGAACACGCCGCCAGCGCCCTGGCAGTTGGCCTGCGTCAGCGATAGGCAAAATGCACCGTTGTTGAGGCAGCATGCCCCCGTGGGCAGCGGGCAGTTGGCTGTTGCACAGGTCGTGCCATCGCCATTGAATGTTCCATTCTGGAATGCACAATCACCCTGCGTCGACGTGATGCACGAACCATCGGGCAGGCAGCAGGACCCGACGCCAGGAGTGCAACTCAGGCTTGAATATGTCGCGCGCATGCCCCAGTCGCCGCGCGGCCGGCATCCCGTCAGACAAATTCCGCTGATGCTCGTATCCCCTCCCATGGCGCTGAATGTCCTCCAGCCTGCGGGGCAGCCAAACGGACAGTTGTTCGCGAACAGCCAGTTCTGTGTGGGAAAGTTCAACTGGGCATATCCCGATCCACAGCCGATGACCGTGTTGTCCGTCACTGGGAACGCGTTGCGGTTTGAGGGCGGAGCATCGCAGCCGGGGTTGGCCCCGGGCGAATTATGGCGATCAACCCGAATCGCAATGGTGAACTTGTTGGGATTGGCCGCGAAGTTGTTGAGCACGATCTGGTCCGGGTCGCCCGGATCAACGCTGAAGTTGACGTTCACACCGTTGGTGCCAGCGGGCAACTGGATGTGCGGCAGGATCGAGCCGTCCGAAGATTCGGTGCGAATCAACTGGCCGCTCGTGGGCGTGCCTTCATAGACCAGAATGCTCCACTCCGTTGTCGTCGCCTGAATGGCCAGGCTGTTCACAAACAGGAACTCGACGAGGTCGAGTTTGATGGGCCAGTCTGCGGCTGGGACGTCGTACGTCACCGCCATCATCTCACCCTGTGCAAAACCACCCTGGGCCGTGAATGTGCCGCCACCGAAGTTCGCCGTGGTGCGCGACACCACCACGCTACACGCCCGCTCGCCCCAGTTGGGCACTTCCAGAGGCCCGGTGGGCGTGACGCGCAGAACTTGGATGTTCCCGGGAAGCAAGTCAATCACACGTTCATTGGCGGGTAGACGACCGTCGGCATCGATATGCGGTGCGGACTCGGAAGTCTGGCCCATAGCCATTCCCGTCAAGACCCCCAAGACCATCCCGCATGCGAGTGCGGCAGTTTTGATGCGCATGGACAAACTCCTAAGGCTCTCCCCGCCTGGCCCATTGAGCACACTCTAACTCATGCGTCAAGCCCCCAGCCGCTGGACTTGCCCCCCGCCCCAGAGCCAATACCCGACAACTCGATTCGAATGAAGGCTAGAAGCCCTGCAGTCGTAAGGCCTGGAATCGGTCGCGGTGGTACCGCTGACCAAAGTCCAACTCAGAACTGTTGATGTAATCCTGCACCGTGTGGTAGATCATCCCCGCAGTCTGCTGATCACCAAGTTTGTCAAAGCACTCTGCAAGCCTCAAGACTGCGTCCCGATCGTTGGGATTCTCCTGCAACTGCTGATTCCAGTGATTAATTGCCGACTTGTAATCCTCGCGCAGCATCGACCACCCGGCCTTGGTCCGGGCCGGCAACTTGGGGTAATAGCGCACTCCCTGGACGACGACAAACGCCAGGGCTGCCACGCAGAAAACTCGGACAATTGGTGACCGCACTCGACCTCCTCAGCCATCCCAACGAATGCACAACTTAAGCACCAGTTTGACTATCGGATAGAAGTTGTGGCCGATCTTGATCCCTGGCGTTGCTGACTGAAACCCGCCTGAATACATCACGGGAACGCGGCCTGCGCAGGCACAAACCTCGCGCACACTACCAGCCTTCCACACAACACTGGCGATGCAAGGTCCGATCACTTTTTTGGCTGAGAGAAGAGCAGCACGAGATGCACGCGACTGTTGACACCCAAAGCGGCGTAGATCGCCTTGGTATGGTCATGGACTGTGTGGCGCGACCGTCCGATCCGCTCCGCAATCTGCGGCTCGGTCATGCCCTCCAGCAGCAAGTCAAGCACCACCCGCTGGGCATCGCTCACCCTGGCCAGCAATTCCGGACGCTGGGCAGCCAACCGTGCACCTGCCCCCAGTTCACCCTGCCCCCCTGGTGCAGAACCGGTCAGGTTGGGGTCGCTTGCCATCGTCCAATCCTCCACGCCATCACAATGCACCTCAGTTTTGAACCCATGCCCCGCATCGCTGCCTGTGTTCAGGACAGTTTTTCGACATATTTCATACACTTGGCCCCCACCCTCCAACCCCCCACGCTAGTAGAACCCCTTGAAGGATATGTCGTCTGTTGAAACAAGTCTCGTGCCTTCGCCCCAACTGGGGCATACCCCCTGAGTCGGGAACGTTCAGACAGCGCATAGACACTATGGCAATCGCTCCGACTTGCGGACAGCTGTCTACCTTCACATAGCGAGTTTCGCATACGCGTTACTGGAAAAAATCGCAAAGACGGCAAAGTTTGATCACGCAATAACGAGGAGCATGTTTCATGGCAAAGAAAGCCAGCAAGAAGGGTGGCAAGGCAACGAGCAAAAAAACACCGGCCAAAAGCAAGGTGGCCGCAGCGAAGCGCAAGGCGACAATGAAAGTCGTCAGCACACCGAAGTTCGTCGCGGGCGGCCCCTTCCCGGTTTCAACCGGTAGCGGGCCACGCGTGAGCGAGATCGCGAAGGGGTTCATGGAACTAGTACGTCTGGGCGACGAGATGTCCATCTACAAGCATCTCATGCAAGACAACGTCGTGTCTTGCGAGGGCGTTGGCGCGGAGTTTGAGTGGCGCGGACGCAATGCCACCGTTGCGAAGGGCGAAGTGTGGATGAAGGAAAACAAGATTCACGGTGCTCGATCCGAAGGGCCCTATATCGGCGCGACGGGTTTCAGCGTGAAGTTTGAGATGGATGTCGAGAACCTCAAGACCGGCGTGCGCCGCCCGATGACCGAGATAGGCGTCTACACCGTTCGCGATGGGAAGATCGTGCGTGAAGAGTTCATGTATCTGGGCGATTGATGTTGGCGTGCAGGGGGCCAGGTTGGGTGCTCGCCATATAAAACATCAAGTGTGTTGTACGGCGATCGCGTCACTCCATACCGGTGAAACGATTACTTGCTTGCGCTTCGATTACTCCTCGCATGGTCCTTCGCTATAGACCCGCAGGAACGCTTCAGTGTCGCCCGGGTCAAATAGTGATCCGTCGTTGTTGAAGTCGATGTCGTTGCAGATTGCCGCCGCTGGGACGCACGGTCCCTCGCTAAACACGCTGAGGAAGGCATCGACATCCTGAGGATCGAAGGCGCTGCCGTCGTTGTTGAAGTCGATGTCGTCGCATGGGCGAGGGCCCCAGCGGATGAAGTAGACATCTTGCTCGCCGTTGTAGGTCGTGGCATACGCGAGGTTGAAACCAAGGTTGTCTGATTCGATGTCGTAATAGTCGCCGATCTTGTTCTGCTGGGGCCAGCCCACGATGCTGTTCCAGACCGGGCCAAGGGCCTCGGGCGTGCTCCATGTCGCGCCGCCATCATTGCTGAAGGTGTACATCGTCTGGCTGAGCACGGGGTTGAGCGTCTGGCCGGTGTCGTTGTAGATGATGTCAAGACGACCGCTGGGGGCAAGGCCCATGGTGCCGAACCACTGATAACTGTTGACATTGGGCACGCCGCCATTGAACACCAGCGCCGGGTCCCACGTCGTACCCGCGTCGCGGCTGCGCCGGAACAGCACCTCTGTCGCGCCGCCCGTGGTCCACGTTGTTGTCAATGTGTAGAGCCATCCGATGCGTCCCGCGACGTTCTTTTCTGCCAGTACATAATGACTGCCGATCAGCCCGGCAGGATTCGGCTCGCGATTGAGGCCTCCGGGATTGTTCGCAATCACCGTCGACAACGGCGCAAAGGTGGGGACAGGGGTCCGCGGGTCCAGCGCGTCGAGCGACCGCTGGATGCGGACGCCGCCGCCCTGGCCGATCACATACACCTCGCCATTGGGGCCTATGTCGACGGTTCCGAAGACGATGCCCAAGTTGCCGCTGGGCACTGACCACGTCAGCCCGCCATTCAGCGAGCGGTTGAACCCACAGCAGTTCCACGCCTGGATCATGCGTCCGCGCCGCGGGGTGTCGGACTTGTCGATGGCGAACCAAGTCTTGTCGCCCCCGAACGCGAAGACGGGTCCGCTCCAAGTCTGCCCGCCGTCGCTGGAACGGAAGTAGTCAACTTCGAAAGCCGGCTCGATGCGGAGGGAGTTATAGAAAATGGTGCCATCGGCACTGGCTCGCAACACGGGATCGCTGCGAAAGACACCCGGAGTCAGCGTGTTTTTGTTCCATGTTCTTCCAAAGTCGTCGCTCCACGAGTATCCGCCCTGGCGGAAACTGTTATTGATGCTGTCGAACTGGCGGTAGCCAATGACGATGCGATTAGGAAATCGCGGATCTGAAGCCAACGAAGGCTCGTTGGCGGCATCGCCCACGATGTTCATGCCGTTCATGTCAACATTGACTTGTACGCTCTGCACAAACCCTCGGGGCGTGAAGAACGCGGGCGAGCGCGGCTGATCCCCTACGGGCTCGCGCAGCAAGTCGTTCGGGCTGATGCGCTCGTGAGGCCCGGGCCCATCGGGCGGCAATTCCAGCAATTGGGCATGGGAGAGATTCACGCCGGTTGTGATGGCAAGGGCAAGACAAACCAAATCATGTACACGCATGGGTTGCATCCTTCCAAACTAAACACCAACTGAGTTTGTACCAGCACACCATTCTATAGGATGCGTCAAATCAAGCATTGCGCATGAAAAAGACCCGCACAGAGCGGGCCTTCTTGGTTTGTTGCATTTCTGCTCGCCAAAACGTCGGGCCTACTTGTCTGCGTTGGGAATGCCCATGCCGCTGCGGTTGGGGCTTTGGGGCCGCTGGGGCCGCTTCCATGGACGTTCCTGCGCGGCCTTGAGCATCTCCGCGATAGCACGGTCGAGTTGGGGATCGCCCGCGTTCTGCATCAGCGCCGGGTCATCGATGACTTCAATGTCGGGATCGACGCCATGCCCTTCAACGCCCCAGGTGCCATCGGTCTCGTAGAAGCCGAAGTTGGGGACGGTGATCGAGCCGCCATCGACCATGGTTGGGTTGCCGCTGATGCCGACCAAACCGCCCCAGGTGCGGGTGCCAATCAAGGGGCCAAGTTTATGGAAGCGGAAGAGCCAGGGGAACATGTCGCCGCCCGAGCCGGCGAGGCCATTGATGAGCATGGCCTTGGGGCCAAAGTGTGCGTCGGGGGGCCAGACCCAATCCTGGCCGGCGCGCTTGGCCCAGAAGTTGGTGTTGGGACGATTGAGCAACTCGATGAAGCGGTTGGGTATCTGCCCCCCGCCGTTCCAGCGATCGTCGATGATCAGGGCATCACGGTCACGCTGACCAACGAACTGGCGGTAGAGATCGTTCTGCCCATCGACACCTGTGTTGGGAACATAGATATAGCCGACCTTGCCGCCTGACTTCTCTTCCACGTACGCGCGTTTGGATTCGATCCAGGCGCGGTAGCGGAGGTTGACTTCGCTGCTCAAGGGCTTGAGAATGATCTCGCGCTCGGTGCCATCGAGAACAGGATTGCTGCTCACAGTGATACTCGTGACTCGATCCGCAGTGCCGACAAAGGCTGCGTATGGATCCTTGCTGGTATCGATGGGCACGCCATTGACGGCGAGGACATAGTTACCAACCTTGACATCAACACCAGGCTGGCTGAGTGGTCCGCGCGCGTCAGAGTCCCACGGGCCACCCTCGATGATGCGGGTGATCTGATAGGCAGAGCCCTGGTCGCTGGTATGGAGTTCAAAGTCAACGCCCAGCAGTCCCACGTTGGCGCTGGGCTGGTCTTCGATATCGCCCGGCGCGCCGAGATAGGCGTGGCCGATGTTGAGTTCGCTGATCATTTCGCTGATGATGAGGTTGACATCTTCGCGGCTGGCGGCATCGTCGACCATCGCGATGTAATGCTCGCGGACCTTGGGCCAGTCCACGCCGTGCATGGTGGGCTCATAGAAGAAGTCGCGCTGGAGTCGCCATGCCTCGTTGACGATGTGCTTCCACTCGACACGCGGGTCCTGCATGACTTTGGTCATGCCGGTGGTGGAAACGGACTGGCTTTTGCCGCCACCCGAACTGGGATCGACGACGACCATGTTGCCACCGCCACGGAAGATCAGCAGTTTCTTGCCATCGGCGGAGAGATCAAAGCCGCCGCCACTGGTCACAGCCTCTTCCTTCTTCTCATCGCCCGTGTAGTTGTAGACGCGGATGCCAGACATGTCGGTGTCGCCCCGGGCGCTGCTGCGGCGGAAGATGAGCTTCTCACCATCGGCGACAGCCAGGGACCCGAAAGTGCCCGCGGGGGTTGGCAGTTGCATAGCCCTGCGTTCGAAGCCTTCGAAGTCGATCTTCACTTCCTTGGGCTTCTCGGCATCCTTCTTGTCGTCCTTCTTCTCGTCTTTCTTGTCATCGGCACCACCTGCGTTCGCCTTGGTCGCGCTAAATTCACCCTGCTGCTGTCCGGCGCTCCATGTGCCGGTGAGTTCGTTGCCGCTGACGGTCGCGCTGAACGTCACGGGCTGACCTTGCATGGTTGCAGTCAATTCGAGTTTGCCGCTGGCCTTGTCAAACGTACCAGAGACGGGCATTTCGCCCATCATCGAACTCGCGGTGCCGCTCACCTTGTCACCCGTCAGAGTCAAGTTGAACGTCACTGCCATGCTGCCGCCGGGCAGTTGCTGGCCCTTGACGTTTCCAGACCAGGTACCCGAGAGCGGATCCTCAGGCGTGGCGGCATCGGGCTTTTTGTCGTTATCGTTCTTCTTTGCTTCGTCCTTGTTGTCGTCCTTTTTGGCTTCGTCTTTTTTGTCTTCCTTCTTCTTGTCGAGTTTGAACTCTTCCTCATCGCTCTTGGGGAGCCAAGGGTTCTTGACATCTTTGTTGAGCGGGACCATCAGCAGGACCTGGCTGTCGCGATAGGCGTAGGTGTTGTCAACGTCGCTGTACTCGGGATTGTTGATAGCGCGCAGGCTGACGAAAAAGAGCCAATCACCCTTGCGGTCAAAGACGGGGTTGGAACTTGGGAACATGTGGTCGGTGACGACCTGCTTGTCGCCCGTCTTGATGTTGGCGATCACGATCACGCCCGAACCGGTCTTCTCCTCGGCTCGGTCATAAGCGATCCACTGCGAATCGCTGGACCAACTGACGCTGGGGCGGTTCATCCACGAATCGGTATCAAAGAGCTTGGTCTCGCCCTTGTCGACATCGGTGAGGAATATCCCGCCGTTTTGATCAACGAAGGTGATGAACTTGCTGTCGGGAGACCAGCGGGGCGAATATCGGTAGCCCGCGCCAAAATCACTGAGTTTGCGAGTCTCGCGCTTGGGCTGCTTTTGCTGCTTTTCTTCACTCGATGCCGCAGTGCCTTCGGCCTGCTTGCCGTCTTCCTTGGCATCAGTCTTGCCTTCGTCTTTGCCTTCTGTGTTGCCCTCAGTCTTGGGACCGTCCTGCTTGTCGTCCTTTTTCTCAGGCGGGCGCGCATCGGACGCGCGGACGTACAGGTTGTACTCGCCGCTCTCGTCGCTGAAGTAGGCGATCCACTTGCCGTCGGGGCTCCAGGCTGGGTCGCGCTCTGCGATTGCATCGGTGCGGGTGAGTGTTCGGACAACGCCTTCTTTGACGGGCGCGGACCAGAGGTCGCCACGGCCCTCGATCGCGACACGCTTGCCACTGGGCGAGATGCTCGCGCCCTCAACCACTTTACTGGCATCCACCGTGCGGGGGCGGAGTTTGGGGCGATCGCCCGGAATCGTGATCTTGACTTCGCTGGATTGGCCCGTGCCCAAGTTGAGCAGCATGAGTTTGCCGCCCAGTTGGAAGACGATCTCGCCCTTCCCGTCCGAACCCGGGCCGATGCTTGGCCACTTGATGTCGTCGTCGGCAAAGTTGGTAATCTGGCGGGTCGCCTTGTTCGCGATGTCATACGCCCAGATGTTCATCCGGTGTTCGCTGCCCTTGTCAGCGTGGTAATACACCGTGTTGCCATCGCCGCCTGGCACCCACATGGGCAGCGTGTCGACGCCTTCCCAGTCGGTGATACGCTGGCTGGTCTTGTTCTTGAGGTCGAAGAGCCAGATGTCCGTGGCCATGCCGCCCCGATAGCGCTTCCATGTGCGGGTGTCGACACTGTGAGGCGTATAGGCGAGCCAGTTGCCGTCTGGAGAGATGCTGCCAAAGCCGCCATAAGGGACTGGCAACTGCGTGGGCAGGCCACCGGTGGCGCTGGTCTGCCACAACTGCTGCTGGCGCTGGAGACCGGCGTACGCGTTGGTAAAGAACAGCAGATTACCGTCGGGCATCCAATCGCAAAGGGTTTCGCCCGATGGGTTGAACGTGATGCGAGCGGGAATGCCGCCGGCCAGCGGAATCGAGTAAATATCGCGGTTGCCGTCGTAGTTGCCAATGAACGCAATGGTGGAACCATCGGCGCTGAATCGCGGGAAACTCTCGACTCCTGGCGGACTGGCGAGCGGGCGAGCCTGTCCGCCAGCCTTGGGCGCGACCCAGATGTCGTTGGCATAGACGAAGCAGACCTGATCTTTGCTCACATCGGGCCAACGCATCATGCCAGCGTTGGGGGAGACATCCGCGAAGGCGGAGGCGCTGATGGCGCTCCCGGCGAAGAAGGCGAGCAGGGCGGTACGACGAGCAATATGCTGTTTCATAGAGTGATGGATCCGACCCCCAGAGCCCGCATCCGCGCGAGGTGGCATTCTTCGCCAATATTCGGTCGAACGTTACCAAAACCGGCTAATGCCCGATTGTCACTCGCGTCGGGCCTGGTTCGTGCTTCGCCCCTACAACACCGCACGTGCCCGACGCCCCGGCCCCCAAGTCCATCCTGATTATCCGCCCCAGCGCCCTGGGCGATGTCGCGCGGAGCGTGCCCGTGCTCGCGAGCCTGCGGGCGGCGTATCCCACGGCACGGATCGACTGGCTGGTGCGGGATGCGTTCGCACCGGTCATCGCCAGCCACCCGGCGTTGTCCAACGTAGTGCCCTTCCCGCGCAAGGAGCTCTCGCAGTGGTTCCTTCGCCTGCAATGGGGCAAGATCGGCGCGTATCTGCGTTCGCTCCGCGAGCCAGCCTATGACCTTGTGCTCGACTGCCAGGGACTTGCCCGCAGCGGCTGGCTTGCTTGGGCCACGCGGGCACCACGCCGGATCGGTTCTCGCGATGCGCGCGAATTGGGCTGGCTACCGATGACCCAGCGTGTGCGCACACCCAAGGTCATGCACACGGTGGACAAGATGCTGGCATTGGTGGAGGCGGCTGGTGCGCCGGCGCTCAAGACCACAGAGGCGTGTCGGCTGTACTCGGCCCCAGCGGATCGAGCCTGGCTTGCGCAGCAAGTTTTCGCAAGGCATCGCTATGTTGTACTGGCACCGACCAGCGCGTGGCCCGCCAAAGAGTGGCCAGCGGAGCGATTCGCGACCTTGGCGACGCACATCACTGGCAAGTCGGTTGCCGTGGTGCTGGTTGGCGCGGCGAATGAGCGCCCACGAATTCTGCCCGTGCTCGATATTGCGCAGCGCAACTCGCTGGTAATCGATCGTGTGGGCCAGACGAGCGTGGGACAACTGATGGCGATCATCGAGGGGAGCGCGTTGGTGGTCGCAAACGACTCGGCCTCGCTGCACATTGGCATGGGCTTTGATCGCCCGTTGATCGCGCTGCTGGGCCCCACCGACCCTGCGCTAGCATGTCCCTATGCACGCCTCTGCGACGTGGTGCAGCATGTACAACAGGAGGACGAGTTCTACTTCCGGGACGACCGCAGCGCGGCCATGATTCGGCGGATCAGCGTCGAGGAGGTGATTGCGCGGGCGGATGAGCGGCTGCGCGGATGAACGTACCATCTCACGTGGCCTACCAGCAAGAACAATCGCGCGGCGCGTTCCTTCGAAAACTGTCGTATTACCTCGCGGGCATCGCGATCGGCTTTGCGATGCTGGGCATGTTCAGCCAGATGAAGAAGAGCAACGCGGTTCGCAAGGCCCAGGCTCAGGCCGCGGCGGCGGCGGAAGCAGCGAAACAGCCCAGCATCTTCCCGCCCGCCCCTGGCGAAGCCGCTGCCACAACATCGACACCACTTCCCTCTTCGGCCGAAACTAAAACACCAGCCGCACCGAACTGATCCCATACACTCCGCCCGCACTACATGGGCGGGGGTGCATGGAGAGAGGATCGTGACCAGCGTGAGCGCGGCAAAGCAATCGAGCATGGTGGAAACCAAGGATCGTTTGCCCAAGGCTTTGAAGCCCACTGTGGCGGATCAGCGGGTGATCCGTGTGCGTGGGGCACGGGAGCACAACCTCAAGGACATCACGCTTGACATTCCGCGCGACCAGTTGATCGTGATGACGGGACTCTCGGGCAGCGGCAAGAGCAGCCTCGCCTTTGACACGATCTTCGCCGAGGGACAGCGCAAGTACATGGAGAGTCTGTCGGCATACGCGCGACAGTTCCTCGACCAACTCAAGAAGCCTGATGTCGACGAGGTCGAGGGCATCCCGCCCACGATCGCCATCGAGCAGCGCAGCAGCGGCAGCAACCCGCGCTCGACGGTGGCGACGACGACCGAGATTTACGACTACTTGCGTTTGCTCTTTGCTCGTTGCGGGCGGCCATACTCGTGGGCACCGACCAAACTGAAGAAAGACGGCACGGTGCTGGAACGGAGCGGGCGACCGATCACGGCGACCAGCGCGACGCAAATCGTGGACGCGCTGGTGGGTACCCCCTCGCTCCGCGAGGGGCGCACAGGCGATACCGGGATCGCTGGCAGATCGCCCCTCGCGGAGCGAGGGGGTACCCAGAGCGTGACTCGCGCGATGATCCTGGCTCCCGTCATTCGTGGCAAGAAGGGTTTTCATCGCGACATCCTCGAAGACTTGTCGCAGCAGGGCTGGACTCGAGTACGAGTGAATGGCGGGATCAAGGACATTCGCGAAGTGCTCAAGGAGCCGGGCGAGAACCCACTGAAACTAGGTCGCCACGAGAAGCATGACATCGAGGCGGTGATCGATCGGCTCACGCTTGACAGCGAGAATCGCCAGCGGGTTGCGGAGAGCGTCGAATCTGCCATCAAACTGGCGAATGGCGTGGTGGTGATCGCGGTCGAGAACGAGGCCAAGCCAGGCGATTTCATTGATCGATCGTTCAGCACGAAGTATGCCGATCCGGAGCATCCGGAAGTTGCGCTCGAGGAACTGGAGCCGCGGCTGTTCAGTTTCAACTCGCCCTATGGCGCGTGCCCGACGTGCAATGGCCTGGGAACGCTGCTCGAACTCGACGAGCAATTGGTTCTGCCTGATCCATCAAAGAGTCTTGCGGAAGGTGCGATCGAGGCGTATGCGAAGAACGTGATGGTCAAGAGCTGGTTCAACCGCGGAATACGCAAGTTCTGCAAAGCGTATCGCGTGCCGATCGACATGCCGATCACTTTTTTCACACCCGAGCAGCGCAAGATGCTGCTTTATGGGGCCAGCACGGAGGAAGCAAAGAAGGCGGGCATGAAGTGGCAGGGCGTGATTCCCGAACTGACGGCATGGTGGAAGACCACCGACAATGAGTCGGTCAAGGAATGGCTCAGCAAGTTCTTTTCGGACAAGGCCTGCCAGAGTTGTCATGGCGACCGTCTGCGGCTTGAGGCGCTGCATGTGCTCATCGAGAGCGATCATGCGGTCGAGCGAGACGAGGTCTGCTCGGCGAACGTGATCGGGCGACCACCTGGCAACACGAAGATGCTGCATCATCTGAGCATCGCGGAGTTCTCTCGGCTTGACATTACCGAGGCCGTGAAGTTTGCCCAGGCCTTGAAACTCAGCGATGAGCAGCGGATCATCGCCCAGCCGATCCTCAAGGAAATCAACAATCGCCTGCGTTTTTTGATGGGCGTCGGGCTGGAGTACCTCAATCTCTCGCGCAAGACCGCAACGCTCTCGGGCGGCGAGGCCCAGCGCATCCGTCTCGCGTCGCAGGTTGGCTCGGGGCTGGTCGGCGCGTGCTATGTATTGGATGAACCCACGATCGGCTTGCACCAGCGTGACAACGACCGACTGATCGCCACGCTGCGACACCTCGCGGACATTGGCAACACCGTGCTGGTCGTCGAGCATGACGAGGACATGATCCGGGCTGCCGACCATGTTGTGGATATTGGCCCGGGCCCGGGCGTGCATGGAGGGAGGGTTGTCGCACAGGGCAGCGTTGCTGACATTATCAGCACGCCTGATTCGATCACGGGCGACTACTTGAGCGGACGACGGCGCATCGAGATACCCACCAAGCGGCGTGCAGTCAATGAGAAGCACGCAATGCTTGTCAAGGGAGCAACCGAGAACAATCTCAAGCACGTCGACGTCGCGATTCCTGTGGGCGGCATGGTGCTGATCACGGGGGTTTCGGGCAGCGGCAAGAGCACACTGGTCAACGACATTGTTTTGCGAGCAGCACGTAAGGAATTGCTGGGCGCTCGCGAACTGCCCGGCAAGCACAAGTCGCTCAAGTTTCCCGGGGGCAAGCACGCCATCGACCGCGTCATCGAGGTCGATCAGTCGCCTATCGGCCGCACACCCAGAAGTAATCCGGCGACATATGTCGGCTTCTTTGACGAGATCCGCAAGGTCTTTGTTGCCACGAAGGAATCTAAGGTTCGGGGGTACAAACCCGGACGGTTCAGTTTCAACGTCACGGCTCAGAACGGCGGCGGACGCTGCGAGGCATGCCAGGGACAAGGGCTCAAGAAGATCGAGATGCACTTCCTGCCCGATGTCTTTGTCGAGTGCGAAGTCTGTCGAGGCAAACGCTATAACCGTGAAACGCTTGAAGTGGTGTATCGCGGCAAGAACATCGCTGACGTGCTCGACATGACGATCGAGGATGCCCTGACCTTCTTCGAGAACCATCCCAAGATTCTCCGTCCGCTCAAGTGCCTGCACGAGGTCGGGCTTGATTATGTCAAGCTTGGCCAGCCCAGCACGCAACTTTCGGGTGGAGAAGCGCAGCGCATCAAACTGGCGACGGAGCTGGCCAAGGGCAGGAGCCTTGAGGGCGACCACGAGAGCCAGCAAACCAACGGACAAGACGAAGCAGGATCGGGCTATCACGACGGCGGAGAGGATCTCCCCGCTGCCTCGGCTTCGCCGGTTCGTTCGTTTGCCGCGTCTTCACGCACGCTTTATGTTCTCGACGAGCCCACTACCGGCCTGCACTTTGAGGACATCAACAAACTCGTAAAAGTGCTGCATCGCCTTGCCGATCAGGGGCACACGCTGCTGATCATCGAGCACAACCTCGATGTCATCAAGTGTGCCGATTGGATCATCGATCTTGGGCCAGAAGGGGGTGACAAGGGCGGCACCATTGTCGCGACGGGCACGCCCGAGCAGATCGCCAAGCACGCGGCGAGCCACACGGGGCGATATCTCATGCCACTGCTTGCGAGACGTTGATGGCGAACTTCCACGCGACATCAGGCGCGGTCTGGGAGTAGACGTGAACGTGTAAAGAGTTGGTTCAAACCGGCAGATTTCAGCAATGCTGGTCCCGGCGACCTGGCTTGCGGGCTATTGTAATAGGGGGTGTTGATAGATACGTCCGATGAACTCCCACGCACATGCTGCAACCACTCGCCCAATCATTCTCCGCCAGCATCGTTGATGCGGCGGCCACAGCCCTGCGTTTTTCAGGACTGCATCCACGAGAGACCGGCAATCCTGCGATCAATGTTGCACAAGAAGAACTGGCTGATGTGCGAGAGCGCATGATCGCCGCCCCTGTACCGCTCGCACGACCCGTGCTGCTGCTGAATGGCTATCGCGGCTTTTCGGGCCTCGCGCTCAGTGTGCGTGACCTGCTTGCAACCTTGACGAGCACTGATCGCAACGACTTCATTGTCGTGTCCTACGCGACTCTGGGCGACATCGAGAGCATCACGCGGCGTGTCATGTCCCTCGTCCGCGATCGGCTTGGAATCGACCCCGATTCCAAGGTCTCACCTGCAATGGACGTGCTGGGTATTTCCATGGGTGGCGTGCTCGCCCGATGGTGCGCGATGGATGCCGACACCCGCGTATTCGCAAAGCAGCACGTTCCAGAGTTGCGCTCATCGCGCAAGTCGTCGCCCCTGCATATTGATGTTGCCCGGGCCTTCACTTTTGGCTCGCCCCATCGCGGCGCGATTCTCGCCGATCGGATCGCTCCCGACTCCGCGGCGAGATGCATGCGCTCAAACTCGCCCTGGCTGCTCGCCATGGACGCATATCAGCGGCAGAACCCCATCGACCTGACCTGCTACACGCTGCTCAAGGATCGCTGGGTTGGGGCGACCCGCACGGCACCGCCTGGGATGCATCCTGTTTGGATGCGTGGGCCATCGATCATGGCCCACTTCTCGGCCCCGCGCTGGGAACCATTTGTGTTGGATGTCGCCCGCCGACTTCGGGGCGAGCGTCCGCTGCTGCGCGAAGATGCCGCGAGTCAACCGCCGCACGACTGAGGCCAGGAACTTTGATCACGGAATGATCACAATGTGATGTCATCCTGATTTCATCACGAACACATAATTCTTTGTTCGAACAGTTAGTGTTCATCGCCAACCAGCGGTGTTCGGGCGCGAGTCATCGCCCATGTCGCGAAGCAGATGGCCGTTATGATCATCATACCGCCAAGGATGAGTCCAGCCCATCCGCCGCTCCAAGCCAACGTCAGCACAGTCGTCATGGAATACTCCGGAACCAGCACTGATGCGAAGAGACTCGACACATGGTTGCACGCCAGTCTCGACGGTTGACGGCCAGGACACCAACGGCACCGGACGGAAGCCGCTTATGGCTGCTGCGGTCAAGCCCTGACCAGGTTCACGGTCGCACCCGTGCATCGGGCCCGGCCGTCAACCGACGAGACGGAACGTGCAAGCGTCGAGTATACGAGGGGAATCGGCCCCTTTCGCGTCCGAGAGCGCGAACTACGGACGCTTCGCCCGCACGCAATCTTGAGAGCACCATGCACCCGGTGCGTGTGTCTGCCCGTAGTATTTCACGGCACGCCATCCTGATTCCTACGTGGTAGGACCATCATTCGTTCATTGTTCAATCCGGCGTGACCGACATTCCGTTGCCAAATTGGAGTCGCAACATGCACGCAGTTTCTAGCACCCAGCCCGAAGCGGGCAATATTCCCCTTGCGCTTTTGCACGAGCCGACGCACCAGACGCTTGAGCAGAGCCAGCGCGGCGTGCTCATCCGCATCATTCGCCTGATCTTCGCGATATTGATCGTGACGTTCACGACCATCGCCTTCTATCAGGCATGGTCGTTGAGCAAGGAAGCCAACCAGGTGTTTTGGTTGCCGGTCGCGATTGCCGCCCTGATCATCGTGGTAGTGGTGGGGATCGACAAACTGACGCCCGTCAAACGGATTTCGTCGATCGTGGGCGTGTTGGTGGGGCTGTTGTTCGGGCTGCTGGCGGCGTTGATGCTGGGTGCGCTCGCCGATCTGCTGCTGCAGAGTTGGACGGATCGGCAGGTCTTTGATCAATATCAGCCGATGATCCAGTCCATCAAGATCATCGTGGGCATTTGTCTGGGCTATTTGGGCGTGATCACTGTTCTCCAGACCCAGGACGACTTTCGCCTGGTCATTCCATATATTGAATTTGCCAAGCAGATCCGCGGCGTGCGGCCAATCCTGCTCGACAGTTCCGCGTTGATCGACGGACGCATTGCCGACATCGCCGCGACTCGATTTATTCAAGGCTCTCTGGTCGTGCCACAGTTTGTCGTTCGTGAGTTGCAAGCCCTGGCCGACAGTGCCGATGTGACCAAGCGTGCCAAGGGGCGACGCGGACTTGACATGATTTCCCGCCTGCAGCGCCAGGCAACTGTCGATGTCTCGATCGATGAGACCCCAGTGCCCGACAATGCGGTTGATCAAATGCTCGTCGATCTTGCCCGCACGATGCCCGCGATGATCCTCACCACCGACACCGGACTGGCCCGCGTCGCCAACATTCAGGGTGCCCTTGCCCTGAACCTGAACGAACTTGCCAACGCCGCGAAGATAAACCTTGCGCCGGGAGAGATGCTGTCGGTCAAGGTCATGCGAGAGGGCGAACAGCCCGGGCAGGGCGTTGGATATATGCCCGATGGCACGATGATCGTCCTCGAAGATGGCGAAGGCTTCATGGGCAAGCATGTCAATGCGGTGGTGACCAGCAGCCTCCAGACCAGTGCCGGCCGTCTTATCTTCGCCCGCATCGGAACGGATGCGCCGCCGCGCCGCGAGGACATCGTCGCCCCAGTTGCGGAATCCCGGTCCTTGCCAATTTCGCTAGGCGTTGCCCAGCCAATTCCCACGACGGATAATCAGCCCGAACAGCAAATCAGCGCGGACGAATTGCGGCCTGTGGTCAGTTGCGAAACCGCAGCAGCTGAGACTTCCTCCTCCCGATCCCCTCAGGCCCCCCACGCTCCCAACGCCCCTCACCCGCTCCATACACCCCATCCACCCCGTCCGCCGACAAGCATTCGCCAGGGCACGCCCCGCAACCCCAGACGTTGATGTGCCATCAAAGCCAACTGTTGGAAACAGCATCGATTCGCCTGTGGTAACCTCGATCTTCCCGCACGTGACTGCAATGAAAACGCTGTCGCCGCCTTCACCACACCTCTACCTTCTGGCATGGGTCAATTCTCCCACGCCACCGAACCCTGGACGAGAACCCGCGTGATCGGGCTGTTGCTGGGCCCGCTTCTGGCGGTGATCCTTTACCACCTGCTTCCTGACAAGATCCGCGACGACGCAGGCAACTTGCTCGCGTCGCTCTCTTCAGAAGGCCGAATGACCATCGCCATCGGAGCGTGGCTCGCGACATGGTGGGTGACGGAGGCCATCGCAATCGAGGCTGCGGCTCTGCTCCCTTTGGTCGCGTTTCCGCTCGTGGGGGTCTCAGACTTTGCAAGCACCGCAGCGCCGTACGCGGATGAGGTTGTCTATCTCTTCCTGGGCGGCATGCTGATGGGCAGTGCGATGGAGCGATGGAACCTGCACAAGCGACTCGCGCTCCTGGTCATGGTCCGCCTTGGCGCAAGCCCGCATCGACTGATCGCTGGCCTGCTGCTTGCCACGGCGCTGCTGAGCATGTGGGTCAGCAACACCGCGGCATGCGTCATGATGCTGCCCATCGCCATCGGCGTTGTCAAACTTGCGCGAGAACGTCACGCCAGTGTTTCTGGAAGTTTGATTGATCCCATCGCTCCACAACCAGCGCTCGACCCGCCCAGCCGCAACTTCGGGATCGCGGCCATGCTCGCAATCGCGTACGGCGCTTCCATCGGCGGGGTTGGCACACTGGTGGGTTCTCCACCCAACGGCGTCGCTGCTGCCTTCATCACGCGCACCTACGACGACACGCTCACCTTCGCCCAGTGGCTTCGCTTTGGCCTGCCCACGATGCTCCTCACGCTGCCGATCTGCTGGGGCTTGCTCGCACTGCTCTTTCCGACGCGCGGGCTGCGCGTGGAGGGCGCTGGCCAGATGCTCCGAAACGATCTCAAGCAACTGGGCAAGGTCACACGGGGCGAGTGGCTGGTGATGGGCGTCTTCGCACTGGCCAGCATCTTCTGGATTTTTCGCCCGCAACTCGCAGGCTTGCTGGGCCTCACTCGCATGAACGACGCGGGGCGAACCATCGTGCTGCTCAGTGACGCGGGCATCGCGATCACGGCTTCGCTTCTGATGTTCCTGATCCCGGTGCATCTCAAGCATGCGACCATGCTGCTGGATTGGAAGACCGCCCGCACCATTCCCTGGGGCGTGCTGCTGCTCTTTGGCGGAGGCCTGGCCCTGGCGGCCGCCGTCGAGCGACACCAAGTCGATGAAGTGCTCGCCGCGCTTTTGCACGGCCTGACGGGCGTGCATCCACTCGTGGTCGTGCTGGTTGTCGTTGCTGGTGCCATGTTCTTGAGCGAGATCGGCAGCAACACGGCGGTCGCGACGGTGCTGTTGCCCGTCGTTGCGACGGCGGCGCCCGTGTTGGGCGTGCATCCCTACATGTTGATCTTCGGTGTCACGCTTGCGGTCAGCCTTGCGTTCATGATGCCCAGTGGCACGCCGCCCAACGCGCTGGTCTTCAGTAGCGGCTATCTCCGCGTGCCGCAGATGGTGCGGGCAGGATTCTTGCTGAACCTTGCGTGCGTGCTGGTCATCACTATGGTGGTGTATGGCTTGTCGGGGGTGCTGGGATTGATGCCAGACATTGCCCCTCGCCTGAACCAGTGATTTTCAAGGCGCGACGCGTTCGATGTGCTCGTTGTTTCCGACGTACATTTCACCATGCGCTACCGCACGCTTGGCAATACGTCCATCAAGGTCTCCGAGATCGGATTTGGCTGCTGGACCATGGGCGGCCCGAACTGGTCGCCACAGAATGGGCAGGCGATCGGATGGGCCGAGGTTGACGAGGCCGAAGTCCTCGCTGCCATCAAGTTGGGCCTCGACGCGGGCGTGAACCACTGGGACAACGCCGACGTGTATGGCAATGGCAAGGCCGAGCGGATGCTGGGGCGATGCCTCAAGCAACTGGGCGTGAAGCCGGGATCACAAGTCATTGCCACCAAGGTCGGTCATCAACTTGGCACCGCCCCGCATGCCTTCCACCCCGCGCACATCCGTAGCCAGTGCGAGCAGAGCCTGCGAAACCTCCAGGTCGACGTGATCGATCTCTACTACTTCCACCATGGCACGTACATCGGCCTCGATGTCGATGGCAAGCAGCACGATTACCTGCATGAGGCCGCCGCGACCATGCACGCGTTGGTGAAAGAAGGCAAGGTGCGCGCGATCGGCCAGAGCGCGTACACCATCGAAGACTTCGAGCGTGCGATTCCCGTGCTCAAGCCCCATGTCCTCCAAAGCAAGGCCAACCTCCGCTACGACGAGTTCATCAGGCCGGGCAGCAAACTTCAGCAATTGATGGATCAGCACGGCTGCACCTTCGTTGCGTTCGGCCCGCTGGACCAGGGCATCCTGCTCGACAAGTTTGATCCCCAGAAGCCGCCCAAGTTTGAGGAGGGCGACTATCGCAGCAATCGCAAGGACTTCGCGCCCGACGCGTTGCGTGCGGTGCGGCTCAAACTCGCCCAAGTCAAGCAGCGCGCAACCTCGGGCGGCTTTGGCCTTGCCACGAATGCCGAATCACGAATGCCCAATGCCGCGCCAACCAACGATCCATCGCAACGCGATATCGAAGTACTCTCCAGCATTGCCCAGCGCTGGCTGCTCGCTCACCCCAATGTGTGCAGTGTGATTCCAGGCTTTCGCAATCCCCGACAAGCCGCCTGCAACGTCGCGGCGACGAAAGATGCGGAGATGAGCGGGGCGGATGTGCAGTGGCTGCGAGAGTTGTTTGCTTGATTGCATCCGTGCCTTGAAGTGAATTCGATGAAGGATATATGGACTCGCTACAAGGCATCGAACTCGGTTTTGAGCAACTGACTTTGATGCCACGCGGCCTGATGGTGTCATCCAAATTTAACTTCGGCTATTCACTTTAACTGCGCCAGCCATTTCCCACGCTCCGCACGGCATCCATCGCAATACCAGACCGCGAGCGAGCGTGGCCAGAACCAGTTGTCGTACCTGATGCACCCGCCGCTGGGCTCATCGCCGCACCATGGGAAGCGTTCCTTCTTCGCGGCTACTTACTTCGGATCTGGCGATATCATGCACACTGCCGCTCGATGTGTCACTTGCGGATTCTTGTGCAATTCATGGTTGAGGTTGTCGCCATGGACTTGACACGCCGCCTGCGGCCGTTACGTGTTACCGACGCAGCCGGCAAGCATGAGCGTCAAGGCAACCGCCGAGACCAATCGGATGAACAGCATCGGAGACCCTTTCGTCGCACGAGAACTCCGCGCGAATCGGATCGGCAAGCGCGTCTACCTATCCAACTCCGCCGCGACCACATTGATGCTCCCGATGATCGCCACGATATCGCTGAGCAGGTGCCCCTCGGTAATCTTGCTCATGATGCTGTAATTCAAGAAGCAGGGCGGACGCACTTTGACGCGCCATGCGCGGGGGCCGCCGTCGCTGACGATGAAGTAGCCAAGTTCGCCGTTGGCGGATTCCTGCGCGCCATAGCACTCGGCGACGGGCGGCTGCCAGCCGCGGTTGGTCATGATCAGTTCGAAGTGCTGGATCAGCCCTTCGATCGAGCCGTAGACATCCTTCTTGTTGGGCTTGACGACCTTGCTATCAGCGAAGGCATCGACCGAGCCGGCGGGAATCTTGTCGATCAACTGCTCGATGATCTTGATGCTCTGCTTGATCTCTTCGAGTCGAACGAGGTATCGCGCGAAGGCGTCGCCGTCCTCCGCGATCGCCACCGAAAACTTGACCTTCTCCGCACCCAGACCGTCCCAGTTGTCCGCATAGCACAGGTATGGATCGTCCTTGCGCAGGTCACGTCGAACGCCGCTCGCGCGGGCCATCGGCCCAGTCAGCGACCAATCGATCGCATCCTGCCTGGTAATGACGCCGATGTTCTGCACGCGATCAACAAAGATGCGATTGCGATTGAGCAGCCCCTCAAGTTCGCCCACAGCCTTGGGCACTTCCTCGTGTATCAGCGTCTTGACGAGTCGCTTGAACATATCGTCGCCCGTCGCGGCGCAGGGCAGGTCCTGCATCAGCCCGCCCACGCGAGTCCAATCCGGATGGAACCGCTGCCCGGAGATGTAGTCCATCAGGTCATATATTTTCTCGCGCACGTTGAAGCAGTAGATGAAACCAGTGAAGGCGTTGAGGTCCAGGCCCGCCGCGCCCACGCACAACAGGTGGTTCTGAATCCTCGCCATCTCGGCCAAGATGGTGCGCAGCACCTTGCAACGCGGCGTGATGTCAATGCCAAAGAGCCGCTCCACCGCCCCGTGCCAGGCGATGTCGTTCGCGATGGGCGAGAGGTAGTCCATCCGGCTGACAACCGTCACGTACTGGTTGTAATCGTGGGCCTCGGCGAGTTTTTCAAACCCGCTGTGCAGGTACCCGATGTGGGGCGTGCAGCGTGCAATCCGCTCGCCGTCGAGTTCGAGGACGAGACGCAGCGTGGTGTGCGTCGCGGGATGCTGAGGGCCGAAGTTGAGCACCCACCGGTCGCCCGTATCGACGTGGTCCTTGAGGTACGAAGCATTGTCGGTGTCGACGGAGAGGGCATCATCGGGCTTGATCGTGAAGGGCATAGCCGATTATACAGTGATACGCCCACCTCGACGACAGGCCGGTGCTGGCACCGGGTCGAGGGCGGATGACGACCGCAGACGAAGTCACAGAAAGACCAAGTAGGGACTTACGCCGCCTCGCCCCGCGCATCTCCGCTGGCGTCCCAGTTGTGCTTGGCCGCGCGGTTTGTCGTCGCAACGAGTCGCGCCATCTGCTGGCCAAAGTGCTCGCCGATGATGGTCAGTAATCGCAGTGACTGCCCGTCAAACTGTGTGCGTTTGTCGCGGAAGATCGCGATCATGGCGGAGCACTGATCCGCACCCGATCCCGCACTCTTTATCTTGCCTTGGCAGGAGAAGACGGCAAGGGTCGCGTCCCTGAGCCAGCCCATCGCGGGTCCGCCCACGTTGCCCAGCAGTTCATCCTCTCGGGGCGGGAGCGCGCCCGCATCGGGGACGACATGTAAGCCGTTCCTGGCATCAAACATTGGCGCGAGCGTGTTGCCAAGTTCTTCGAGGGTCGACTGGGCGCTGTCGCGAGGGAAGTCATAGTTCACGTACGCGCCTAATGAATAATCTCCGCCATCGTCGGGCATGAAGATCGCCGCGTTCACCGCGCCGACCTTGCGGAGCAGGAACTCGAGCGTGGTCCGCAGCAGCGCCTCGACTTCCAACTCCTGTCGCAGGAGTGTTTCGAGTTCGGTGGCGATGGCGACATACTTGAGTTGGACCGCGACATCCCTGAAACTACCGGCGAGTTGGCCAGCGACCGCGCCGACCTGCTTCTCGAGTTCGTCCTGGAGAGTCGCCAATTGCTTGCTGGTCTCTCGCAGTTCTCGCGCCTTGCCCGCCTGTGAACGGCGCTTGGTCCGCCAGGATCGTGTGCGCTTCGCGGCCTTGAGCAACCGCTCCCGCGCATCTTGGGCATCGCTCGCGATCAGATCGGCGGCCCCCAACTGAAGGCAGGCGCTGGCCAATTCGATTGTCGGCGCATCACACCACACCACGCACGACACGCCCGGTCGCTGACGCGATAATGTCTCAATGGTGTCACGAAGTAGGACATCATCGCCCTGTGCGCACACCACCAGCACATCACACGACGCGCTCGCCTCGAGCAGTTCGGGCAGCGTGCGCAGCACGATCGCCACCTCGCACGCGCCCGCAATAGCTTTCTTGGCAAGCGTCGCGCACAGTGGTTCGCCGATGAGCATGATGGCGCCGGTTGTTCGCACCACATTCGCGACAACATTCGTGTCGTCAGCCGCACAGGGCTGCGCGCCAACTGGCAGAGATGCATCCGCGGGTTGTGACTTCTTACGTGCCATCGTGTGAAGTATCGGAGCAATTCGGACGTTGGTTGAGGAAGACACCGCGCGAGCGTGTGGAACATTGTTCGCCATGCAATGCGACAACACAGCGAAACTGATTCCTGTTCGAGTTGAGGTGATTCGTTCAGAATCCAGCGTTTGTGATCGCGATTCAGCGCTTGGCGAGTTCAACGATCGGAGCCCAACGCCGCACCAGCAGCGTCGCGATCGTCCCGATCTTGCCTGGGGCGCCAGGAATGGGCGAGAGCAGCGTGATCGTGCCCTCCAGCGCCTCGGCGAAGAGTTTCGCACGCGTGAGGCCCAGGCCCTTGCCGCGTCCCGCGCCGCGCTCGCTGAAGAAGGGATCAAACGCGTGGACCTTGGCCTTGTCCGACAGGCCTGGCCCATTGTCAGTGACGCGGATGATCAGTGCTCCCTCGGGACTCTCCGCCAGACCAGTGATCAGAATGGGACCACGCGAGGCTGCCTCAAGCGCATTGCACACCAACTCCTGGATTGCCCCGCCCAGCAATTCGGTATCAATCGAAGCAACGCTGGGCACACGCGACAGTTCAAGGCTCACGTCGGCGTTAGGACTGATCTGCTGTGTCGCTCGCTCCACTGCGGCCCGGATCGTCTCTGGAAGGTCGCAGCGACGATCGACGGGCTGCGGACGTTTGCTCAAGATGTGCAGATTCTCGACCAGTTCGCTCACCTGTCCGGACGCATCCGCGATAGCCTGCAACGCCGTGCGATCGCGTGCATCGCGAGAGCGCGAGAGCAGAATCTGTGCCCGCCCGCTGATCACTGCGAGCGGCGTATTCATCTCGTGGGCTGCACCCGCGGTGGTCTCGCCCAGTCGAACCATCGATTCGGTCTGTGCGATCTGCTGCTGGGCTTCGGAGAGTGCTCTGCCAGCCTCGACCAACTGCTCCTGAAGTCGCTGGGCATGATCGCGATCAAAGGCATGACGCAGCCCCGCGCTCCAAGCCTGGAGCAACGGACGCAACAGCGAGCGATCCATCGGTGTCTGGGGAGAGCCGTAGCCAGCGAGTTCGCCCGATTGTCCAGAGACCGCACGATCGGTAATCAGAGCGGCACCTTCAAAGATCGGCGTGGGTTCGCCGGGCAAACCAACAACCTTCAACGTGCGAAGATCCGGTGCGTCCGCAAGATCGTCGCCAAGCCACGGAAGCAATGCGAGGCCCGATATGCTCATCGCCTGATCGTTGCCCAACGAAGCAACGCTGAACTGGCTATGCAGAGTGCTTGGCGGCTCGACAGCACGAACCGACGCGACGTTGCCCTGCTGATCAAAGTGGTAAAGCGCAACCTGCATGCCGTTGGTTGAAGAATCACCAACTTCACCCTGGCCTTGAATCAGCAGGCAATAGAACCCCGGACCCAGCAAGCCCATGGCCGAACGTGCCAGCGACTCGACCACGCCGCTCCGCACTCGTCCCCGCGCAGCCTGTTCGTGGAACGTGTTGACAGCATCGAGCACTCGGGTCTGTGCGCTCGCGAGCTGCGATCGCTGCTGGCTGCGAGTATGCAACGCATGAAGCCGGGCGGTCGCTTGCGTCAGACTCTCAATCAATAGTCCCGGAGCATCGATCGTGTCGAGCCCGAGCAACTTGGCCCGTTCCGCGACGCGCTCGTGCAGCAGGCCAGTGAGTTCGATATCACTCGCGGTGATGCCAAATTCCCGCAGGACACGCGCCCCGTCTGCGGGAGTATCTCCATCGCCACTAAAGCCCAGGTGCGTTGCACGAGCGAGAGCCTGACCCGCAGAAACCGTGGCAATCAGATCCGCGTGTGGACTGGCGGACAATGCCGCACTGCCTTGCCCGTGCAGCCAGACACAATCCTGCACACTCGCGGGCAGTTCCCATCGCGTGGCAAGGCGCTTGCCCGCCGTGCGATAGTCGAGGCCGAAAAGTTG
The DNA here is from genome assembly GCA_964425995.1 of uncultured Phycisphaeraceae bacterium. Classification (GTDB taxonomy): domain Bacteria; phylum Planctomycetota; class Phycisphaerae; order Phycisphaerales; family UBA1924; genus BJHL01. The sequence continues at coordinate 30,808 of CAYRPC010000006.1, forward strand.
TCGCTCGACGTTTGCGAGTTGCACGCCGCGCGTGTTCGCAAGGCGCACGGCCCGCAAATACGCAGTGGGAAGGAGCCATTGCAGCGTGATGCGACCGATCGCGTGCAGCAACCCGCTGAGGAAGGCCTCCTCTGGCAGAACACGCGATGTGCCGGGACGACCCGCGCCATTGGCTCGCTGCTGGCGAGAGGCAAGTAATTCGCTCGCACAGGCGACGGCGATGGAATACTTCCAAAACCCAATGCGATCAAACTCGGGCCCAGGCCCGTCGCCATCGTCCGCGACTGCTTCTCGCTCGATCACTCGCTGGCGCACATCGTCAACCGGTTTGAGAGCATCAAAGACCGCAACGCTGAGCACAGCGGACCGGACCGCCTCGAGGCCCAGCATCACCACGGCCCGCTTCACGGACATCACACGATCGCCCAAGCCTTTGTCGGCGCGACGACAAAGGCCCAGAATCCGCGTCGTGAGTGCAGGATCGCTCTCGATCAGCGTTGCCAATTCTTCGATCTCGACAGAGTCGCTCGCCCCCATCTGGATTACTTTGGCAGCAACCGCTGGCAGCGTCGGCATGCTGTCGACACGCTCAAGGATGAGTTCGACCTGACGAGCACGAGCGGCGCTGCTCGCTGCCTCGCGCGTGAGAGATTGAGGATCGCTCGCTGGCGTTCCCCGGATCGGTGCGTCTTGTCGGCCCATCACGCTCACAGACAAGTCTCCCTTTGCCTCTGCATCTGCCTCAACCTTTGCCGCTGGTCAGTTCTATTGCTCGCTCTCGACATCCGTGCCGACCTGCGTCTGCGCGCTGGATTCTTCGAGGGTGGGCAGAATTGCAACATCTTCCATACCAAGCAGCGCGCTCATGCGCTGGCTCAACTGCTCGACACTGAATGGCTTGCGCAGGAAGTCGTCCGCGCCAGCCCTGCGAAGCCCGTCGATCTCTTCCGGACGCACCACGCCCGAGATCAGCAGAATCTTGCAATCCGACACGGCGGGATTGCTTCGGATGCGCTGGCAAACGATGTTGCCGTTGATATCCGGAAGCAGGTAATCCAGCACCACCAGATGCGGCTTGAATTGCTCGGTGAGCAAGCCGGCGTCATATCCATTGCCCGCCGTCTTGACATCGATGCGGCTATCAAGGCTCAGCAGGTCCTGATACATCTCGACCAGGCGCGCATCGTCATCGACGATGAGCACGCGCTTCTTGCCGGCTTCGAGGATGTCCGTGGGTATCCCGTTGGCCTTCATGAAACGAACCAGTTCCTCGCGGGGAATACGCCGAAACTTGCTGCCCGGAACGCGAAAGCCTGTGAGGCGACCGCTGTCAAAGCAGCGAATGACGGTCTGCTGGCTGACCTTGCAGATCGCGGCGGCCTCGCCAGTGGTGAAAATTCGTTTCGTCGCCACGTCGGGCGGTATCTGCTCGGACATAGCACGCCTCGTCTGTTGGTGGCCATTCCCGATTCGCACCGCGCATCCATGCGCGATCCCGAAGCGGAAACAGACACGAGCAACCTCGCCACGCTACCCAGACGGTGCAGGCGGCAAGGTTTCACAGCAAGGTATCGAACGGGAGCGGGACCGACTTCAAGCCTGGATCACGATTGCATCTCGGTTCCTAGCCCCATCATGGACAAAAATGCGACAAATCCGCGCACATCCATAGTCCGTTCGCCCCAGGGAACCTGGCAAACCGCCGCCGAATCGCCTGGTGAACTCTCGCGGGTTGTGTGGACTGGCGCGATTGGCCTAGTGATCCAAGTGATCCTAGTGATCGCGATTGGCGAGCCATGACAGTGCGATTGCTCCCGCAGTCGCGACATTGAGCGAGTCGACACCCTCGCACATTGGGATGCGGACCAACTGATCCGCCATGCTCATGACCGATTGGCTCAGCCCCGGACCTTCGGCCCCGAGCAGCAGAGCGACGCGCAGCCGGGACTGGTTTCCGTCGTGGTTGCTACCTTGGTTGCCCCCGTTGTTGCGCAGTTGGTCGCCCAATTGATCGCGTAAGTCGGCAATCCCGATGGCATCGGGCCGGGGCGAAAGAGCGATGACCAGAAACCCCGCACCGCGAAGACTGGAGACAGAACTGAGGAACGTGCGCTCGTCGAGTGTCGTCCAAGCGACGTGCAGCACATGGCCCACGGAGACGCGGACGGACTTACGGTACAGCGGATCACAACAACCCGGACCCAGAATCACCCCGGCGGACCCGCCGCACAAGCCCGCAACGTTGCGGAAGATCGCGCCGACGTTGTCGTGGTTGGAGAGCCCCTCAAGGATCACAAGCGTTCTCGACTGCTCAAGCAACGCCTCAAGCAGCGGGACCGGCCTTCGCAAGCCCGCTGCCAGCACGCCCCGATGAAAGCCAAACCCAGTGATGGACTCAAGCAGCGATTGGTTGGCGAGCAACACCGGGAAATCATTGGGCTGGCCACGAGCGGCACGCGCAGCCCGAGCCGATGCTATCGCTGCCTCAAGCCTGGGCAGCATCGCATGGGTCAGCAGCAGCGAATGGACTGGCCAGTCCGAGGCGAGCAGGCTGCGTACGACCAACTCGCTCTCGCAGATGAACGCCGCGTTGCGACCCTCAAACTCTGTACGGCGCAATGCCGCATCCGTCAGGTTGGCGTAGGGGGCGAGGCGAGGATCGGTGAGAGTCCCGACTTCCTGCACGATCAAGGCGTGCATGGTTCAGCCCTTTGCGCGCTCGTCGAGTTCGTTCTGCACACGGAGACGTTCTCGCAGAATGATCTCGCGCCACTTGGGATCGGTCTCGATCATCTGTGCGCGACGCAGGCGCTGCAAAGTGATCTGATCGGTTTTTCGCAGGAGTTTGATGCTCTGCGTCGCACCGCGCAGGCTCTCGATGTCGTTCTCATTGACAAGCAGGGCCTGCTCGAAGTTTCGCAGCGCCTCCTCCTCAAACCCGCGCTGCTGGTACAGGATGCCCAGGTTGCGATAGGGCGTGGGATCGGTGTGCAGCACCGAAGCAGCACTCTGGAACGCCTGCTGCGCTGCGATGAAGTCCGTGTCCTTGCCCCGTCGCATGAAGGCCAGGCCCAGATTATTCCATGCAGCGCCAAACTCCTGATTCAGAGACACAGCCTGCTGGAGATATCGCACAGCATCGTCGAGTTGGTTGTTCTTGAGGGCGGCCTGCCCACGCGAGGCGAACACACGCGATTCGGAGATGCGCTGCGAACGATCGTCGGGGCTAAGCCGACGATGCACCTTGCACCCACCCACCATCCCGGCGAGCAGGGCAACAACCAGCACCATGCCAACGAGATGATGCGAACGTTGAGCCTTCTTGTTGATGCAAGCGACCATTACTGTGAACCCTCCGGATTTTCCCACCTCGAGAAGACCACCGTCATGGACCACTCGGTCTGCTCGGGACGGAGAGCGATATTGGAAACTTCAAGCCCTGCAACCTCGCCCACCGCGAGTTCTGCCCACTTCAGGATCGCATCCAGCGATGGATCCTTGATGTTGTAGGTGATGAGCACCTGGTCCCAACCCACCTCTCGATTGCGTTGACGATTCGTCGATCCCACGGGCACGGACTTGGTCAATCCAGCACGCGGACCCGCACCTTCGATCCGGCTCAGCACGTTACCACCAGATTCACCCGGACGAGGACCAGACCCGCCCGCGCTCTCATTCTCCTGCATCGCCTTCAGTTTCGCGGTTGTGTCCAATACTCGCGCCGAAAACTGCTGGGCCCGGGTCGCTTGAGCCCGCGCATCTCGATACTTAAGCCAGCCTGTGAACGCATAGCCAAGCCCAAAGGCTAGCGTGAGCAGCGCGAGGACGATCAGGAACATGGGGCGATTCCGGCGGGCACTGCGTGCTGCGGCAATACCCAGTGCCTGGGTCGCGTCGCCTGCGGACGTTGTATCCAGCGGATTGGCCATGGAACCAGAGATCGTGCCGGATGGGGGGGCTGCCTGACTCACTTACCAGTACCCCTTTCCTTTGTTGCGGGCCAGCGCGCGATATACGTCACGCGCCGCTCCTCGCTATTGGGCATGGGCTGGATGTCCGCCGTCCACTCGACGAGGATGCTGCCCCCGACGCGCTTGAAGGCTTCGAGCACGGCTTCGGCCTCGCTCGTCGTTGGCGCGATCACAACCACGCGCTGGGGACGATCTGTCGAGTCAAACATGACCGATTCGAGCTTGATGCCCGGGGCACCAACCACGAGTGACACGGCTTCGAGTTCCGTGAGAACCGGGCGCGCCTTCGAGACTTTCTCCGGGCCAGAGGACGCGATTCTGCGACGCGTCAGTTCGTCTTCCAGTTCCATCAACGCCGTGAAGCCCGGCTTTGGGGCCAACGCGGATGGAAAGACCTCCTTCACATGGCCCTGCCATCCGGTATTCCAACCCTGCACTGTTTCCCCTGCACGTGTAGCATCACTGCGGAAGCGCAGGCCCAGCACGCCCGACGCGACCGCACACAGGGCAAGCGCCGCGCCCGTCCACAGGAACATCGTGCGATGCTGGCGACCGGGGCGCACCGAGAGATCGACCAGGCTTGTGCGCGAATCTGGCCGCGACGATGCCGGCGTGCTTTCGAGGAATGAAACAAGGCGGCGAAGCGTGGCTCCCAACGGATCCTCATGCACGACCATGTCGAGCATCGCGCCGCGCCAACTGCTCACCAGCGCCTCGCCAAACTGCCCCGCGCTTAGCCCGACAACCGAGGTGGTAGTATCGCTCGATTCTGTCGCTAGGTTCTTGGGCAGGACACACACGATGCGCTCGGGCGAAGTCTGGTTTTGAACGCTCCAACTGATCCATTCGGACGCGAGCCGCGCGATATCGTCCTTGCCCAGGGCAACCATGGACTGGGCCTCGCTGTCGGTACCCCCACGAACCATTGGACAGCGCATCGACCCCGCACAAATCAGGCGGTCCAGCACGCACCAGCACCAGGACAATCGTCCCGACGATTCGACAACAACCACGGCGCATGGGTCGTTGGCGCTCGGAGTCTGCGTCAGCGGATCATTTGAAAGCCGGCGCGAACCCGCGCCCGCCCCGGGCGACCACGCCATCGCCAGAGCGTGCCAGAAGGACGCAACGCCCGCGACTCGCACGCCCGTGCGATCCAGTGCGTCAACCAGCACCCGCGCGGGAACATCAGCCAGGGCCAACACCGCCAGACGGCGCTGCTCTTCTCCTGGGTTGGACTTGTCGCCTTTCGTGCCCTTCTTGGTCCGCTTCTTGCTGCGACTGGCAAAGAGTTTCACACGCGACTTTGTGGAACTGCCAGCCTGCGTCGCGATCGCGTCGTCCTGCTCGAAGCCCAGCGGCTGCACGCTCGATTCCATCGCAGAAGAGGCGTAGAACTCAACCGGTCCGGCTGCGGTCGCGCCCGTGCCATCAATATCTTCGGTCCCGCCATTGCCCATCCGGGCAAGCGAAGCAAGCTTTGCGGGATCGGTGCCCGAGCCGTTCATCCACGTACACACTCCGCCGGTTGGATCAAGAACGAGCAGTTCGAGGCTGTCACGCGTGCGCGGACCCTCGATCCGTTCGCGTATCCATGCCGCCCCTTGGTCGTACTGCTCCGTTCCCTGCTGGGCATCGTTGAGCACGCCGCTGGGCATCCAGGTCTCGTCGCCCGTGGCACCGACCAGGCGCAGTGCGTGGAGCAGCCCACCTCGCGCGGAGCGTTCGAGCAGAGCGACGCGGACGCTCACTTGGACCCCTTTTCGGACTTGCTGCCGTCGCCGAATTCTTCGAAGTGCCGCCGTTCGGCAGCACGCTGTTCGGGCGTGATGAACCGATCGTCTTCCTTGGAGTTTTCACGACGCTCGTCGATCATCTTCGCGGCGATGCGGTTGAGATCGTCGGCACCGTGCTTGTTCGATTCGATGAGTTCGGCTCGAATCCGCCGCCAGAGCGTTGCGTCCTGCGGATCCACATACTCCGGCACACGGAGGAAGCCGTCCAAGATTATGCCCTGGCCACCGGGCGCAGCACCAAAGTTGTTCTGCCCACGCACAGCGGAGACCTTTGTGGGTTGTTGCGCGGGCATCGCGCGGAGCATCTGCGGGGCAACGACGTTGGTCGCGCGTGACAGCACGCTGCCGGCACGATCGGGCAAGTCGTATCGCTTGCCGCCGATCATGATGTGCGTTTCTTCGACCGCTTCAACCGCCAACTCGGAAACCTTATCGCCCACGCCAACAAATCGTTGCCGCCCGTCGACCCCAATAAGACCGCGCTTGCGAGTGCCAATGTGGACGCAGCCCAGGTACGAGATGCTGGGGCCCGTTGCCGCTGGTGCAATCTCGACAGGAGTCGTGGGCGTGGGCGCGACTTCGGCGGGCTTGGGGTGATTCGCCACGCGCTGCAATCTCGCGGCAGTGCTGGGGCCGTCCGCCCGCGCAGCAGAAGCGGCCGTGCTCGTGCCCGTCTCGGTGGTGATGGACGGGAGGGAGACTTCTCCGGGCGCGGGAGGCTGTTCGATCGCGCCGCCCCCGCCCGGCACGGTCATCAATGCTGCGCCAGCCAGAGCCAGCACGCCCACGCCCAGAAAGCCCTGTGCGGCAATCGTCCACTTCTTCGCGCTGGATCGGTCCATGGACATAGGGGCAAAACTAACAAAAACAATCACTGTCCGCATGCATTCGGTGTGGCAGACGAGCCGAACCGACCTTTGCATTATTCGCTCACCGGCGGCACACGTTCACGAATCGCGGCATCGAATTACACTCGCCAACTTCGGGACAAGGAACAGGACTTCAGCGCGTGCGATACTCCGCGCCCCGAGGCTTGGACGTGTCATACACCCGTTCCCAGGTCAGGAACTGGCCAGGACGGTTGTTGGTCTGGCGCGAGCCGCCGCTCCGGCCGCCAGCCCCACCCCGCACGGTCGTCAATCCCTGATACCGAACGGGATATCCATCGTTGCCATCCATCTCTGCGACCACGAGCCAAAGGCCGGGCGAGGGCGTGAGCACCGATCCCAAACGGGAAACGTCCTCGCTGGAGACGCCAACCCGCAGATAAATGTCGTTGAGCTTCACCTGATCGATCGACCCTTGCTGGCGTGTGCGAAGAATCTCCTGGGCTAGTTCGCCCCCCTTGGCCGGGCTAAGAACACTACGACCGATGGCTTCGAGCACTTCCTGGGGCGCGGATCGCACGCTCACCACCAGCGGACCTTCTCGACGCAGGAAAGCCTTGGGATCTCCGCCCGTCACGACATCTGGAAGCGCCGCGACCGCACCAGCAGCCAGTTGGAGCTCGACGGGCGACAAACCAGCAAAATCACCCAGCAGTTTGCCCTGTGCCTCGTACAGATAAATCGACACCGGGCGATCGCTCGATCCCGACAGGCTGAGGTCGAAGGCGTGATTGTCGGGCCCCAGGTAATCATCGATGGTCTTGGCGGGGGGTGGTGGCTGACCCGGAATGTTTGGCGTCGGAGCACCTTCGTTCATGGCCGCCCCCAACCATGCATCCACTGCCTCGCGCAGTCCACGGGAAATGTGGTGGTCCTGATAGGTGTCGAGTTGTCGCTCCACGGTCGCACGCTGCCCGCCAAATCGCTCCAGGATCATGGCGAGAATCAACGTGCCGATGATGATGAGTGTCAGTACTAGTGGCAGAGCGAAGGCGCGACGACCACGGATTGCCCGGGATGCTGGCTTCACTTGCCACCGCCTTTGCCACCATTCGAACTCTTACCACTACCCGAAGGCTTTGCTTCGCCACCAACACCGCCTGCACCAGCACCAATACCACCCGGGCCACCAGCGCCGCCCGGCCTGGAGGACTGGCCCGCGCTCTGGCTGCCAGCCTGATTTGCGGCCTGGGCGGTCCGACGCTGGCGGGCGATTTCGGCCTGCCTGCCAGTCTCGGGGCCGAGGACCCATCCGACCTCGAACAGCCACTCGCCCCGCAGGCCCGAGCGCGTTTCGACATCGACCTCGACGTACGCGGGCAACTCCTTCTGATACGTCGCTGAGTAGGCCATTTTCTTGGCTCGATCATCAAACATGCGAACACGCAGGAACGTGATATCGGAGGCAATGCGTTGCGGATCGCCCGCACTTACCGCCTCGATCCGTCGCTGCGTGCGAGACAATTCACGAACTTCCTCGACAGTGCGCCGAGCCGCCAGCGGGACCCACCAGAGCTCATAGACAGGCTTCTCGTCCACGCTCGAATCCTGCGGGAGCGGCGTGCCATTGCGCTGCGCAGCGAGCGACGCAGCGGTCACGACTTCCTGGCGGCGCAACTCAAACACACCTCGAACCGCGCGAACGCTTTCTTCCTCATCCCCGCCCTCGCCATCTACCTCCGACGGCTCATCAATCCCTAGCGTGTCCGAGGCCCCATTGCTCACGGGCGACGTGGTTCCCGATTCCCCAGCCCGGCCTTCATTGAGCAAACGTTCCCGCTCGGCAATACCCAGCCGACGCGTGTCTTTCTTGATCGCTCGAGCGATTGCAAACGGATCGATCTCGACATTCGCCACAGGCGGGTCCGCGAGCACCATCTCAAGTCGCTGCGGAGGCATTTCAAGGATGGTTCCGTCGGGGCGAACCTGTCGAAGAATCACGCCATCCTGTGCCGGATCAAGTTCAAGGATGATGCGGGGTGGAACCAACGGGACTTCAGGAGAAACTGATGCAGACACGCCATCAACCTCCACCGGCCTGGCCACGGCATTCCCGGGAGCCGGTGCCGTCACTTGCGACACCAGCATCGACGAGAAAGAGCGTTGCATCACCAGTCGCATGCGATGGAGGCTGGCGGTTTCGTTGGCCCGGCGCGCCAGCATGGCTTCGGAACGCTGGATCGAAGTCAGCAACCCAAGGGCGGTCAACAGCACCAGCGAGGCGATAGCCACCGCAAGGATCAACTCGATGAGCGTCATCGCCCTTCGAGCGGCATGGCTGCGGGCTTGGCTGATGAAGAGCGACACGTGGGCTCCGGTTCGAACGTTGATCCGCTAGTATGAATCGCCTGCGGACGTACCTGTGGATAACTACTTCGGATTGGGACTATTGCGGAGCGGCACGACGCGGGAACCGCCCGAACCAACGCCACCAGGCTGTACAGGCTGCGCACGCGAGCCGCCCTTGCTTGTTTCCTTGCCGCCACCCGTATTGCCACCACTGCGATCAGGCTGGGTGGGGCTTGAACTACCTTTAGAGCCGGCCTGGCCGGTGGCGCCGGATTGGCTGGGCGAGCGGCTCCCGCCTCTGATCACGCCGCCACGGTCGGTTCCCGTAAACACATTGAGAATGCGAGCCCGTCCTTTTTCGCTGCCTGCTGCGTATGAAAGCGAATCAGGATTGCGAGTGACATTCGACACCGGATCGATCACGCGGGACAGGGCATAGAAAGGTGACGACGGTTCTTCACGGAAGGAGCCGCCCGACTCTTCTCCGAGCCAGACACGGATCGTCACAGCGTTCATGCGATCAAGCGTGAAGCGGCTGCGTTCTTCGAGTTCTGAGCCCACTCCAGAGAGAGCCGAAACGAGTTGGACCGGAGTTTCGATGAGTTTCCAGCGGTACTTCTCATTGCCATACGCGATAGGCAGGGCAGAGTCTGGCATGCTTTCGGGGTCGTCGAGTTGTTGCAGGATCAGCCGATTGGCGATCTCGGCGCAGGCCAGGCGCTGCTGCTGGCGAACCTGCTGCCCCATGACCATCGATATCCCCATGATGATGACCGAGGCGAGCGTGGCCAGCAGTGTGACGGCGACAACAGTCTCGATGAGCGTGAAGGCGCGACGACGACCCGGAGCCTTCCTGCCAGCAAGTACTCCTGTTCGAAGTTGTCGAGCCGCGGTCTTCACTTATTGATTTCCCACACGCTGATGTCATCCTCGGTGCCGGCGGTGCCGTCTGGGCCAAAGGAAGAGAGCAGGAACAGTTGGTCGGTGCCCGGACGTCCCTGGTTGCTATAGAAGAACTCTCGCTTCCAGGCGTCCTTTGGATTGGCATTGATCTCCTTGGTCGTCACAAGATCCTGCAGAGCGACGGGGAAGACCTTGTGCGTCAGGCGATAACTCTCGATGGCATTCTTGAGCGTCGTCAGGCTGGCCTCCGTCGCGCGCTTCTCGGCCTGAGCGCTCTTGCCGACGATGTTGTATGTCACCACGGCAATGAGCACGCCCATGATGGCGACGACCAGGGTCAGCTCGATGAGCGAGAACGCACCACGGACTTTGGTAGGGCGGAGCGGAAGGCGATGATTCTTGTGACGACGCATAGACATTTTTCCTTGAAGTTCTAACCAGTTGGGTCGATTGGTTGTTCGCCCGCAATGCGGTTTTGTTCGCGGTTTTTTCAGGAGGAGATGGCGCGTTGTCGCGTCTTCAGTGTTCTTATCTATCTTTTAGCCCAATTGATTCGCCACCGTCAGCATCGGGATCATCACGGCCATGAGCAGTCCCCCGATGCTGATTGCCATGAACACGATCAATGCGGGCTCCAGTACCGCAAGCAGGCGAGTGGTGCGACGATCCAATTCGTCTGCAAGGTCCTGTGCCAGAATGTCAAAGGCAGTCTCCAGGTCCCCCGCTCGCTCAGCAGCGATCATTAGTTTGCGTGTGCCAATAGGCAGGGCTGTGACACCATCGATGAGGTATCGCAGCACGCCACCCTCGATCAACTTGGCCCGAAGACTGACCAACTGGGCCCGCAGTTGCTTGTGGTTGATGGCATTGGCGCCGACATGCAGGGCATCCGCGAGATTGATGCCGCTCCGCGTCATCGCGGCCATGACCGTGAAGAATCGTGCGGACTCCTGGGCCAGCACAACGTCCTTCAAAATCGGCGTCTTGTGCATAATCAGCGTGCCGAACCGGGCGATCTGACGACGTCCGGCGATCCCCAGCACAGTCAGTGCGCCAACACCCAGCAGCAAAAAGAACCAGTGCTCGCGCATGAACTCACCGACCACCATCAGCACCTGCGTGTAGATCGGGAGATGCTTCCCGACCTGCACCAACTGCGTCTCCAGCGTGCGGCCGACCTTGGGCACGATATACGTTAGCAGGAAAATCGAAACAATCAGGCTGATGCCCATCACGATGAGCGGATACATCAGCAGAGTGCCGACCTTGCCCCGCAGCGCGAGTTGGCGACGAGCCGTGATCGCAAGTTGCTTAGCCGCGCCCGAGAGATCGCCGGTTCGCTCCGCAGAGGCATACACGGCAGTGGTGACCATGTCAAAGAGCGAGGCACGCCGACATGCCTCAGAGAAACTTGAGCCCGAAGAGACCAACTCGCGGACATGCAAGACTCGCTGCTGGCCCGTGCTGCCGTCACCAAAGGTCTGGCCCACGACATCCAGGGCTTCCACCAGTGGCACACCACGCCCGGTAAGTTGTCCGAGTTGCAAGTGAACTTCGGCTTGTTGCTTGAGCGGCAATTCGCCGCCACCCGCGCCAGACAAGATGCCAGGCAGCGCGAAGGTTCGGACAGGCGTGAGCCGCTGCTTGCGGAGGGCGTTTGAGGCGTGTCGCTCATCCTTGCCACGAATCACACCCACGCGATACCCGCCCTCGGGACGACTCGCGAGGTAGACAAATGCGGGGGGATTTTGGGCAATGGCGCGGGACATAGAACAAAACAGATATCGGGAGTCAGGCCTTTGGAACGTTGCGAACGGTCAGGACGGTATGGGTTTGCCCGTCGCTAGGCCGCGCTCGCGTGGCAAAGACATGCAAACCACCCTTGGCAAGGGAATGCAATGGTTGTCGAGGAATCTGGAATCGCAGAAACCTCTGACAAGGGGGTAGCGAACAAGTGCGGTCTGATTCCCGATACGGTCGTCCGAGAATGGCGATGGCGTGCCACGTTTTCCGCTTTTCTTGCGCGGGAACGAGGGGGGCTTGCGTCGTGCGGTATGCTTTGCATAGTAACAGATCTCAATAATAGTTATCAGTAGTGAACGTGCTGCTCTGGTCCGACACGTTCCAAACAACTTTCTCCGTGCCTTTCGAGGTGGATTCCACCATTTCTGGAGTTTCGCATGCGTCAGCAGTCAACCACTTCCTCGCCAAATAACTGTCTGATCTTTCCCGCGATTGTCGCTGCTTTGGTCGCAGGCGCTGGGCAAGCCTTATCGCAGACGGTGCCTGTTTGGACTCTGGACGCCCACGGCCAAGAATGCACCATCGAAGGATGCGGCAAGGCCCAGTCGTTGCTCCTTCGGGCGGCACAGCAGCGGCTCATCGCGGATGGCGATCCGACTCAGATCAATCCGTTCGCTTCTCGTGAAGCCTTGAACGCCACCGACTTGCTCACAGTCGATCTCGATATCGAGATCAACCCCGCCAACCCGAACATCGCGGGCAGCAACGAGATGCGGGTGCGTTCGCTCCAGAACGGCCTAACGCAGTTCACCTTCATGCTCCGTAGCCAGTTCGTCATCAGCCAGGTCCTTGTCGATGGCATAAGCAACGCCCTGCCCAGCGTCCCCGGTACCAACAGTTACGCTCGGACCGTTACCCTGCCCCGCGCGTACAACGCTGGCGAGGAATTCACCGTCAAGATTTTCTACTCCGGCACACCCGTCTCGCGCGGCTTTGGAAGTATCGAGTTTGGTACCAATGGCAGTGGCGATCCCGTGGTTGCGACGCTGAGCGAGGCCTACTTCGCCGCGACCTGGTGGCCCATCAAGGATGGCGATGTCTTCCAGCCGGGCGACAACGCCGACAAGAGCATCGGTCGCATCGCCATCACTGCGCCCGACACCCTGGAAACTGTTTCTAATGGCCTGCTCGAAGGCATCGACACGATCGCTGGCGGCAAGAAGAAGTATCGCTGGCGCACCAACTATCCCACCGCAACCTATCTGTACTCGTTCTGCACCACCAACTACGACCAGTGGACCGTGCCATACTCCTACCCGCTTGCCGGTGGCGGCACCGGCACCATGCCCGTGCAGTTCAGCATGTACGAGGGCGGCGATACTCCGTCGAATCGAGCCGCGGCGAACCTGATCGTGCAGATGCTCGCGACCTATCGCGATGTCTATGGTGAATATCCGTTCGTCAACGAGAAGTATGGCGTGTATCAGTTCCCGTTCGGCGGCGGCATGGAACACCAGACCTACTCGGGCCAGAGCGATCTGGGCGAGAGTTTGTCGGCCCATGAACTGGCCCACCAGTGGTGGGGTGACAACGTCACGGGCAAGACCTGGAACCATATCTGGCTCAACGAAGGATTCGCAACCTACTCAGAATGCATCTGGCAGGAACGCAAGCCCGGCAGCACGGGCTTCCCCGCGCTGCGATCGGCGATCAACGCCCGCCGCCCCTCTTCGACAACGGACACGGTGTATGTCTCGGATGCGAGCAACATGAACCGCATCTTCAGCACAACCTACAGCTACCGCAAGGGCGCGTGGGTGCTGCACCAGTTGCGCGGGGCCATCGGCGATATCAACTTCTTCAACGGTCTGCAGACCTATCGCGCTGCCTTTCAAGGCTCGGGTGCCACCACCGAAGACTTCCGCAATGTGATGGCCAGCGTCAGCGGGCGCAACCTGACCAACTTCTTCGAGCAGTGGGTCTATCGCATTGGCAATCCGAGTTATGGATTCGGCTATCAGAATGTCACAGTCAATGGTCAGCCCTATGCGCGGATTTCGCTGCGTCAGACACAGGACGCAAGTTGGGGCCTGCCCGGCGGCATCTTTGAAATGCCCGTACAGGTTCGTCTCAACACCGCCTCGGGCAACGTCGTCCGCACGCTCGAAAGCACCGCTCGCACCCAGCACTTCCTGGTGCCCGTGCCCGCCAGCGTCACCGGCGCGGTCCTCGACGAGAACGACTGGATCCTGACCGACAGCAAGACGAGCGAGGCGTATGTCGCTGGTCCCGCGAAGATCGTCCAGACTAGCCCCAACGCCGGTGCCGCGATTCCGCTGAACCAGTCGCCCTGCTTCGTCCGAGTCTACTTCAGCGATGCTATGAACACGCCGGCAGCGGCCTTTACCGTCACCGGCCCAACCGGCACCGTCCCCTTCACGCTCGCCAGCAGCGGCTCGCCCACGTTCACGACGCTGACCTTTGCTTCGGCCCTGCCCACAGGTACCTACACCCTGAACATCGCTCCCACCGTGACTACCAGTGTCGGCAGCATCGCCCTCGATGGCGAAGTGACCAACAACGTGCTCCCTAGTGGCAACGGTCTGGCGGGCGGCGCAGCGACAGTCACTTTCACGATCCAAACTGTTCCTTGCGATTCCATCGACTTCAACAACGACGGCGGCCTCTTTGACCCCGCCGACATCGAGTCGTTCCTCAGTGTCTTTAGCGAAGGGCCTTGCCTGCCACTGGGAGCAACCTGCAACGACATCGACTTCAATAACGACGGCTCGCTGTTTGACCCGTGCGACATCAGTGCGTTCTTGTTGTCGTTCAGCGAAGGGCCTTGCTCGGCGTGTGGGCAGTAAACTTCATAGGCCCACGTCGTCGCGAACTTCTTGTACGCGTTCGTGATTTGGAAACCTCGCGAGAAACTCTATGGCACGTTGTGTCGCGCGTGCGTCGTCGCGAATCCGATACTTAAGCACTTGAATATCCACGTACAAGCTATCGGCCCAAACCGTTTGTTGAACAGCAAGCGGGACAGCATGTTCGAGTGGAACAATGGAACGGACGTCAATCTGCTCTAATTCCAACAGCAGTCGTTGGATGCGTTGGCTTGCGATGAGATATGTTTCGCACTGTGCGATGTCCGGCACTTGTTGGTCGGCAATTGCCTTGTACAATCGCATGGCGACGCCCTGCGCAATCTGGAATCTCGTAACGACATCACTGGTTTCGTCCAGAATAAACTGTTCGATTGCTTCTTTGCCTCGTGCGCCATGAACATCACCGCACCGATTCAGAAGGGCGAGTGCTGCGGCAACACGCCCGTTGAAGTTATCGTGAAGCGAACGAAGTTCATCAAACACTTCGGAATCACGACCATTCAAGAATTTTTTTAGTCGACGCTCATACTGAATAGTCTTCACTTCGTTATCTCGCGCTTCTGCAAGCTGTCCGCCGACATCAACCGCTCGCAAACGCGACTCGAGTGCGTCCAAAGCATCGATGCAAGCATCTGGAGACGGTTCCGTGCTGGCGACTACGTGCTCAAGGAAAGCATGCGAGCGAAACGCGCCGGGCAACTGCCTAGAGTCGATGGATTCTTCGAAAGTTGTCCAGCCCACGAGCCCTTGCTGTGCAGCTTGACGACAAACTTGCAACATATCCACTGACATGTTCTCGCCTGAAACTTGATGAATCGATGCGATGAGCATATTAGCCGCAAATAGTCGATCTTCTCTGCTTGACGCTTCGTTGAGCAGCGATTCAGCGAAGTCTCGCGCCCGGCCGTAGTCGCCGAGCCCATAGTGAATAGACAATACCGCGCTTGCGACCCTCGTGCGACAATCAGATGTCGGAATGCCTGCCAGTGCATCTGTGAGTGCAGATCGCCACGTCGTCAGAAACTGAGTTCGCGCTGCTGGCTCCTGCGGAGCATTGCGAGATGCCACGGCATATCTTGAAAGCACTTCGCAGTCAGGTTCGGTAGCAACCACGACAACACTTGAGATGACAGCAAGGAGACTGAGCAGCATAATGGTTTCTCCAGCACTTTGATCGATCATGGGCACAGGGGACCACAGTACGGATAGGTTCTATCACAAGATGTGTTTGGAATCGGGCAAGTCACGAGGTCTGCTCTGATCATACTTGAATCTGTTCCACAATTCAGCGACCATATAAATCCGGAAATAGGGCAATCAGCTGGCGTTCCAGTACTCGATGACCAGGCACCATCAGCCACCCACTCATGCTCAATTCTGCAACTTTGTCCGCGAATAATTGACAACAGAGCGGTTGTTTTTTGAATAATACATGGACTAGCTGACGCATCGCATGTTGAAGTGCATGTTCTTGCTGCGTAACCAACGCAATTTGCGAGCTTGATTCCGACTGCCGCCGCACTATTTCCAGACAGCCTGCTTGACACGTTCAACAAAATAATTGCCTCAGAAAAACTAACCGTTGACTGACCGCATTGGATTGTTGGAACGTTCACACATGTACAATTCTTGCAGCACTTGGGACAATTCGTGCATGTCACAGTGTTGCCTCGCAGCACCGCTGGAGTACCAAATGCCGGATACCAAGGCTGCTTTCCGTCTCGGCGAGAACAGATTACGACTGGTCCAGGAATGCAATCAGGGTCTACGTCAACGGAAGTATTGGTGCATATGCATTTCGAAAGCGGCACAATTGCCCATGGCTCCCACACAATTTGTGCTCGGACTGTCGGTGTCAAAATCAATGTGACAACAAGACAAACTATAGTTCGAGTGATTGTTCTGATTATCGGCATCAGTACAGTATACATTCACGGGGGGAGGGGGCGTGCAAGAGCATTCTTCAAGTTTTTTCGTCTTTGTCTGCCGGCTTGCCTGCTATTCTTGCTGGTATATCTGAGAATACTCGTGTTTTGTTTGGAGTCCTGCCAAGATGCCATTCTCGCTCGCAAGTTGGAACCCCACTGTCGTGGGTATCCTCATGGTCGCGTTTATCGTCGTCTGCGTCTTTATGGTGCTGACGATCCTCATCCAAAAGCCCCAGGGTGGCGGTCTCTCCGCCGCGTTTGGCGGCGGTGCGGCCAGTTCCGGTCAGACCGCCTTCGGCACCAAAACCGGCGATGCCCTGACGGTCTTCACCGTGTTGGTCTTCGTGACCTTTCTGGTCACGGCGGTGCTGCTGAACCTGGGCATGAAGCCGCCCGGCAAGGTGTCCGAGTCCCCCGCGGCAACCACCGCTCCGGCGAGCGAGGGAGCGGCAACATCGCCTGCTCAAGCAATCGAAACCGCGCCCGCGCCGGCGGCCGCTCCCGAAGGGACCCCGGCAACCACTCCAAGTACCACTCCAGCAACCAGCCCGGCCCCGAGCGATCCCGCTCCGATCGAACCCGCTCCGGGCACCAACCCGAAGTGATCGCGCTGGGGCATTGGCTGTTGCCGTCCAATCGCGCGGCAACACTCACCGGGTTCCGCCCGTTGGCCCGCGTGCCTGATTCACAACGACCCAAACAGAAAGATCGCAATGTCCACTGTTCGCAGCATGACCGGATATGGCGAGGCCTCAACGACGCAGGGTGGGGCGCACTACTTCGTTGAGATTCGCTCCCTCAACAACAAGTACTTCAAGTCCACGATCCGCCTGCCGGAAGACCTGCAAGGCCTTGAGGCCGAGCTCGAATCGCGCCTGCGCGAACGCCTCTCGCGCGGGACCATCACGCTCAACGCCCGCGCCAACGACAGCAGCGAGGGGGCCGCGTATGAGATCAATACCAAGGCCCTCACCAAGTACGCCCAGCAGATCAACACGCTGCCCCAGTTTGCCGGCAAGGTCGAGCCTGGCGCCATGCTGAGCGCGCTGCTGCACCTGCCGGGCGTGTTGCAGCCGCCCTCGGGCGAGGAAGAACGCTTCGAGGCCGCCCGCAAGGTGTTCTCGCCCTTGGTGGAAAAAGCCTGCGACGAACTGCTCAAGATGCGCGGTCGTGAGGGACTGGTGCTGGTCGCGGATCTTCGCTCCAACCTCGGGGCCATTGGCGAGCGGCTCGCGCTCATCAAGGAGAAAGCACCGGGCGTCGTCGCCGATTATGAGTTGCGCCTCAAGAGCCGCATCGAAGCCATGCTCCGCGAGATGGAGCATCACGTCGAGCCGGGCGACCTCATCCGCGAGATCGCCGCATATGCCGAACGCACGGACATCGCCGAGGAAATCAAGCGACTGTCGGCCCATCTCGACCAGTTCGAAGACCTGTTGAAGGCTCCGGGCGGGAAGCCCGTGGGTCGCACGCTCGACTTCCTGTCGCAGGAAATGCTCCGCGAGGCCAACACCATCGCGAGCAAAAGCCCTGATGCCGCGATCTCCCGCGCCACGGTGGAGATCAAGGGCTGCATCGATCGCATCAAGGAACAGGTCCAGAACATCGAGTAGTGCAACGGGCCGCGTGCGAAAGCCTGTGGTCCTTTTGATGTCCGAACTGCTCTTGACACAACCTGCCGCAACATCTCATGTCGCGCGTTCCCGTGTCCAGGCGATAGCAGCTACATGTACCGTCACTTGTGCTCGATTGTCCCCAGCCCCTCCGTCGCGCGTTCCGCCGCGTCGCTGTCTTTGAGGAGCGCTATCGCTACCTCGTCGTTCTTGAGATAGGCATCGAGCATCGCCAGCGTGCCCACCTTGGTTGCGCGCACGATGATGTCCAGCCCAGCGACATTCCCCTCGCCCAGCAGCGAGGAAAGTCCCTTGCCCTGATAACTGCCATGCGTCGCGCCTTCGAGCCACAACAAGTAGGCCGGTTGGCCACCCTTGGCGACGCCCGGCGCGAACTCAAAGGAATGGCGGCGTGATTCGGGCGTTTCGTTGCTGGCCCGCGATGTGTCCTTACTGCCCGTGATCGTCAACGTCGGCACGGAAACTTTGAGCCACGAGTCTTTCGTGAGCATGCGGCTGGTCGTGCCCTGTCCGGAGATGATGACCCCCACATCAATGCGAGCGTCGCCAACACTTCGAACCGCCATGCGCTGTCGAAATGACTCGCCATCCGCAAGCCCGCGCAGGCCTCTCACACCGACACCGATGGCCATCTGCGTGGTGAGCGCCCCTGCGGAATGTCCCGCCATGCCGATCCGCTCGCTGTCGATTCGCCCACCCTCCTTGGTCCCCAGGCGTTGGTCAAACGCTTCGATGGCGTCGAGTGAATCCAGCAGGAACTTGACATCTGCAAGGCGATCTGCTGGATCGACATTCTTTGTGTAGGCACGCGGATCCGTCATGAAGCCTCGCCCTGCCTTCGGATCGGCGCGCTTCTGCAACTCCAACGAATCGCTGTGTGTGGGATGCACCACGACATAGCCATGGCTCGCCCAGAACTCGCTCAGTTCGGCGAAGGCGGTGCGACTGCCGCCCATGCCGTGCGAGAAAATGATCAATGGGAATCTGCTTGCCATCGCGTCCGGCCCGCTCACCACGGGAAAACGGAGCGTGGCTTCGAGGTCCTTCTTTCTGGTGGCGTCATGCAGCGTGATGCGTTCGAGCGTCGCGACTTCAAATGGTCCTTTGGGTGCCTGCCAACGTTCTGCTCTCTGGCCCGGCTGTGGTACAGCTGCGGGCGTGATCGCTTGCGGCTTGCCTTCGACAGGCCGCACGAGCAACAGCGCAGCCCCGAAGAGCATTGAACGAACAAGTACCCGCCCGCACGATGAGTATGACATGATGACCTCCATTGGGCACAACGCCCGCTTGGCCCGAAGATTGCGAGCGAGCGACACACTCGCACTGCCAGCGACCGGAAACCCACCCACGGGAGCATCTCCTTCGATCTCGTTCGGCTGATGGGTGGGTCGGCTTCTGTCCATACAATCTATCATGTCCGAACCAGGCTTCCAACCCGTGTCCACAAATCCGCAGTTCAACCCCAGCCTCCCCCATCACATGAAGCCACGCGTCCGCCCCGTGCGGGTCTTTCCGACCCAGTATGACGGGGCCCAACTCATGGGCATTGCCGATGCGCGCCAGATCAGCGAAAAGGTCGTGCTGACCAGTCCCGCCGCCCAACTGATCCTGCCTCTGATGGACGGGACCAAGGACGTGGAAATGATCGTCAAGGAAGTCGGCCGCGGCTTGTCTCGTCTGATCCTCGATCAGTTGGTGGCCCAACTCGACGATGCGGGGCTTCTGCACGGCCCAACCTTCGAGGCGATGCAATCCCGCATGCACGCGGACTTTGACGCCAGCGCCACACTACCACCCGCGAGCACCGCCGCCTTTGCCGATGCGCTGGGCGCACAAGCCGCGGGCAGCGAAGAAGCATGGAAGGCCAAGAGCGAGGATGAGCAGCGAGCATTGGGCGCAAGCCGCATGCGCGAAATGTTCGACGAGTGGATCGGCACGGCCCTGAAGGACGCGCAAAGCCCCAGCATGGACGCTCTGCCCCGCGCCATCGTTGTGCCACACCTTGATTATCCGCGTGGCTGGATCAACTACGCCAGCGCGTGGGGACGCCTGCGCGTGGTGGATCGCCCCGAACGCGTGATCGTGCTCGGTACCAATCACTTTGGCGAAGCAACCGGCATCTGCGGGTGCGACAAGGGCTACGAAACACCCTTGGGCGTCTGCGAAGTCGACGACCAGTTGCTCGCCAGTCTCCGCCAGCGCCTGGGCAGCGACAACGCCACCAGGCTCTTCTCGCATCGCTTTGACCACGAGCGCGAACACTCCATCGAACTGCAGATTCCCTGGATCCAGCACATCCTGGGCAAGGACGACGCGGGCAAGTTCCCAAAGATCTTTGGCGCACTCGTCCACGACCCCACCGTCAACAATGGCGAGAGTTATGACGGTGGCGGCCTCGCGCTCCAGCCCTTCCTCGACGCGTTGCGGGAGACGATCAAGACGCTGCCTGGCAAGACACTGGTTGTCTCGAGCGCGGACCTTTCGCACGTTGGTCCGCAGTTTGGCGATCAAGTCGCCCTCGCCGGCAACGACGAGCAATCCGCCCAGGCCCGCAACAACGTCTTCCGCCACGATCAGGACATGCTCAAAATGCTCATAGAGCGCAAGCCCGACGAGTTGGTCGCCGCCATGAGTTGGCAGAGCAACCCGACGCGCTGGTGCTCGATTGGCAACTTGATCGCAACGATGAAGTTAGTCAATCCGGAGAAGGTCGAGGTCTTCAACTTCGCGGGCGCGATGGATGAGCAAGGCTCGGCGTTAGTGACCAGCGTCAGCATGGCCATGGCATGATCAACGCGAACATCCGATAGCGCCGGTCACGTACTTGCGCGGATCACCAGCAGACTTGCCCCAGCAAGCGCGATCCACAAGAGCATCGCATGTAGCATCGCGCGCGGCCCCGCCCGGCGCAGCGCCTCGCGCGATACCCCCGCCCCAATCAGGAACAGCGCCAGTTGGAATGCGCAGCCCGAGATGGCCTTGATGGTTGGGCCCGCCTCACTGATTCCAGGCACCAGCGTGCGCAACACGCACGCGGCAACAAACCAAACGATGAACCAGGGCATGATGCTCGCAAAGCGCGACCACTCCCCCGACATCCCGGTCGCACCGGATACCTCCGGCGCAGCGGACGTGTCCGTCGCCGGCGATGCCTCGCCTCTTCGTCTCCCCCACCACCACGCCGCGATGAGTGCAATCGGCGCAATCCAGATCACCCTTGTGAGTTTGACCACGTTGGCAGTATCCAGCGCCACACTCGCGCCCGCCTCGATGCCAGCAACTTGATAATCCTTTGCAACCGCGTTGACGCTCGCCATGTCGTGGATTGCCACGCCCGCCCATGTGCCAAACTGGTGCGCATCCAGCCCAGCCCAACGCCCGATCACTGGAAGTATGAATACACCCACGGCATTGAGCACGAAGACAACTGCCGTGGCAATCGCCACGTCGCTGGTCCTTGCCCGGATCGACGAACCGACCGCTGCGATCGCAGAGCCGCCGCAGATTGCCGTGCCCGAACTGATGAGCGCCCCCAGGTCGCGTTCGACCTTGAGCACCTTCGCGAGCAGCCACCCCAGCACCAGCGCGCCGACAATCGTGCCTGCGGCCAGCAGAAATCCATCCGCCGCGGCTCCCAGCAGTTGATGGATATCAATCCGCAGCCCCAGCGCCACGATGGCGCATTGAATCAGCCATCGCGAGACCGCCTTTGATTGCTTGGGCCACACCGACAGACCCAGCAGGCCGATTAATATGCCCAGCGCTAGGGTCCACGCGGCGAGCGAAGACACGGGCCAAGGCACCGCGCACGCCAGCGCAAGCACAACAAACAGTGTCGCATGCGGGGTAGATGGGCCGCCCTTCGTGGTCTGGTGCGGCGTTGTGATTGGTGGAGCGTCTGCCAAGAGGGGAGCGTAGAGCGCGTACTTTCTCGCATGCGCTTCCCCGATCCTTCGCCCTATTCCCACCACTGGGCCCACGACCCCAGCATCGTGTTCCTCAATCACGGCTCCTTTGGCGGCACGCCCCGCATTGTGATGGAAGCGCAGCGAACCTGGCGCGACCGCATGGAGCGCGAACTGGTCAAGTGGTTTGTCGAGGAGCATTGGCAGGCAATTGACCAGGCCCGCCGCGCACTTGGAATGTTCCTGAACTGTCCCTGGGACAGCATCGCGCCGATTCCCAACGCAACGCAAGCAGTGGCGACTGTCTTTGCAAACACGAAACTATCGCCAGGCGATGAGGTGCTCGTCACTAGCCACGAGTATCCCGCGTGCCAGAACAACGCCCGATGGTGGGCCGGAAAGCAAGGCGCAACTGTCGTAGTTGCGGACATTCCCTTCCCGATTCGCGTGGCCCAGGACGCCATCGACGCGATCATGGCCAGGGTCTCGCCCCGCACCAAACTCGTGATGCTCAGCCACATCACCAGCAGCAGTGGCCTCGTGCTGCCCGTCGAGACAATCGTCCCCGAACTCGAACGCAGAGGCATCCGCACCTTGATTGATGGTGCCCATGCACCTGGCATGGTTCGCGTGAATCTCGGCACACTCGGCGCGAGTTACTACACCGCCAACTGCCATAAGTGGCTCTGCTCGCCCAAGGGCAGCGCGTTCCTGTATGTGCGTCCTGACTTGCAGCCCGGTTTTCGCCCGCTCGCCCTCAGCAACGACGCGGAGAAACCCAAGCACGGACGCGCCCAGTTCCTGACCGAGTTTGAATACGTCGGCACCAACGACATGACGGCCTTCTACTCGATTCCCGATGCGATCCGCGTCATGGGCGCGATGGTGGCAGGCGCACCGGAAACTGGCGACGCTTCGGATGGCACGTCAACCAGCTGGCGGGCGCTGATGCGTCACAACCGCGACCTGTGCCTACGCGGACGCGACGTGATCTGCAAGCGTCTGAACATCGCACCGCCCGCACCCGACGAGATGATCGCCAGTATCTGCACCATGATTCTGCCACCCCATCCACCCACGCTGCGCGACAAACTCTCGCAACGTCCAACCAAGTACCACGACGCGCTCTGGGACACCCTGCTGGAGAAGTGGCGTATCCAGGTGCCCATCTGGACCGTCGCGGCGACCGGCCACCGCACCTGTCGGATAGCGACCCAGGTGTACAACACGCTGGAGCAGTATGAGTATCTTGCGGAGGCTTTGGCAAGCGAATTAGAGGCCGAAAAGATGCTTTGATCTAGGCATGGATGCCCCAACGCAAACACTTCTATTGGGGATTCTCAAGACGCACGTCCGAAAGCGCGCTGTCATTGCCACCAATCTCCTTGACCCATCGGATACGCTTGAGTCGATGACATTTGGCCGTTGCCTTTGCTGACTTCATGTCCGGTCTTCAGGAGTTGATATGCCCCTCCTCGCCCACCACAGCCGCACTGCGACGGAGTTTCCCAAACTCGCCGAACTCATCACATACCTCGATAGCCTCACGCAACGG
>CAYRPC010000007.1:0-53965 GCA_964425995.1 uncultured Phycisphaeraceae bacterium
ACCCCCGCCCTCGTGATCCGCTGCCCGCAAACATCGTGCTCCCCCGCGCGTACGACATTCAGATGCTCCGCCGCATCGCCATCGCCGGACGAGGTACACAATCAGCCGAGTCTCGCGATGCGCGACGTGGGCGATACGTCTACACAGACTTGCCTTCGACAGTACCAACCGATGCCAATGAGATCCGTGTCGCCGCGACCCGCTTCAACACAACTCAGGTCCGAGACCTCGTTCATACCCACGACGAACTCTTTGGTGGTCCTGATTCCCTTCGAGCCACCCGCGTCGCTGCACAACTGGATCGCTCGCTCCGCCAGTATCAAGCCGCACGCCTGCAAGCCATTTCGGGCAACCAGTTCAGTGGCGATGCCGCAGTCGATGTTCGTGAACTATCGTGGTTTCTCGCCACCAGCCCGCAACAGGAGGGCACCATGCAAACCCTCCTCCAACTGCGCGGGCTGTTGCAGCGCCTCAGTGGACTGGGCCTGACGCAGCGTGAATATGCCGATGCCCGTGATCGCATGCTCGCCGAATTGTTGCCTCCCGACGGTTCACTGCCCGTCGCAAGCCTCTCGAAACTCATCAATATCGTCGGCGAGCCGCCCACGCGCCGACTCGGCACACGCTGGTAGTTTGGCATCCGTGTTCTGCAATCGCCGCAACTCAAGCAGGCATACTCGACATGGCCAAAGCCACAGGCAGCACATTGCCAGTAAAGTCAAACCACGCCAGATTCTCCCACGAAGACCCGCTCCCCCCGCCAATCCAATCCGGTGCCCACCAGCACACGCCCTGCCCAAGGCCATAGGGCGTTGCATGCACTATGTCCGTCAACGCGCGCACAAAGGCCGCCTGTCCACTCGGAGTTGCTGCAAATCCCGCAAGTAACTGCGAAGGTAGGCCCAGAATGTTATTGGTGTTGTCGTTCCAGCCCAGTGTCCACGGATACGCAGTCTCGGCAATAAAGACTGGCTTGCGATATCTGCTCGCCAAGCCATGCAATGTCGCGCGGCACTGTTCAAGCGTGCCATGCCACCACGGGTAGTACGACAATCCGATGACATCCCACGCCACGCCTCGGTTCGCCAGATTGTCAAAGAACCATGTCGCGCCGCCAAGGTCCGCGCCTCGATCAATATGGATCACCACCTTGGGACGTTGAGCAACACCAAAGGCATCATCCACTCCCCGTCGAGCCGCGCTCAACAGATTCACAAATCCAGACCAGCCCCCACTTGAAATGCGCCCCGTGGGCCACAGCATGCCGTCCGTAACTTCATTCCCCAATTGCACCGCTTCCGGCGCGGCTCCCGCGTCGCGCATCGCGACGAGTATGTCACGCGTGTAGGTTTGCACCTGCGTAGCCAATGCCGCGTCGTTCAACCCCACCCAGGACGCGGGCTTGTTCTGCTGACCGGGATCGGCCCAGGTGTCGCTGTAGTGCAGGTCCAGCAGCACCCGTATGTTGTTTGCTCGGGCACGCTGTGCCATTGCAATTGTTTGCGCAAGATTGCACCAACCGCCCAGCGGATTGACCCACAGCCGTAGCCTGACCAGATTGCACCCCTGGTTGCGAATGATCGCAACGCAATCCCGTGCTATGCCGTTCTCGCGGAACACGCCATTCTGACTTTCAATCAGCGGCAGAAATGACAAGTCCGCTCCACGCCAGCGCAGGCGCGTCGGTACCGAAACCAATGGCCCGCCCCGAGCCGTCGCCAGCGTGGGCAATGCTCCGACAGCGGCTGCCATCGTGAGTTGGAGGAATGCTCTTCGACGCATGGGTGATTGTTGGCAGTGCCGCCGGATAATTACGGGTGTACTCGGACCAAGTAATTGGTTGAATCTGTTTCACTCCTGTCGTTTTACACAGAGTTACATCACTGCGACCGGATCAACATCCACCGCCGTGCGCGCATCGCTCTTGAGTACCCCGCAACTCCGCAACCGACCCAGAAGTTGCTGTAATGCAGCCGCATCCGGCGCGTAGACCTCGACACCGACACGAAAAAAACTGGCGATGCGTTCAATCGCGCACGGGGCAGGTCCCACGATCCGTACCTGCGCTGTTGCAGCCGCTTCCAGGTGCCCCGCGATTGCCGTAGCTCGCTCCATCGCCTTGCTCAGCACCTGATCTCTGCACACAACCCTGGCCATCCGGACCGCAGGCGGCACCAGAAATTGCTTCCGCGCTTCCAACTCCTCTTGGGCGAATGCGATAAAGTCGTGAGAACAGGCATGCACAATCGACGGATCCTGTGGGCTGTTGGTTTGCACCACCACGTGTCCAGGCCGATCACCAGCCCGTCCGGCCCTGCCCGCAGCCTGCGTGATCAACTGAAATGTGCGTTCGCCCGCACGAAAGTCGGGAACTTGCAACGCCGTATCGGCATCGATGATGCCAACAAGCGCAACGCCCGGAAAGTCAAGGCCCTTGGCGATCATCTGCGTCCCTATCAAGACTCGCGCGGCTCCGCGTCCAAAGCGTTCCAGCGCATTGAAGTAGTCCTTGGCATTGCCCATCGTGTCCGAGTCCATGCGAAGCATGGTGCCACAAGCAGGATTTCCATCCCGGTCCACGCGACGTATCCCCATACTGGCAAACTTCCGTTCGACTTCATCTTCAAGGGCCTGCGTTCCGCCGCCCAGCGATACCAGTTTTCTGCCACAGCTTGGACAGAGTCTGGGCACGCGCTGCTCGGTCAGGCAGTGGTGGCATCGAACGATCTCGCCAGCGGGAGCGTTACGATCGCGATGCAGCACCAACGTGCCCGAGCACTGTTCACATCCAACGACGAATCCGCACTTGGACGAAGGGCAGATCAGATGGTGTGCCAGGCCCCTGCGGTTGTGCAGCAGAATCACCTGCGCACCCCCCTGAAGCGTTGATTCGATCGCTCGCTCCAGCGTCGGGCCGATCATGTGGCGTTCGCGTCCACCCTGCATCCCGCCCCGAACATCGCTCTGTTCGCGCAACAGACGCTGGGCCCGAAGGTCGACAACCTCCACACTGGGCAGGCTGGCACCGGTCGCACGATCGAGCATTTCAAGCAACGAGAACCGCCCCAGGCCCCCCCTCGTGGTCGGCAGCGCGTTGTACCAACTTTCAAGGCTGGGCGTCGCGGACCCAAGAACGACCGGACAATTCGCTCGTTGCCCTCGCTTGATCGCAACATCTCGCGCCTGATATCTGGGCAACTGGTCCTGCTTGTAACTTCCATCGTGCTCTTCATCGACGACGATCAGCCCGAGTTTGGCAACCGGCGCGAAGATAGCCGAGCGAGCACCCACAACCACCCGGGCTGTTCCCTCAGACACCCTGGTCCACTCGCGATGGCGCTGCGCGCTGGTCAATCCCGAGTGCAGCACCGCGACCGTATCGCGCCCGAAGCGAACTACAAATCGTCCCATCGTCTGTGGAGTCAGGGCAATCTCCGGCACCAGCACGATCGCGCTCGCCCGCGCATCCGAGGCAAGCATCGCCTCTATACAGCGCAGATACACCTCGGTCTTGCCCGATCCTGTTACGCCCCGCAGCACATGCACACGAAACGTCGACAGAGACGAGTTGATGGCCTGCATTGCTAACGACTGTTCCCGTGTTGGGATCGGCACGCCAGGCGATGCAGTATGCGATGCTGATGAAGCGGTGAGGGGGGGGGTGGGCTCTACAGATAATCCTGCCAGCGCAGTCGCACGCACAGCGTCACGAACTTCGACGTGCAGCACGCCAGCCTTGACAAGGCGACGAATTGGCGCGACACTCTTAAGGCCCAACTCGCGTGCGAGTTCCTTGATGGCAATCGGGCCAGCGTCATGCCGCGCGACAATCGCGTCGAAGAGTCCCTGCGACTTGCCTTTTAGCGTACTTCCGCGGGCTGCGGTATCGTCGCGAGGGGAGAGGGGTGGAACCAGTATCATCTCAACCCGCACCCTACCAGTCCCCGCCTTGACTGCCCCCGGAGTCATCGTCGCAAGCACCATGCCCAATGGACAGATGTAGTAGGATGCCATCCATCGCGCGAGATCGAAGAGGCTATCGCCCAGCACAATCGGCTCGACGCCCGCAATCGCCTTGATACGTTCCTCAGCCAGCCCGCCCAGCAACTCCCGCCCGCCCACACGCACCACATATCCAAACGCAGAGTTTTTTTTCCCGTTGCCACTGCCGCGCCCAAGAGGCACGCGCACCCGCTGACCAAGAGCGATCGGCACATCGCCTTCGACGGCGTACGTCAACCCCTCATCATCAATAACCAAGGGCTGCTCGATCCCCCGCTCGACAACCACACGCACGAATCGCGTGAAGGCCGGTGCGTCGGGCTGAAAGAGAGACCGCATAGTGAACCATACGAAACGAGGCACCGACGGAGCATCAAAGTGGTACGGTATCGAAACGAAAAAAAGGGCTCCCAACCGGGAACCCTTCGATCTCATTTTCTGATGATTGTCCGGAGCCGACCGACCTCATACTTACTGGGTCAAGCGAGGGCCACCCTGTCCACCTTGACCACCCTGTCCACCCTGTCCACCGCGCGGCTGGAGGCTGATTTCGCCATTGCGTTCCTCGTACTGGCGAACGACCTGACCCAGGCTGATGGCCAGACGCTTTGCGCCCTGCCAGTTCATGACGATGCGGCTGCCCACTGCAAAGACCAGAACGGGCTGGTTGTCCTGGCCCGGAGCGGGCAGGTTCATGCCGAAGTCAAGGACAACTTCGTCCTGAGTAGTCGACGTACGAATCGTGTTCGCATAGGTCGTTTCCATCTTGCTTTCATCGATGCGGAGTTGGATTTGACGGGAATCGCCTTGTTGACCTTCGCCCATAATGAACCTTCCTTTGCGAAACAGATGCCCGCGTACTCTCGCTCCGTCGTGCGCAACCACTGTGGTCTCAGACGCTTGAAGCGATTCATAGCGGAATGTGGAGCCTGATATCCAGAGCCTGGTATCGGGGACTTATTTTCCCCGGTTCTCCCCAGCGCCGGTGCGTGGGGAAGCGGAGTTTAGCGGGTTGATACGAACGGACAACCGAATCGGATCGCCCAATTCTTTGTTCGTGTCCTCGCTAGGCGGTGCCTCCAACGAATATCGCCAACAACGACCGCCAATAAATGCCGCTAATAAATGCCGGAGGAGGGACTTGAACCCACACTCCTTTAAAGGGAACCGGATTTTGAGTCCGGCGCGTCTGCCATTCCGCCACTCCGGCGTTGGGAGGCTGAGCATACGCACGGTCCTATCCAAAAAGCCGTTTGCCTGCCAAGACCGCCAAGTCCGTATTCACCAGCAATCATCAGCAATTGCACATCGACATTCACACCCTATTTGCTCCGCCCTCACCAAAGGCTAAACTAGCGACCTTCAGGACTGCGCGTTTGCGGCCCTGCTAATTCGCTTTCCCCGCCGGCGAAGGCTCGCTCTGGCGTTGGTTGTTTTTTTGACAAGGATACTACTATGACCACCGCCACCGCCGACCACAAAGTTCAAATCTCCGATGCTGGCCCAAGTCTGAAGAAAATCACCATCGAGATTCCCGCTGCTGCGGTCGAATCCAAGATTCGTACTTCGATGGACTTAATGGCTGGCCAAGCCGCCCTGCCTGGCTTCCGCCCTGGCAAGGTGCCGCGCTGGCTCGTTGAGAAGAAGTTTGGCAAGTCGATGCGCGATCAAGCCAAGAACGAACTGGCAGGCGAGGCTTATCGCAAGGCTATCGAAGACAGCAAGTTGAAAGTGGTCGCCGACCCCAGCGGCGGTAATCTCGACAAAGTCGACATCGAAGAGGGCAAGCCCCTCTCCTTCGAACTCGAAGTCGAAGTCCTGCCCGAGTTTGAACTTCCTCCGCTCGAAGGCGTTGAAGTGAAGAAGCCCACGCTCGAAGTGAGCGAGCAAATCATCGACGACGAAATCAAGAAGATCTGTATCAACGAAGGCAGCCTGGAGAGCCATGACACTGCGGAAGGCGGCGATTATCTGACCGGTCACGCCATCATGAAGGGCAAGGACGGCACCGAGTTCTACAACCTCAAGGGCGCAGTCGTCCAGAAGCCTGCCAGCGACAAGGGCGGCAAGGGCATGATCCTGGGCATCATGGTTGATGACTTCGACAAGCAGATGGGCAATTCCAAGGTCGGCAACACGTTCACGATCAAAGCCAAGGGTCCTGAGCAGCACGAGGTCGAGGGCATCCGCAACAACGACCTGACCATGACATTCGCGATCGAACGCATCGACCGCATCCTGCCCGCAAAGATCGAGGACATCATCCAGGCCTTCGGCATGCAGGACGAGAAGCAACTGCGCGATGCCATTCGCCAGCGCCTTCAGGTCAACGTCCAGATTCAGGCTCAAGGCTCGATGCACAACCAGGTCGCCAAGTACCTGATCGACCACACCAAGCTTGATCTGCCGGCACGTATCACTGCCAACCAGGCCGAGCGTTCGCTCCAGAGCCGTCGCATGGAACTGCTCTATCGCGGAGTCGAAGCCCACAAGATCGAAGAGCACATGGCCGAACTGCGGGCCCAGAGCAACGTCGCCGCCGTGCGCGAACTCAAGATGTTCTTCATCCTCTTCCTCGCCTCGCAGCAGTTGGGCGTCCAGGTCCGTGAGAACGAAGTGAATCAACGCATCGTTCAGATGGCCCAGCAGCGCAACATGCGTCCCGAGCAACTGGTTGCGCAGTTGCGACAGAGCAACCAGTTGAACGCTGTGGTCCAGCAGATTCGCGACCACAAGACACTCGACGCGATCCTCTCCAAGGCCAAGGTCTCGGAAATGTCCGCGGATGAGTACAACAAGTGGGCAAAAGAACAGCAGAGCTGATCGCTGGCCTGACTTTTGACTTGTTCAGTCCATCCGCCGTTGTCCGCCAGACAGTCCTTTCGTGACTTTCATTCTCGCAACCATCGCTCACCCTTGATGCGGTTGGTCGCACTATCCTCCGCCCATGCGTGAGTTTGACCTTTGTGTCATCGGTTCGGGGCCAGCCGGACAGCGTGCCGCGATTGCCGCGTCCAAACTTGGCAAGCGCGTCTGCGTGGTGGAAGCGCGCGAGGTGGTCGGGGGCAGCGCGGTCAACACCGGAACGATTCCCAGCAAGGCCCTGCGCGAAGCGATCCTCAGCCTTGCGTCCTGTCCAGTCCCCGCCATTCCCACTAGTAGCGATTTCATCACCGCCGCGCGAGGCGCGACGCTCGCAAACCTCTGGGCCTCTGCCACTCGCGTGATCCGCGCCGAGATCGATCTAGTCCAGCAGCACTTTGCCAACTGCTCGATCACGACAATCCATGGGCTTGCAAGTTTTGTCGACGCGAGAACCATCCATGTCGAAACACGTCAGGGCACCCAGACCATCAAGGCCGCCAATGTCCTGATCGCTGTCGGCTCCAAGCCCAGCAAGCCTGCGGGCATTCCCTTCGATGCCTGCGATCTCATCACGACTGATGAACTGCTCGAACTCGATGTTCTCCCCCGCTCGCTCCTCATCGTGGGTGGGGGCGTGATCGGCACCGAATACGCCAGCATGATGGCAACCTTGGGAATCAAGGTGACGCTGGTCGAAGGCAAGGCCCGCCTCCTCGACTTTGTCGATGCCGAAATCATCGAGGCACTCCAGTACCATCTGCGCCAAGCAGGCGTCACACTGCGCATGGGCGAAAATGTCGTCAAGATTCGCCACATCGAGCCCGACGAAACCATGAACATCGCTAGCGGCAAGGCCGTTGAAGCCGTCCTTGAGAGTGGCAAGGTCCTCCGCGCCGATTGCCTGCTCTACTGCGTGGGCCGTCAGGGCAACACTGATTCGTTGAATCTCCCCGCTGCGGGCCTCTCCGCCGACAAGCGTGGACGCATCACCGTCGACAAGGACTATCGCACCAGCGTGTCCAACATATACGCAGCGGGCGATGTGATCGGTTTCCCCGCCCTTGCGAGCACGAGCATGGAGCAGGGACGCATCGCCGCCACCCGCATGTTCGGGCAGCGCTGCGAGGCTTTCGAAGAACTGCTGCCCTACGGCATCTATGCGATCCCGGAAATCTCGATGGTGGGATGGACCGAGGAGCGATTGACTATGGAGGGCATCCCCTTCGAGAGCGGCATCGCCCATTACCGCGAGACCGCACGAGGACAGTTGATCGGCGATGGCATCGGCATGCTCAAACTCCTCATCCACCAGGAGAGCCATGCTATTCTGGGCGTTCACGCAATCGGCACCGGCGCGACCGAACTGATTCACATCGGCCAGTGCGCCATCGCCTTCAAGGCGACCGTCGAATACTTCATCAATGTGGTCTTCAACTATCCCACACTGGCGGAGTGTTACAAGATCGCCGCGTTGAATGGCCTCAACAAGATTCGGGGTGTCGCGTGATCTTGCTCGCTAGTTTTATAACGCTGGCTGCAAGCGACGACACCAATTCCTTCGGGGGTAACTTCTGGGTTTACTTCTGGGGCGGCCTGTTGTTTGGCTGCGTACTTGGCGGTGGGGTCGCCTATTGGTTATTCCGGACACAAGGCGATACGAAAGCGCGAGAATCCATGATCGCCATCGATCAGGAACGTGCGAGTCGCCATGCCGAATTGGAGAAGGCTCAGGCCCAGCGAGGCGCGACGATCGACGACCAGCAGTTGCAGCGACTTCGCAACGAGATCGAACTGACAGCCCTCAACATCCAACTTGCCAAAGCCGAACTCTCGCAGCGTATCGACGCATCAACCCAGCAGCGATTCAAGAACGAGTCAGAATTATCGCGACTCAACGTTGAGCTCGCCAAGAACGAACTCATTCATCGGCTTGAGGACGAGACCAAGGCTCGCCTGCGGAACGAATCAGAACTCTCACAGATCAGCCTCGAACTCGCACGCCGGGACCTCGCCCTCCGGGGAGACCATCTTGATCTGCACGATCGAATGATGGAAAAAGCAACGCTTGAAATCGAGAGCCTCAAGTTGCAAATCAAGGAACAACGCAAGCGCCTCGATGAGTTTGGCACCAGTGACTAAAACCAGTGACTAAAACCATCGCATAGAAACCCTGCACCAAAGCCCCTCGCGCGAACGCTCGCTCCTTCCAGCATCCATGGCGAAACGTACTTCAAAACCCGCCGGACGCGCCTTGGGCGAACACCGCGAAGTGGTCTTCGAGTTGCCCCCCGCGCCCCCCTCGTCAACACTGCAGGCCCCCATTCCACTCACCAGCGTCCTGGGTCAAGAACGCGCCATCGCAAGCCTCGAGCGCAGCATCCGATCCCGCAAGATTCACCACGCCTGGATCTTTGAAGGCCCCTTTGGCGTGGGCAAGTTTACAACCGCTCTCGCTTTCGCTTCCATGCTCTTGGACGACAGCACAAGCGAAGGCCTCTCGGGCCAACTCGCCGTCGATCCGGATTCATCAACGCAGGCCATGCTGCGCCATGGCAGCCATCCCGACCTGGTTGTTATAACAAAAAGACTCGCCGCGTTCAGCGAGAATGCCAAGGTCCGCTCCCTCAAGCACACATCGATTGCCATCGATGTCGTGCGTGAGTTCATGCTCAGCACCGGCTGGCAAGCGGGCCAGGTGGCTCGCCCGGGCGCGCTGGCCGCGAAGGTCTTCATTATCGATGAGGCTGAGCTGTTGAATGAGCACTCGCAGAACTCGCTGCTCAAGTTCCTAGAGGAGCCTCCGCCTCGCACCATACTCATGCTCGTGTGCAACAACGCCGAGACACTGCTGCCCACCATCCGCAGTCGCTGCCAGCGTGTCGCGCTTGTACCGCTCACGAACAAAGACCTGCAATCCTGGCTCAAGTCTTCGGGCCTAGTCCTTGATCCATTGCAGCAGCATTTTCTGATCGACTTCGCCGCCGGTTCGCCCGGCGCCCTCATGCTTTGCCACGAGACCGGCATTGGCGGGTGGTGGCAACGGATCGAACCCCTGTTGAAACAAGTGGATCAGGGCAAGCATGTTGCCCAACTCGGGCCCTTGCTCAGCGAACTCGTCGATGGCTGGGCAAAGGCCTGGGTCGATATAACTCCTCAGGCAAGCAAGGAAGCCGCGAACCATACGGCCGTCTCGTGGATGTTGCGCCTGCTGGCGTGGCACTATGCCAGTCAACTCTCATCCCAACGTCCCAATCCCCAGCGCACATCCCGCGCCCTCGCAGCCATTGATGCCATTCAAGCCGCTGACTCTGAGGCCTATGCCAACGTGAACATGCTGTTCGTGATGGACAAACTCACCTCGACGATGGCGGCACATACACAGGTCTGATAGAACGCCGAGTCGCCCGAATACATGCCGATTGGGAACTGATCGGTTGGCTCGTTCTCGTCTTTCCTTTGCGCCCCCTTGCCAACTCGTGTATATTGGTCTCTTCGACTTCTCCAGGGAACCCACGCATGGAACAGGCGTTCGCATCGCCTGATCAACCCGACCCCGCATCGCTCGCCGCTGCTCCCATTGATCTCCAGGGCACGCTGCCGTGCGCACGATGCGCGTACGACCTCAAGGGGCTGTCGATCACCAGCGTGTGCCCCGAGTGTTCTGTTCCCGTGCGCGCGACCATCCTGACCCGCATCGATCCGCAAGCCGACGAGTTGCAATCTTTGTTTTTCCCCTGGACCACTGCCTGGGGCATGGTCGTCTGGACCACTGCTGCGCTGGCAGCCACCATCGCCTCGTGGCTGCTCAAGGCAGAGGACTTTGGCGCGCCGCTGCGTCTACCAGCGTGGACGCCGCACGCGATTCCCATACTGGCGGCACTGTCGGCCCTGGGCGCGATCGTCATGGTGTATCCACATCACCTGCGTTCGCATCGGGCTGTCATGCCCCGTCCGGGTATCGCCGGCACGCTTTGGGGCAGCCTCGCAGCGATGGTTGGCATTGCTTGGCATATCGCGTTGGTCATTGCGCTCTTCCGCATCCACACATTATCACTGTCGCCCGAACAAGCCTCGCTTTGGCGGCTTCTCAGCCTGACCTGTGTAATGGGTGCTCTGATCTGCCTCCGTCCCAACGCCCGTCTCATCGCTTCACGCTCGTTTCTGATGCGCACGGGACAGATCGACCGCCAACAGATGGCATCGCTGGTCGCGGTCGTGCTGGTGCAGGCGATGGGCGAATCGCTGCGACTGCTCACACTAAGAAGAGTTGGTTCGCATCACGAGGTCATGACGTTGCTCGCGGAAATTCTCGTCATGGCTGGTGCCACGCTCTTCACGCTGGGCTTGCTCAGCCTGTGCATCGACACGATCCGACTGCACCGTGTCCTCAGAGAGCCACCCTTGTCGTTGCGG
This sequence comes from uncultured Phycisphaeraceae bacterium, assembly GCA_964425995.1. Lineage (GTDB taxonomy): Bacteria > Planctomycetota > Phycisphaerae > Phycisphaerales > UBA1924 > BJHL01. Next base: position 11,281 of record CAYRPC010000007.1, read on the forward strand.
TCACTGCTCCGATAGCGTCCGAGGTGAACAGGCATCACGCTGGAACCAGTGTGGGCGAGCCAACAGGCTTGGCTTCTATCATCGATTCGGTCATCGAGTGTGCCATCGAGTCCGTGGCATAGTTGGAACGATCTCTCGTGGCATCCATGGCCGCCGCCAACTCGCGTGCCAGTCCATCGATCTGGCGGGCGTCGTGACGAGCATTGACCACCACGCGGAAGTACCGTTCTGCTGGCCCGCCCGGGTACGCAATGAGCGGCGCGAAGAGTCCTTTATCCTTGAGGCTTTCATGGATCGCTTCCTGGCGCTCGATGGGCGAGAGTGCGAAAGTGAAGATCGGCACGCCCGGTGGGGGCAAGGGCAGCCCGAGCAGGAACAACGCCTGTCGCATCGTGTCGATGTTCGTCCGCAGTGAATCGACCAGCATCGTGTCCTCTCGCAGCATTCGCACCGCTTCCCGGCACGCCTCTGCCATCGCTGGCGGCAGTGGAGTCGAAGAGCGATACACCCAGGCCTGTTCCTGCACGCTGCGAATGAACCCCCGCCGACCCATGACCGCGCCGCCATAGCAGCCTAGCCCCTTTGCGAGCGTGGTTGTAACGACGATCCGCGGATCATCCAAACCAAAGTGAGAGATGCTTCCACGCCCGCTTGGACCCAGCACGCAGAAGCCATGGCAGTCGTCCACCACCAGCGTGCCGCGGACCTGAGGTAATGCTTGGAGCAATCCTGGCAAGGGTGCCACAGCACCGTCGGCCGCAAAGACGCTATCAGTCAGGATCGCAACGCCCTGGTCAGCAAATTGCTTGCAGAGCCACGAGGCGGAACTCACCTTCAGATGTTCGTAGTCAAAGACCTGCATCCCCGCCGCCATCGCTGCATGGCGAAGGCTGCGATGCGCTCCGGAGTCAATCAACGCAATGCGATGATTCACCGCAAGCGACTGCATGGCCATGAAGTTGGCGGTGTACCCCTCCGCAGAAAGAATCGCGGCTTCCTGCCCAACGAATGCAGCAAGCTCAGCCTCAAGGGCCTCGTGCGAAATACTGTTGCCAGTGGTCTCACGCGATGCGGTCGTGGAAAGTCCCAGCCTTCGGGCCGCATCGGTCAGCGCCGCAATCACTCTCGGATGGCTTCCCAAGCCGAGATAATTGCAACCGGCGAACGCGACCAGATCGCGACCGTCCAAGCGCACACACGTCGGAGATTGAAACTCGATAGGCAGGCGACCCATAGCAGGCTTCCATCGGCGATTCGCGCCGTTCATCCATGAAGGAAGTGGGGCCGATCCTGGCCCACCCTCAACAATGAGAGTAGCCGAACAAGTTCGAGCGGTCAGCCGCTACGCTCAAGTATCCAATGGCAGGCTTTGAAGGCATTATCTCTGGCCAGGACACCATCGAGCGAGCGACGAGAGTCGCTGGGTGCGTTGCCGAACTGGGCGTGCCCCGACTTCTCTTGCAGACCCAGGTCGAAGAGTCCTGGCTTGAGGCAAGAGCCACAAATCTGCCGGCCGAGATCATTCGAGCCGTGTCCGGTCTTGAAGGTGCAGAAACTTTCGAGATAAGTGCCCCGTCGATTCGAGCGATCTTCCGGTTCGGCGCACACGATGCGTCTTGGACTTGCAGCGATGCCCACGCAGCCTTGGAGTTGCGACGTCGATTGAACGGGTGAAGAGCTTGGCTGACGCGACTTACTCGCCGACCCGCACGCTCAGCGTCCGCACCGACAACTCAGCGGGCAGGCATAAGGCCGCGAGCGTCGCCTGGCAGAGATCGTCCACAACACACGGATCGTTGTCTGCGTCGTCATTGGCCACATCAGCCAGGCATTGCACCAGTTCGCGTGCGTCGTCGTCGTGGAATGGCAGCATGGTGCGCGGGCCGGTGATCGACACCAGCGTCACGCCGCGACTCGCGGCTCCGCATGGCGAGTGGACAGCATCGGCGAGCATGTCCGGCTTGGCCTGCATGTTGGAGGCATCCTGGACTGACCAGGTCAAGCAATCACAACCAGACGTGCCAGACTCCATGCCCCGATACACCGCAACCAAGAGCGATCGCTCGCCAGACAGCGTGGGAAGCCCATCGACCAAATCAGGATCGAGATAGGCGTAGGGTTCGAGTTTGTCTGGCGTGCTCACGAGTCGGACGACGTGATCTGATTCGCGCCTTGTTTCAGGATTGGAGGGAGGAACAAAGACTAGTCCAGCGCGATCGGATTTCCCAGGCGCAGGCACTGCTGACTGAGGCGCGGGTGCTCGAAGCGAAAGGAACGTCGCGATCGCAATCGCTGCGGCAGCAGCCAAAGATCCAAACCGCCACGCAAGGTTTCGACTGGCGGGACGTGCAGTTGTTGTTTGGGACGTGCCTGCCAGCCGGAGTAGATGCCCGGGCTGGAAACTGTGGCCAATTATCTGGCCAAGGTTCTGGCTGGCTGGCATGGTCGCCCGCTCGAACTGCTCAACTTCGACGGCCTGCATGACCAGATCTTCCATCAGAAGGTCATCGTGCAGGCCACCGTTGGCGTGATCAGCGTTGTGTTGCATTCCTGCCATCGGTGTGACCTTTGCGTGTACCAGCGGATCAGGCGAGCGAGGGATAATCCGCTCCCATCTCAGCCAACGTCCTGATGCCCGACATCTTCCATAACTGATTCGCCAGCCAAACCCCTGCGCTCAGTCATTGCACATTGCCGCCGATTTCAAGCCGACTTTACGGAATTGGTTCAGCGTTCGTCAGACCCACTTTATTGAGATACTCGCGCAACTTGGCATAGGCGCGTTGTTTGCGGACGTTCACATTGCTCGCGGCGATTCCCATGGCCTTGGCCAGATCGCGGTCAGACTGTCCGCCCGCCCACGCCCGCAGCAGCCACCGCTCATCATCCGAGAGCACAGGCGTCTGACTGCTTTCCGACAGGACCGCTCGCGTTGCCTCCAGGAGCGAGGCGTGTGCGGCTTCTTCGCCCAGGGACTTGCGATCCGCCGCCGTGCTTCGTGGCTGGGCTTGGGCTACTAAACGGGTATATCGATCGATCGCGGCATCTCGACGCCCCGTTGCCCGCAGGTGCTGGAGCCAAACCTTGTGGCCTATGGCATAAGCGAACGTGGTGATTGCTGAACGTTGCGGGTCATATCGCCCCCGGGAGAGTGCTTGCCACAGGCCCACCAGCGACTTCTGCGATAAGTCCTCGATCAGGTCGTGCTTTCCCTTGCACTTATCGCGAAAAAAAGCCGCGAATGCCGGGCGAAGGTACGTTGCGAGATCGTCGAATGCCTGATTCCCCGAGTTACCCGCCAAATTAGTAGCCAAGTTAGTAGACAGTGAGGCCTTTTGAGCGAGATTCGCAAGTCGCTCGCGATGCGCGTCCCGAGTCGACGACGATGACTGCTGAGACTCAGTGGACGACTTACCAGCATCGGTAATGCCAGCATTGGCAACACCAGCATTGGTAAGACCGGCGTCGGGTTGGGAAGAGTGCGATGACTGCACGCGTTTGAGAACGGTGGAATGCAAGAACCCCAGGTTGACAGCAACCATCGGCAATCCAATGTGATTCGCCGGAATGGGAGGTTTGTTCCGTCGTGAAGCGTGTTTGGTGCTTGTAGGTGTCCAGTTCGCACAAACAACCAAATCCAGGGCTACTTACCGACGCAGAAAGTCGCGAAGACGCGTCCGATCACATCATCTGGCGATACATGCCCAACGAGTTGGCCCAATGCGTTCAGGCCAGATCGAAGATAGTGAGCCACTGCCTCTGGGTTTGCCAGAATTCGTGCGTCGATTGCAATCGCTATTTGTGCCAGTTCGAGACTCGCCAGTGCAGCACCCAGTGACTCACGATGTCGCGGCAGTAACGATGCCGCCCCCGCCGAGTCCATCGCCAAGGCGTGGGCAGCGATCATTCGTCGCAGCCACCCAAGGTTCCAGCCGTCCAAGGCGCATGCGAAGATGGCGGGATGGGCGGAGATGCCGGCGATCAAAGTCGAGTCGGGAGTAAGAGCGGCCCGGTCGGCGAACGTGTGGACCAAAAGTGTGCGTGCTGGGTCAAGGGCGACATCAGCGTGTCGGGGCTGGTGATGGTGGCTGGCACCGGACGCTTGGCACCAAAGCACCAGGTCGGCCTTTGCCAATGTTTCAAGCGCACGACGCTGTGCGGCTATATCCGATTCGGAGGTTTGTGCCCTCGCCTCACCACGCTCGGCACGTCCTGGATGGAGTGACTTGCGGGGGCCTTCATCCAGCCCCGGAAGATCGCACAAGAGCACGCGTCCGGCTCCTGGTGCGTCGCGACCCAGGTCCAGTTCCTCCGCCAGAACATCGCGGGTGGTGCCAATGGTGGGGGATGCGACCGCGCGGGTGCGGCCGAGTAGCGCGTTGAAAAGCGTGCTCTTGCCCGCGTTGGGTGCCCCTGCCAGCACAACGCGGGGCAAAGCGTCGGTGGGTTCGTATCCGCGAACATGCCCGATTTGTGCTCGAATCGCACCTCGCAGCACTTCGAGTCTCGCTCGCAACGCATTTGGAGCGATAGCTACCACGTCTTCCTGGTCGGTGAAGTCGATGCCCGCTTCGACTAATGCGAGCAGCGTCGTCAGTTCGTCGGCCCAGTGGCGATATCGCGCTCCAGCGACACCCGAAAGCAATTCTCGTGCGCCAGCAAGTTGCTGCTGGTTGGCCGCGGCGATGGTTGATGCCACTCCCTCCGCCTGTGCCAGTGACAATCTGCCGCGAAGGAAGGCTCGGGCTGTAAACTCACCTGGCTGAGCCAGGCGAATGGTGCGGTCGGGCGTGTCATGCGAGAGCATCGCACCAATCAATCGCTGCACCAGTTGGGGATTGCCAGGGATAACCACTTCCGCCGCGTCATCCCCGGTGTAACTGTTAGGCCCAGGAAATCGCAGGACTGTTGCCGGCAAGGGTAGAGCGTTGCCTGAACATGAAGTCGAACTTCTCGGCAGCCTTAACAATATGCGGGCAACTCCCCGAGCAAGTTCACGCGGCTTGTTCGCCTGAACCAGTTGCAGGAGCGCGGATGTGTTGGGACCGGCAATTCGGATGATCGCGAGGTCGCAGACCCCCGCGGCCGAGGCTTGAGCGAGGATTGTGTCGGTGAGGGACAGCATTGCACGCCCGGGCTACTTCTTCTTCAACTGGTCTTTTTGCAACTGCTTCTGGCGATCTTCTGCGAGGCGCTGGATGCGCTCGATGAAGCTTTCGCCGCTACTCCCGCCAGAGTTGCCACCAGACTTGCTGCCCTTCTTGCTGCGAGTGGCTTTCATCTTGTCCAGATCAAGCAGCCCGTGCTTGTCAATGTAGTGCTTGATCCACTTGGATTCCAGGATGCCCAGCACCGAGTTGGCAATGAAGTAGACCGCAAGACCACTGGGGGCGTTGTACATGAAGACCGGGAACATCACCACCATCATCCACTTCATCATGGTCTGCTGCATCTCCATTTCGGGAGTCAGTTTGGTTGCGCTGGGCGGCGTCAGGTACTTCTGTTGAATGAAGAAGACAACACCAAGTATCAGCGGTAGGATGTTGAAACTCTCTATGGGACCAAGCAGTGGGACTGTGAACAGCACCTTGCCAAAGTAGATCAGCCTGTCGGGCTCGGCAAGGTCGCCCATGAATTGCCAGAACGGAGAGGACGTGGGCTGGATTACCTGGAAGACACCATAGAAGCCGCCCTGATGACGCAACTCGAACGCGAAGTAGAGCGTCGCGTAAAGGGCGATCCAGACAGGCGTTTGCAAGAACATCGGAATGCATCCGAGCATGCCTGCGGGGTTGATTCCTTCTTCCTTCCACAGGCGAGCGGTTTCAACCTGAAGTTTCTTGGGATCATCCTTGTACTTTTCCTGAAGTTCCTTTTGCTTGGGTCCCACAGCCGACATCTGCTTGCCGAAGCGCTGAATACGAATCTGGCTCCAGCGCGTCACCGGGTGCAGGATAGATCGCACGATCACCACAAGGAAAACGATCGCAACTGCCCAATCAAAGAAGATGCTGTTGTGCAGGAATCGCAGCAGGCCAATGAGCAGGCTCGTCACCCAGCCGAACGTGCAGGGTCCGCAGGGGCCACCAAAGTTGTAGACCACCAGTCCATCAAGCCCGATGCTCTCGCGGAGTGTGTCCGCGTGGATGGTCTTGCGTTCCAGGGGCCCAGCGTAGATATTCATGGGAAGGCCGATGCTGCTGCCCGAAAACCCCGATGGCGCGAGGGCCAACGCCTTGCTATCCAGTCGCATGCCCACGACCGGCTTGTTGGTCGCAGGGTCGAGGGTGTAGATTCGCGTGATCTTCTCGATCCACTGCCACGCCAGATCCACGCCGGTGGCCAGCGGCGTGGTCACAGGAAATGCAGCGACGGAGAAGTAGCGGTTGGTCATCCCCATCCAAACCAACTCGTACTTCTCGCTGATGGATAATGCGTTTGGCCAAGCCACTTTCTCAGCCAGGTACGCGTTGGACTTCTTGTCCAGGCTACCAAGGACCGAATCGTGCGTGATCACATAGTCATCGCTTACCACCGCCTTGCGCGTTGGATCCTTGGTGTCTTCGAGCAGATGCCCAAAGCGCAGGCGACGTTTGTCGCCACCATAACTGAGGGCATCTTGGGGCAAGTCAATTTGTCCCATCTGATACCAACGAACTGTCACTGGATAGGTGGTCAGGTTCTCGACGCGCTGATCAAGCAAAAAGCCGCCGGTTTTGTCGGTCAGTGAGTAAGTGCGAGTGATGCGCAGCGCAGGTTTATTGTTCGCGTCCGCGATCAGTGCCTCGAGTTGGGCCGTCGATCCGCCCTTTGATCCCGGCACAATCCGCCATAAAGGCCCTGAAGGGCTGTCAAAGAGCGGTACCACGACGGGCGTGGGCGGTGGTTGGTTGGCAAGCCCTGGGGGCGTTACTTCGAGTGCAAGCACGCTGAGAGGCACCATGCCGCTCGCAGGGTTGCCCTCCTGCTGGGGCACTGCTGATTGGAGTGTGACGTGCTGCGTGTCCTTGATATTGATGAAGTGACGGGTGAGCTGCAGCAATGCAAGCCCCGCACCTTTCTCGGAGAACTCGATGTGCAAGGCCTGATCGCTGGCGGGATCGAGCGAACCGATTGCCTCGGGCTTGGAGTTCCCTTGCGATGTCCATGCTTGTGCGCGGAGCGAGGCCCAGACGATCTGAGTTCCGACGTGCGCGGAGACATCTGTTACTGATGGCGCTATTGGTGCCGAACTTATCTGGGGCATCTTGTTCGCAGCCAGCCCTGCTGGATCGGGCGCTGCGGCTGCCGGTGTTGCCCCCGGTGTTGCTTGTTCCGTCGAAGCAGCAAGACTTGCTGGGGGCTGCGTGGCGGGCGAAGTGCGCGACGTCCGGAAGATGGAAATGGCCACGGCCATCCCTAATCCCAACATAAGGGCAGGAAGTATAATTCGGAGACGGGTGTTCTTTTCTTGTGCCATGCGACTCTTCGTTGCCTAGCCGCCGACATATCAGCGGCGTGGGCCTTCGTCCTTGAAAGTGCAGAACCAACCTCCACCACGGGCAAGGCCGCAGTTTGGCGATTGGCCGGAAGCCGCCAAGGATAGAACCCGCAAGCCCTATCCACCCGATGTACGCTCCTCCATGCCTGGCTTTTTCTCACACGCTGCGGTCGCCGCTGATCACCCCCTCGCCTCCGGCGCTGGTGTCAGTATCCTCCAGCAGGGCGGCAACGCCGTAGATGCCGCGGTCGCGACTAGTTTCGCCCTTTCGGTGGTCCGCCCCTATTCCTGTGGCGTGGGGGGCGGGGGATTCATGCTCGTGTACGGGTCTGGCAAAGATGCCAGAATCTCAGGCACGCACGTTCTGGATTATCGCGAAACCGCACCGGCCCACCTTAGTCCAGACTTTTTTGAGAAAGTGAGCGATCCCGACGCCAGCACCCGGAGTGGTCAGGCCGTCGGCATCCCCGGGCATGTCGCGGGTATGCTCGAAGCCTTGGATAGATGGGGCACACTTTCGCGTGCTCGCGTGCTGGCTCCGGCAATTGCCCTGGCCCGAGCGGGATTCGAGGCGGATGCCCACTACGTGACCAGTGCGATGGAGATCGCGACCTGGATGCAACGGGACATATCCCGAACGCAGCGCTTCGAGTGGACATGGCGAAGACTCCTGAAGCAGGGGAATGTCAAGGTCGGCGACCACATCGACACATCAGGACAAGCCGAGTTGTGTGAGCGAATCGTTCGCGAGGGTGCTGCGGGGTTCTATGGCGGCGAGGTTGCGAAGGCGATTGTCGATGCCGTGCATGCCGATGGGGGCGAACTCACGCTCGAAGATCTCGCCACGTATCGCCCGCGATACCGAGCCGCGTTTGCGACGGCGTTTCAGGGAAATCGTCTGCTTTCGATGCCGCCACCGAGCAGCGGGGGACTTGTCTTGGCGCAGGTGTTGTCGATGCTTGAACTGCGAAGCAACGATCTGCGCGATGTGGTTGCGCTGTCGAAGGCTGGCGCATCGTCTAACCCCCAATACGTTCACCCCGAGTACATCCATCTCGTCTGCGAAGCCGCCAAGCACGCTTTTGCTGATCGGGCACGCTGGCTTGCAGACACCGACTTTGTCGATGTTCCCATCGAGACAATGCTCGATCCGCAGCGATTGCAACGTGCCGCCGAATCGATCCGACTTGGCTGCACCAACGAGCAGCACAGTTATGGCGTTGCTCCGGTTCCCCGCGAAGATCATGGCACTTCACACCTGAGCGTTGTCGATGAGGCGGGCAACGCCGTTGCATGCACAGAGACCATCAATCTTGAGTTTGGATCGCTGGTTGCAGTGCCGCAGTTTGGCTTTTGCCTGAATGACACAATCGACGATTTTGCCGTCCGTTCGGGCAAGGCCAACGCCTTCGGGCTGATGCAATCTGCAAAGAACGCTCCCCAGCCAGGAAAACGCCCGCTTAGCGCAATGACACCGTCAATTGTGCTGGGAAACGATGGGCGCGTTCGCATCGTCGCTGGCGGATCTGGTGGCCCACGCATCATTTCGGCGACTCTCCAGTCCATGCTCAATGTTCTGCTGTTTGATCGGGGAGCGCTGGATGCGGTTTCCCAGCCACGATTCCATCACCAGTGGTCGCCCCATGTTCTCCAACTCGAGCCGGCACTGCTGAATAGCCCAGTCGCCGATGCATTGCGTGCCATGGGTCATGAAGTGAACCAGCGGTCGCCTATAGGGACGGTGCAACTCATCCGCAGCAGATCGGATGGCCATGGCTGGGATGCCGCGAGCGATCCGCGAAAAGGCGGCCTAGCACTAGGATACTAGCGAAGCAACCAACAGCACCGATCAAGCCGCGTACCGTGACCCTGTGGCACTGACGCCGACCCAGCACGCATTGATCAATCACCTCGCGCCGCAACGAGCGAAGCGCGTCGAAGAACTTCGACATTTAGTCTCAATCCCGACGGGACATCGCAACGCCACGGGCCTCGATGCCTGTCGAGATTGGTTTCGCGCCCGGTTTGAGTCCCTCGGAGCGACCTGCCGCGACGTTGATGGCGATCCCGCCCCAGAGTGGCTTCGCGAAGGTGTTGTCGCAACCGGCTCGCCTCCACCAATGCTCGTCGCTACGCGGACGCACCAACGCGCAGCGGCCCGAGTCTTGCTCTGCGGACACATCGATACCGTCCACGATCCCGCCGGGACATTCCGCCAACTGGTTGTCTCCCAGGATGGCAAGACCGCGACTGGTCCCGGTTGTGCGGACATGAAGGGTGGCTTGCTTGTCTCGCTTGCAGCACTCGAAGCCATCGAGGCGTTTGGCGTTCCGATCTCCTGGACCTTTGCAATTATCAGCGACGAAGAAACCGGCACGTTCCATGCCGACGCTTCGTTACGCGCGCTCGCTCGGACTTGCGCAAACGAACACTTCGATGCAGGACTGGTCTTTGAACCAGCCATGCCAGACGGCGGGCTCGTGATCGAGCGTCCGGGTAGTGGGCAGTTCATGATCGAGTGTCGCGGACGCGCGGCCCATGTTGGTCGTGACTTCACCAAGGGCGTCTCTGCGGTGCATGCTCTCGCAGAAGCAATCACCAAAGCCGGTGCATTTGCCGACCCCGCACAGGGCCTGATACTGAGCATCGGGCCTATCGAGGGCGGCAGCGCGACCAACATCGTGCCAAACCTTGCCCGAGCCTGGGGCAACGTGCGTTGCTTTCGCCCCGCCGCAGAGGCCCGTGCCCGCGAACAACTCGCTTCACTCAACAAGCACCACAACATGCTGCCCAGCACACAGGTCGACCTGATCTTCAACCGCCCTGCCAAGCCATCGACCGATGGTGTGCTTCGCCTCGCCGCCCTCGCCCGAGACTGCCTCTCGCTTCTTCACGAATCCCGCGCTACGCCCCACGCCACCATGAACTTTTCGAGCACGGGCGGAGTCTGCGATGGTAACAACATTCAGGCTGCGACTGAGAACCGATTGCCCGTCATAGACACTCTGGGTGTCCGAGGCGGGGGCCTCCACACCACCGAGGAGTGGATCGAACTCGACAGTCTCGTTGAACGGGCGCAACTCACTGCGTTGCTGATGGAGCGACTTGCGAGCGGAGCGATGTGTGCGGATGGCGCGAGGAGCGTGCCATGAACGCAATTCTTGCCATCGCGAAGAAGGACCTGCTCCTGCTCTGCCGGGATCGCGGCAACTTCTTTTTCACCTTCATTTTTCCGGTTCTGTTCGCCGTTTTCTTTGGCTTGATTTTCAGCGGAGCGGGAAGCGGTGCTTCTGGGGGAATGAAGATCGCGGTCTGGAACGAGGATGGCGGCAAGAGTTCGCTAGTGCTGCTGGAAGCGTTGAACAAGGACGATGTACTGAAAGTCCAAGTCCCTGCATCGCGTGACGCTGGCGAAGCCCTGCTCCGCAAGGGCGATATCACGGCATTGGTCGTGATTCCCAAAGGCTTTGAGCAGCAAGCCCGAGGTCTGTTTTCTGGCCAGTCGATGCAACTGGATACCTACGTCGATCCTGCCCAGCGTGCCGCCGCTGGAATGCTGCAGGGAAAGTTGACCGAGAAAGCCTTTGTTGTGATGCAGCGGGTGTTCACCGATGCGGAAGTCATGAAGGACACGGTCGGGCAGGGCCGCCAACGAATCCAAGACTCTGATTTATCAACGACACAGAAGTTTGCGTTCGGAGCTTTTTTGAACGCCTTGGAATCGATGCAATCCTCTGGGGCAATGGGTGGCAATATCGCGACGACCGGCGCACCCGCCGCTGGTTTCAACCCGGTGCAAGTCAATGTCAAAGAGATGTCTCGTGACCGTGAAGGTCAGCCCAGTAGTTCCTTCGAAATCTCACTAGGACAGGGCATCGTTTGGGGCCTGATGGGCTGTGTGACGGCCTTCGCTATGGCCCTGGTGTCAGAGCGAGTGACGGGCACGCTCAGCCGCCTCAGTGTCGCGCCGATTTCGCCCGCACAACTGCTCCTGGGTAAGGCTTTGGCCTGCGCCATTGCCTGCGTCCTTGTTCAACTCCTGCTGCTTGCCGTGATGATGGCTCTGGGAGTGCGTGTCCAACGCCCGCACATCATGGCCCTCGTCATCATCGTGAACGCGATTGGATTTACTGGCCTGATGATGCTCATCGCAGGACTCTCCCACAGCGAGGGCGGCGCTTCGGGCATGGGACGCAGCCTTGTGCTCATTCTCGCCATGATCGGCGGCGGCACCGTCCCCCTCTTCTTCCTGCCAAAGTGGGTCCAGACCGCCGCGAGCGTGAGTCCATTCAAGTGGAGCACGCTGGCGATCGAAGGCGCCACCTGGCGTGCCATGACGATTGCTGAACTCATGCTGCCCCTGGGTGTCCTGCTTGCTCTGGCGTTGGCAGGTTTCTGGTTCGGCGTGACTGGCCTTCGAAGGATGCTGCGAATATGAAAACTGCTGGCACGACACATGGTCCATGGCGTGGGCGATTGGTCCTCGCCTGCGCGATACCGCTTGCAAGCCTGCTCTGGGCGTGCGCCCATTCGGGCAGCCGTCCCATCGAGCAAGTTCCGCCCGGATCAGTACTTTCCCATCCCACGAAACTGGATTCGGTCACTATTCCCTCCTCTGTGTTCTATGCCCCCGGGCCATCGAGCATAACGCGTCGGTTGGAGATTGATTCAATCGTCAGCGATGAAGTCCGCACTTGTTCAGCACCCGACGTCACTGGCAAGTGGACGATCACCGTCGATCTAGTCAAAGATGCCATCGTCACGCCCCGCCAGCGGCTGATCGTTTCCATCGACTCCGATGGCTCTATTATTCTGCACGAACTCTTCAACGCTCAACGCGAGAGTGTCGCGACTTTCACGCCTCCACTCAGGCTGCTGCCCGCGAGCATAGTGATCGACTTAGCGAACATGGCCAATTTTGACCAGTCCGATCAGTATCGACTACTGGGCGAATCGAAAGCACGAATCGTCGAGGGCAAAGACTCCAAGGCTTCCACACGCAGCGGCACGGCACGAGCGTTGGTCAAGACAAAATTGGCGAGCGCTTCGATCGACTCTGATGGCCTGCGTGTCTTAGCCTCAACCCAATTAGACATATCCGTCGGCCCCGCTCGCATCCGTCGACAGAGCGTCTACGACCTTTTACCCACGAATCCCAATGCTTCGGGCTGGAGTATCCAAAGCGAGTCACGCGACTTCTCGGTACGGGTTGGCCCCATCACCATTGAGCGAGAAAAGTCGTCCGTCACCGCATCCGACCATTCACGTTGAGTTCTACGAGAAGCCGCTTTACTGAGAATCGGCCTTGGGCCGTCCCAGTACTTCGCTGAGCAGGAAGGCCCGTCGAATCTCGTCCCGAGTCGCGTTGGGCCCTGCCAATCCAAGCAGCGATGCTCGGGGTCCGTTCTTGGCCGTTGCCCGCGTCCCGGGGCCGATCATGCTCGCACCCATAGAGGCTGTGGGTCGCGGGCCCGCAGCCTCGCCATACGCCGCGGCCATCACCGCATCACTGGCCGCAGTGGCTGCCTTGCGATCAGCCTCCGAACGAGTGGTCGAAGATTCATGATGCGGCTTGGCTAAGCGCTTCTGCTTGCCTTGAACCTTGGAAGGAGCAGCGGGTAAGCCGGTGGGTGCGGGGTTGATGGCGGGAGCCTGTGCTCGTCGTGGGGCTGGCGTGCTTTCGTCGGGCACTTCGATGATGATTCCGCCCGGAAGGCGAATCTGCCGCATTGATCCAGATAGAGTTCCTGATCCAGCGCCAAGTCCAGCATTTGGTCCAGTATTTAGTCCGGCCGTGGTCGATGGCGATGCTGAAACCCTGAGCTTTGCAGTTACTTGAGGTTTCAGGGGACGGTTCGGCTGGATCGAACGCGACGCTGGCGTTCCCATTGCGCCTCGCCCCTGGGCGTTGGTTCGCTGCTGCTGAGACTGCAAAGTTCGTGCATCACGTTCTCGCGTTGCCCCCGCGTCATCGCCAATGCGAAGTTGGTCGATCGCGATCGGTGTGGGCACTTTGGCAACTTCGGATATCCGGCCCGTCCGCAGTCCCTCGATCCGCTCTTGCTCGATCTGCATCTTGACCGAACGCATCTGCCTGGCTTTGTTGGCCCGCTGCCAGAGTTTCCCCAGCGTGGGCAGCACGAAGATCAACACAACCATGACGATCTGGATGTGTCCAAGAAGCCAGTTGATGATGCTCTGCCAATTCATTCGTGCTCCAGCGCCCCGTTGCCCGGTGTTCGTCCGCTCACAACTTCCGCACCCAAGCGTAGATCGGGCGGAACATCCAAAGCGATGAGCGTCCGAATCGCTTTGCCACCTTCCAGGCCCACCTCTTGCGTCGTTGCAAACGCAAACTGCACACCAAAGACGGGCTCCAGCACGCTTGGCGTCAGCACATCCTTTGCTTCGCCCGCTGCCGCTAGCCGCCCGTCACACGACAGCACGACCGCGTCATCTGCCCATCGTAACGCAAGCCCCAGATCATGCATGATCACGACGATGCCCGCGCCCCTCTCCGCGAGCGACCGCAGCAGGCGCAATGTGCGAATCGCCTGCGCAGGGTCTTGTGCGCTGGTCGGCTCATCGCACAGCAGCGCTCGATCACGCAGTTGGTTGGTCCCGCCCGATGGCCAAGTCACACGCACGATGGCTCGTGCCAGCGCTGACCGTTGCTGCTGCCCCGCAGAGAGGTGGGCGAATGCTTTGCTCGCCATCATCGCCAGCCCCAGTTGTTCCAATGCGCTTTGCACAGCACGTTGGCCCTCCGAAGACTCTGCCCCCACACCATCGGGCAATCCAAACGCGACGACATCACGAACCGTGAATCCAAAGGCCACGCCCGGAACCTGCGGCACGTACCCAATATGCCTCGCCCGCTGCGATATGGACCATGCGCTCAATGATCGCCCCAGCAGCGAGACACCCTGGCCTGGCAACAATCCAGCCAATCTCCGGATCAGCGTCGACTTGCCAGCCCCGTTTGGCCCAACCACCACCAGCATTGCTCCAGCCCGTACCCGCAGCGTGACATCGCGGAGTACCGGTTCGCCTGGTGCGTAACCAAACGTCAGACTCTTGACCGAAAGAATCGTCCCGTTCGTGTCCGAAGTATCAGTCGCATCCGCCCAGTGCATGGCACAGGGTAATCGTCACGAAGCGTGAGCGTCGCTATGCTTGGCTCGCATGGCACACAAGACGATCGCAATCACTGGAAGCACGGGCTTTGTTGGGCGCGCCATGGTGCAGTCGCTGCTTCAAGCCGGGCACCACGTTCGCGCCCTTGCCCGAAGTCGCGATAAGGCCCGCGATGTACTTCCCAATGACACCCGCGTCACGCTGGTGCTGGGCGACGCTTCAAACCCCGCAGACGCGAACGAACTCGTTCGTGGCTCTGATGCCATTATCAATCTCGTCGGGATCATCCGCGAGGACCGTCGTAAGGGCCAGACCTTCCAGCGTGCCCACGTCGATATTGCCCGGATTCTGGTCGGAGCATGCGAGCAACTGGGCTGCAAGCGATTCCTTCAGATGTCCGCCATGAACGTTTCTGATGTCGGTGTCAGCGAGTATCAGCAGAGCAAGTGGGACGCCGAAGCCGCGATTCGCTTTTCTTCCCTGCAATGGACCATGATGCGACCTGGCCTCATCCACGGCCCCGATGGTGACTTCATCAAGATGGCACAGGCATGGTGCAAGGGCGATATCCCGCCGTACTTCTTCCTGCCCTACTTCACAGGTGGCAAGCCAGACTACCGCGTGCCGCTTGGTGGTATCGAACCCCGCGTCGGACGAGTGGCTCCCATCGCTGTCGAAGATGTTTGCTCGGCATTCGTCGCAGCGATCTCCAACGAAGCAACCTATGGCGAGGTTTACAACCTTGCTGGCCCAGAAACCATGACTTGGCCCGAGATGCTGCGCACAATTCGCGACAACACGCCCGGTGCGCACAAGTTTGTTCCCTTCGGTATCCCCGCCGAGCCGGTTGCGATTGTCGCCCAAGCCGCCGATCTGCTGGGGTTGGGGGGATTGCTTCCCTTTGACGCTGGGATGGCTCGCATGGGGGCGCAAGACAGTATTGCTGACACCACCAAGGCTCGGATCGACTTTGGCTTCAAGCCAAGACCATTTACAAAATCGTATGCTCAATACGCCGCTGCCCTCGCACACTAACTCACACATTGACTGGCTGACGTCTTTGCAAGCGGGTCAATGTCCCGACGGTGGAATCGGAGTCGCACGTCCATAGGCACTTGATGCCCGTGCATGCGTCGTCGATGCCCCGGCTTGGCTCCCGGGAATCGGACGTTCCCCGCCAATTCGATCGGTCCGATCGGCCAGTTTGCTCGTCGCGCTTTGCCCTGCGGGCGCGACCGGCTGTGGCGGTGGTTCGACGGGAGCGGTGCGAGTGGTGCGAAGTTGATCGATGTTGCGATCCAACTTGCCAAGGATGTTGCGAACTTGTTGAAAAGCTTTTTCAGACGGCCCCATAACGCACCTCCATATGAACGTGCCGTTGGCATCGGTTGTGAACGCTCCAACCTTGTCAAGAGATGCGTTTAGTGCGCTTGGTTTTCGCTCTTTCGTTCCGGTCGTGCCGTTTGGGCAAACATGACCAGAAATCCATGCCACTTTCTGCCGTTCCACTCGTGCAGCTGGCGAACGATGCTCCATGGCAAATCATAAAGAGTCGAGCGCACAATCGCCCAAAGTGCCCGCTGTTACGCCTGTGGTCGTCTCGACAGTTCAGGGAGCCTCCGCGCCCCCGACACTCACCGGACCAACCCCAGCCGAGCTGCTGCCCGCCGTTGCCCCTGTTCATCCCAACGCCAATATCCATACTGGTCTAGCCAGAGGTCAGTCACCAACGGAAACCCAGTCATATCGCGAGGTCTTCTGGCAGAACGTGATCCGTGAAATGCTCATATCACTGATCATCGCCCAGGCCGAATCGCAAGCCCAAATCCAAAAAGAGAAGCCTAGTGCCGAGCCAATGAGCGACGGGCGCGTTGGCATTGTCACGGCTCAAGGCCAGCGCATTCCGATCGGTCGCGTCTCTCCCGTCTTTGCCGCGACATTCGACCAAACACCCAAGATGATCGAACTCTCGCATATTCTGCAATGCACGGTCTTTCAGATCGAGACTCCTGGGGGAGAGGTTTACACGTTGCCGCTTCATGAGATTCGTGGTTTCCACGCCATCAGCGAGCGGACGATGGACCAGGTCTCCAACGCTGCCCGCGAGCAACGGTATCGCGAAGGTTCTCCAGAGGAAGCCGAACCGTTCGGATTCGCCGCGTTCACAAGCCTTGCGCGCTCTTCGGGCGCGACCGGCAATCGCCCCGATGATCCTACCGGGCCAGCGGGAGCCGACTGACAGCGATACTCGCGGTCCTTGTTGGCACAGCAAATAGCGAACTAACCCTATTCGAAAAAATCGCACAAAAGAGGTGCATCGAGATTGGCCCACATGCGTAGCCAATGGTCAGGTCGCAATCGATGCGATCACTCAGTCACGCTCAGTCCAACTCGGCATCAAACTCTCCATGCGAACACTGGTCGCCATCCCTACTTACAACGAAGCACCGACGATCGCGGAAGTCTTGCGCGCAACCTTGCAGGTCCATTCCGATGTGCTGGTGGTCGACGACGGCTCCACCGACGCAACCCCGCACATCCTTCCTGATTTCCCTGTCGAAGTGCTGCGCCACGCCCGCAATCGCGGGTATGGCACGTCGCTCCGCGATGCATTTGCTTTCGCAATTGATCGCAAGTTCGATTGGCTCGTGACCATGGACTGCGACTGGCAGCACGAGCCCGCAGCGATTCCACGATTCCTCGAAACCGCCCTTGAAACTGGTGCCGACATCGTGAGTGGCTCGCGATACATGACCGAAAGTCGCAGTTCAGCAATGCCTGCGCCCATCGACCGCCAGCGTATCAATCGCATCATCACCAATGAAATCAATGATCGCCTCGGCAGCACACTCGCTACGACCCTGACCGACGCGTTCTGCGGCTTCAAGGCCTATCGCGTTCGATCGTTGCGCCAACTCCGCCCGACCATTCCAGGGTATGCGTTTCCGATGCAATTCTGGGTGCAGGCTGCGGCCCAGCGTCTTCGCATTGTCGAGCAACCCGTCGCGCTCATCTACAACGATCTCGCCCGGACCTTTGGTGGCGGCCTTGACGATCCCGCGAAGAGGTTGGCACATTACCGAACCGTCTTTGAACGCGAAATCTATTCGCAACGCGAACGACTCCCGATGAACGTCGTCGCCAACGTCGCGGGTGGTATGTATGTAAACAGCCACCCCCTGCCAGATCTCCTTTCACAAGTGAGCAGCGTGCAAGCGGCTGCCTCGACAACTGGAGCATCGCTAGCGACCATGCCGCGAGTTTCATGATCAACACCGCATAACGCAACGGACCAAGATGGATCAGCATCACAGGTCCATGCACTCGCACGATAGTGTCTCGTTGCCGCTTCGACCAAACCAGGTACGTGCGGCTACCTTGCATGGCATGGCCAACGAGAATGGGTCCAACTCGGTCGCTAGTGTGCTCATTCGAGGGGATCGGGCTCCGCTTGTGATGGCGCGATCAGACCTTGCTCGACAGACCCGCATGGCGCTTGGTTTGCCCTTGGACCGTGCCATCGTGATGTCAGGCCATCAGGCCGAGATCTGGCATTGCGGCATCCTCGCAAAGTGGTTTGCAACTCAGTCACTCGCACAATCCCAGCAGGCTCACGCCGCGTGGATCGTCGTCGATCATGACACCAACGACCCGACACTGATTCACTATCCATCGAAATCGTCGACAATCACTGTCGATGCCGCGACGCCATCTCGTGCGGTCTGGCGATGGGCAGAAACTGGACCAAGCGCAGCAAGTAATGATGGGGCCCATGTGCCGACGAGTTCCCGCGCGCCAACGTACGTTGCAGAGCCTCCGGACAAATCTGTTTGTTGGTCATCAGAACTTTCAAACAGGCTCGGCAGGCTCGTGGCAGCACTCGTTGCAAGCCGTGATGGCTCCACTTCCCTCGCAGAGCAAGTCACACGAGCGATGACGACGCTACTGGCACCAACGCATGGCTTGCCCGCGCCGTCCACGCTCTTTGCCAGCCAACTCTCGCGAACGCCGATCTTCCAGAGCCTCCTGCGAGCGATGCTCGCCGATCCTGTAGCCTGCGTCGAAGCCTACAACATGGCGGCTACCAGTGTTCCTGATGGGGGCATTCGACCTCTGCGACTTGACTCACATGTCGAGTTGCCCCTTTGGAGCATCGCTCGTTCGCGCAAGCCTGTGCTGCTTGATCGATCACTTGATCTGTCACAAGATATATCTTCCACGACGAATAGTCTTAATGATCATGCTGCTCTTGCTCCGCGTGCCTTGCTGATGACCGCAGCCCTGCGGCTTGGCACATGCGATCTGTTCATTCATGGCTTGGGAGGGGGGCTGTATGACCAGGTGACCGACGCATGGATCAATACTTGGTTGGAACGAGTTGCCGATCCAGCGCTGCGTGAACTTCGTGACGCTCGGCGTAGCGCCACCGGCTCGTATATGGCTCCAACTCTCGTAGTGTCAGCGACCGCACGACTCGATTTTGGAACGGTTCAGGTGCCCGCTCCTGAAATACTTGACCGGGCTATCTGGAAGGCCCATCACGCTCGCCACGAGCCATCATTGCTGGACGGCGCGATCGGTTCCGGTCGCAAGCGTGAACTCGTTGATGCTATCGCACAGGCCAAGGCTTCGGGCGATAGAGACGGTGCGCTCGCAACTTATCGCGGGCTGCATGCCATGCTCGATGCGCAGCGTGCGTCCCACCAAACTAGTCTCGCTGCGTTTGATAGCGCCGCTTCGAGCGCGCGTGCCGCCCGAGGTCTTTCCTCGGTGGTTCACGATCGCACCTGGGCTTTTCCGCTGCACTCTCAAGAGACTCTGATCGCTCTACGCGACACCGTCGCGAAGTCGCTGCACGAGGGGCCGCTATGAAACTACCCCTACTTGCCTCTATTCTCGCGATTGCTTGCCTCGTTTTTTTCGCAGCGTGCAGCGATCGTGCGAGCCAGTCCACCCCGCCGGCGATTGCTACGAAAACCCGCATCGTCGCCCTCAGCCCTGCCATCGCCATCATCCTCCGCGACCTTGGGCATGCCGAACAGATCGTTGGTCGACACGCATACGACTACGTGCTTCCCCAAACTATTCCAGCGTGCGGCGACCAAAGCGGCATCGACTATGAAGCATTGATACGCGTCCAGCCGACTCATGTTTTTACCCAGTGGGGTGCGCGACAGGTGCCGGACAAACTGCGAGAACTCGCTACCCAGCGCAACTGGACATTGCTCGATGTCAACCCGCTAACGCTGGAACAGATTGCGACCTCGACCACCGCACTCGACGCAGCGCTGCTGCGAAATGGCGTTGCGAGCAATCTCGCGTCCTCGCTGGCTCAGAAAGTCCGATTGCTGGGCCAACCGAACGCCATCCCACATCCTCAGCCGCCGCGTGTCCTTTTGCTGGTTAGTCTTATGCCCACTACTGCAATCGGCCCCGGCTCGTGTCATCACGAGATGTTGATCGGCGCTGGCGGTGTTCCGGCGATCACCGATGGCCTTGCCTATCAGAATCTCACCAATGAGGACATCGTGCGCATCGCTCCCGATGGCATAATCTGGTTCCGCCCCAAGACTTCGCCAGCAAACAACCCGAGCGGCGAAAGCGAGTATGACTCGATAGATGAGGCCGACCCGTGGGATCGGCTCGCTAGTCTGCGCCTTCGCGCTGTCGAGCAGCGACAGGTTGCTGTCATCGACGATCCACTCGCGCTGATGCCCAGCACTTCGATGATTGCGGTGGGGGAGCGCATGCGTGCGATCTTGGCGTCATGGAATGAGTCGTCGCCCAGCAACCCCAAGTAGCAGCCAAAGCTGCCAGCCCTCACAACAAGGGCGTAGTATCCGCTTCCTATGTTGATCTCTGTCCAAGACCCAGTCGCCCTCGTTCGTGAGCGTTTCGTCGCTGCGATCATCGCCGCTTTCCCCGTGCTTCGCGAGGACCAGGCGAACATCGATCCCGTCATCGTTGCCAGTAAGCAGACCGATCTGGCCGACTATCAGTGCAACGCTGCCATGGGCCTTGCCAGGCGCATCGGAAAGCCGCCGCGCGAGGTGGCCGCGTTGATCATGGCCAACCTGACGATTGAAGATGTGTGCGAGCCTGTCAGTGCATCATCGATCGCAGGCCCGGGCTTCATCAACCTGCGACTGCGAAAAGATGCCCTTGCGGTCGCGCTGACCGCGATGGATACGCAATCGCTTGGTATCACACTCACCAGCGAACCCCAGACCATCGTCGTTGACCTCATGGGCGTGAATCTTGCCAAGCAGATGCATGTCGGGCATCTGCGCAGCCCGGTGATAGGCGATGCTATTGCACGCCTCTTCGAGCGATTGGGGCACAAGGTCATCCGCCAGAACCATGTCGGTGACTGGGGCCTCAATATAGCGATGACCACCGCACGGGTGATGCGGTTAGCCAAGGACGGCAAGATCTCGATCGACAATCTCACGCTCGATGACCTCGACCGTGCCTATGCCGCTGCCCAAGTCGAGTGCCAGCGGGACATGGCGGGGCTTGCCGCTGCTCGCAACTGGCACATGGGCCCGAAGGTGATTGCGGAACTCGAGGCCCAGGTCGATGGTGCAACCAGCGCATTCCTCGATTCTCGAAAAACCCTGATAGCCTTGCAAGCAAAGGAGCCCGCAACCTACGCCGTGTGGCAGAAAATCTACGAAGTGACGATGCGTACTTGCATCGAAGTCTGCCAACTACTCGACGTGCGAGTCAGTGATGCCGATTCGGCGGGCGAAAGCAGTTACGCCGACGAACTCGCTCCCATGGTCGATGATCTTGTCACTCGAAATCTCGCCATCGAGGATCAGGGCGCTCTGATCATCCGCCTCGACGGCACAGGCCAGCCGATTCCTGCTGGCGAGGACTCCATCAAGGAGCCTTGCCTTATTCGCAAGACCGACGGCGGATACCTCTACGCAACCACCGACATCTGCGCTGTGCGTCGGCGCGTCTATAAACTCGACGCGCATCGCATCGTGTATGCCGTGGATGCTCGACAAAACCTGCACCTGCGCCAGGTCTATCTCGCGGCGAAGATGGCTGGTTACGCCACTCATCCAAAGACCAGGCAACTCGCTCGGACCGATCATGCCGCCTTTGGCAGCGTGCTGGGCGAGGATGGTCGTCCCTTCAAGACTCGTTCAGGAGATACTGTCAAACTCTCAGACCTCCTCCGCGAAACGTTCGACCGCGCCCGCCAGGCTGTCGAAGCGAAGTGCACCGAGCGTGGCATCACGCTCAGTTCCGAAGAATTGACGCACACCAGCCGATGCGTCGGCATCGCGGCACTCAAGTACGCCGATCTATCGACTGACAAGGCTAAGGACTACATCTTCAGTTTCAACCGCATGCTCGCCTTTGAAGGCGACACAGGCCCATACCTGCTCTACGCTGTCGTCCGCATCAAGAACATTTTTCGCAAGGCGGTCGGTTCTGGCCTGCCAACAGATTGGCGAGCAGCCCCGATCCGCATCGAAGCCAACGCCGAGAAGTCGCTCTCGCTGGCCTTGCTGCGATACCCCAGTGTCATGCAAGGCGTGGGGGCCTCGCTCGAACTGCATCGCCTCTGCCAGTATGTCTTCGAAGTCGCTGGCTGCTTTGCCAGTTTCTACGACCAGTGTCCTGTCCTTAACGCCGACGACCCATCGACCAAAGCGAGTCGGCTGCGACTATGCGACCTGACTCGGCGCGTCCTGGAGGATTGCCTAGCAAGCCTTGGCATCTCAGCACCAGAACGGATGTAGAACGTTCACATCCATCTGGCCTTTGCTCGCCATCTGGCTTCGTACACTGGTCCATGACTCCGCTCCCCTTTGAAATCCACTCCGATGGTGTCCTGGTTCTCAAACTTGAGCAGCCTGGGAAACCAGTCGTCGTCCTCGACCATGAACTGATTCAGCGCCTTGATGCCACGCTCGACGCGCTGCCCAAGAACATCATCGGCCTTGTGCTTGCTTCGGCGAGCGAGCGAGTCTTTGTCGCGGGTGCAGACCTGAACGCGATCCAATCTCTTGACGACGACCAACTTCATCGCTACCTCGCCTACGCCTCAAGCGTGTATGCCAAACTGAGCCAACTTCCCTATCCCACCGCGGCTGCCATCAACGGCGCTGCGCTTGGGGGCGGACTCGAACTCGCCATGCACTGCGATGCCTTGATTGGTGCGCCCAGTGTCAAGCCCTACCCCATCGGACTTCCCGAAGCCGGTTTGGGTCTCTGCCCTGGCTGGGGTGGCACTTGCCTGCTCCCGGCTCGGATCGATCCAATCGATGCCATTCGACGCACCGCTGAGGGCAAGCCGCTCATGTTTGACGAAGCCGTCGCCGCGGGCTTGTTTGACATGGTCGCCGCCGACGCTGCTTCATTGCTGGGCACAGCACGGCTTTGGGTGGCCAACAAAGCCCGGGAACAGCGAACGGAGCGCGATGGATCCCCCTCCCGTCACGCCGGACGCCTCCGCTGGGCTGCCAAGACTGTGGCGGCGGGCGATCATCTGCGATCCGAACTTTCTGGGACGCAGACCGGTCTGGTGGTCCTGGCGTGCCAGGATGCAGGGGTGACCAAGGGGTGGAAGGCCTGCCTCGAAGTTGAACAGCGTGAACTGATCCGACTTCGCCATACGCCACAGGCACGTGAAGCCATCGCCAACTTCTTTGCGAAGACCAAGAAGTAGCCCAAGCCGTCCCGGCTACGATTTGTCGTTCGTGCGTGGATGCTGGCATCCTCTTTTTTCTTCCGTCGCTTTGCAGTTCTCGTTTTCACCGAGGTTCCTCCCATGGCCGACCTTAAAAATCTCAAGGGCATCTCCGAAGCCGACCGCAAACTCATCGCGGAGGCAGAGGAGTGGCTTGGTGCAGAGCCGACCAAGATGGGCCCGGCCAAGAATCTTTTCTGGGGCAACATCAAGGAAGACTTCTACTTCCCATATCCCACGACCAAAGATCCTCGCGAGACCGCTGAGTGCGACCAACTCCTCGCACGCCTCGACGAATATCTGCGGACCGAGCATCCCGCAATCGAGATCGATCAGAACCAGGAAATCCCGCGATGGGTTATCGACAAGCTCTTCAGCCTGGGCGTGCTGGGCATGACCATCCCCAAGGAGTTTGGCGGGCTTGGCATGGGCATCACCAGTTACAACCGCGTGCTCGAACGCATCGGCATGAGTTGCGGCAGCACCGCAGTACTCGTTTCAGCCCATCAGTCCATTGGCTGCAAGGCTGTGATGCTCTTTGGCAACGAGACACAAAGGAAGGAATGGCTGCCCCGTCTCGCAAAGGACTGGGTCAGCGCGTTCTGTCTGAGCGAGCCCAACGTCGGCTGCGACGCGGGCGGACAAGAGACCAACTTCACGATCTCCAGCGATGGCACCCATTTCATCCTCAATGGCGAGAAGAAGTGGGCCACCAGCGGCGCGATCTCAGGCCTCTTTACTGTCATGGCTCGCGAAGTTCGCCCAGACGGCAAGGGCAAGATTTCCGCCCTCGTCTGTCACCCTTGGCTCGAAGGCGTTGAAATCTTCCAGAAGAACCGCAGCAAGATGAGCATCCGCGGCACCTGGCAGGCCCGCATCCGCTTCCACAACGTCAAGATTCCCAAGTCCAACTTGCTGGGCCAGGAAGGTCGGGGCCTGCAGATCGCCCTGTCCTGCCTCAATTACGGCCGCTGCACACTCTCCGCTGGCATGCTGGGCGGAGCTCGCACTGCTATGGATCAGTCCATCAAGTGGAGCCAGACTCGCTATCAATTCAGCAAGCCCCTTTCCGCACAGGAACTTGTTCGCAAAAACATCGCCATGCAGGCCTCGCTCTGCTACGCGATGGATGCCATCCTCTACATCACCACCGGCATGCTGGATCGCAAGGACGAGGACCACCAAGTCGAGACCGCGATGTGCAAGGTGCTATGCTCCGAACTCGGCTGGCGCAGTGTCAACAACGCTGTGCAGATCATGGGTGGCGAGTCAATCATGACCGAAAACGAGGTCGAGCGAATCTTCCGCGACTCGCGCATCAACCTCATCGTCGAGGGTGCCAACGAAGTGATGCAGTCCTACATCTTCGGCTATGGCGGCAAACAACTTGCCGAAGTCATGGTCGGAATCAAGGATGCCCTGATGAAGGACGAGGACGAGTCCTTGGGAGCGTTCCTTGCCAAGGCCTTCAAGAACTCCTTCCGCCCTGCGATTATGAAGCGGGCGATTCCCTTGGGCCTCGAAGTCTTCTTCGGCATCCGCCGCAAGATGCCGGTCATCAACAACATCCATCCCGATCTTCGTGCGGTTGCCGAGCGGATCGGTCGCCTGACCAGCGAGCACACCTACATGTTCAAGATTCTGAGCAAACGCTACGACGTCAAACTGCTGGAGCGTCAGTCGGTACAGGCTCGCGTTGCCAACGTTGCACTGTTCCTGCACGCGATGCTCTGCACACTCGCCAAACTCGACCAGGACCTGCGTAAGCATGCGGGCAACGGCGCTGGCGACCTTGAGTTCCAGCGTGACAAGACCGCGGCCTACCACTTCTTCGACCTCGCCGAACTCGAAATCTACGAGAACTTCCGTGCCATGGAACAGAACGCCGATGACACCATGCTCAAGGCCGCCGATGCCGCCCTGGCCCACAACGACACCCTGCCAGCCGGTCAGTTCGTGATCCCCGAGAAGTCCCCCACGCCCTCCCGAGGCAAGGGGCGCGAGAAGAAGCAGGCTGCCATCAAGCAGTTCCCGGGAGAGGTCTACACCGGCCCGCGTAGCGAATGGCACGACAAGTACGGCACGCACGCACCGGCCCCCACAGCATCGAAGACCTGAGTTATGTGTCAATCGAACTTGCTTTTCCTGCTTCTACACGATCATTACGCGCCCGGTTTGGTAGCGTGCTAGGTTTCGGTAATCAATTGGCATATCTCCCACAAACCAAACCCGAACACGCTGAAACACGTTCGCTGTACCTCCCAATAAGCCTTGGCAACCACCAATACTCAGCGTGATTGGTTTGCCCGGAGGCACTGCTATGCAGCCCAACCTGCTCGTTATCACCATCAGCATTGTTGCAGGCATCTGCCTGGCCGCGTCCAGCGGCTTTCGGGTCTTCGTGCCTTTGCTCGTAGCCTCGCTGGCGTCGCGTGCTGGTCTGCTGCCCCTCAACAATGGCTTGGACTGGATTGCGGGCGACATGGCCCTCGCCATGCTGAGCGTTGCGTGCATCATCGAGGTCGCGGGCTTCTATATCCCCTGGATCGATCATCTGCTCGACACCATCGCCGTGCCCGGAGCCGTCGTCGCTGGCTCGCTGCTCGCAACCTCCCAGATTGGCATCGGCAATCCAGTTGTCGCTTGGATCATCGGCATCGTCGCTGGAGGTGGCTCCGCAGGCATGATCCAACTCAGCACGATGTTCACGCGTGGCGTATCGCTCGTCACCACGGGCGGCATTGGTAACCCCATCGTGGCAACAGCCGAGACTGGCCTGGCCATCATCACGTCGCTGCTCGCTGTCTTCGTGCCCGTTCTGGCGATCTTTGCAATCGTGCTTGGTGTTGTCGTCCTGGTGCGTTGGCGCACGCGACGAAACCAGGGCTATCAGCCCCGTCGCGTGCTTGCCTGAAGCACTGGTCAACGCGTGCTCTGTTGCTTCACACCTTGGGCATGATGCTCGCCACGTGTACATCCTTGAGCTGCTCAGCGGGCACGAAACTTGGTGCCTTGGTCATCAGGTCGCTGCCCATCTGTGTCTTGGGGAAGGCGATCACGTCTCGAATGTTGTCCGTGCCGATGAAGTTCATGACCAGACGGTCCAGGCCAAACGCGATGCCCGCATGAGGCGGCGCGCCATAAGACAACGCTTCGAGCAGGAACGAGAACTTCTCCTTGGCCTGCTCGGGCGACATCCCCAGCAACTTGAACACCTTGCTCTGCACCGCCTGATCGTGAATGCGAACGCTGCCGCCCGCGATCTCCTGACCATTTAGCACGATGTCATAGCCGGCGCTCACGATGCCCTCGATGGCGACTTCATCATCGACGTCGGCATTGAGGAATGTCTGCATCTGGTCGTCGCGCGGGCTCGTGAAGGGATGGTGCATCGCCACCCACTTGCCCGTGTCTTTGTTCTTCTCAAACATCGGGAAGTCAATCACCCACAGGAAGTTCCATGGCCCGCCCTCGGCACCGGACTTGGGAACAATCGCCATGTCGCGTGCGACTTTCTGACGCAGTTCACCAATCGCCTTAGTCGCGACGCTATACGTATCAGCCACGAACAGCACGGTGTCGCCGATCTCGCAACCTAGTAGTGCGAGGAACTCGCCCTTGAGGGGCTCCAGGAACTTTGCGATCCCGGTGTCAAGCTTGGCCCCCCCCCCGTCCTCGCCCTTGATGACCTTCACCACCGCGACGCCGCCTGCCCCAAAGCCCTTGACAAACTCGGTGTAGCCATCCGTGATCTTGCGGGTCAGTTTGTCGGCTCCGCCAGGCACGCGCAGCGCCTTGACAACACCCTTCTTGCTGTAGAACCTGGGGCGTTCCTTGCCCTTGTCCAGCACAGTCTTGAAGACACCAAAGTCCATCTTGCCCGCAAACTCACTGATGTCCTTGATCTTGAGGTCATATCGCGTGTCGGGCCGGTCAATGCCGTAGTCCTCCATCGCGGCGCGATAATCCATCCGCTGAATCGGCGGCACATCAAACCCCGTCAGATCCTTCCACAGGCGACGGATGAACCCTTCCATCATCTCCATGATCTGGTCGCGCCGAACAAACGACATTTCCAGGTCAATCTGTGTGAATTCCGCCTGTCGGTCCGCTCGAGGGTCCTCGTCGCGGAAGCAGCGGCATATCTGCATGTACCGGTCGCAGCCGCTCACCATTAGAATCTGCTTGAAGAGTTGTGGTGACTGGGGCAGGGCGTAGAAGGTGCCGGGCATGTGGCGATTGGGCACCAGAAACTCACGAGCACCCTCGGGCGTGCTCTTATATAGCACGGGCGTCTCGATCTCAAGAAATCCGTTCTCGTCGAAGTAGCGCCGCGTGGTCTGGTACAACTTGTGACGCGTGCCCAGAATGCGCTGCATGCTCGGGCGGCGCAGATCGATATACCGATGCGTCAGTCGCAACTCCTCGTTGGACAGCGTGATCTTGCCATCAGCGGTCGGGTCCTCGGGCAGGAAGGGTGGATTCGCCGTCTTTGCAAGGACCTCAAGTTTGGTCACGACGACCTCGATCTTGCCCGTCGCAAGTTTGATGTTCTCGCCCCCGATCCGAGTCCGCACCGTTCCCTCCACGCCAATGACATCCTCGTTGCGAAGCTTGTCGGCCTGATCCATGATCGCCTGGCCCTGCCCATCGTCGGGATCAAAGACCAACTGCGTGATGCCATGGCGGTCGCGCAGATCGATGAAGATGAGGTTGCCGTGGTCGCGGTAACTGTTGACCCAGCCGTTGAGGCGAATGACCTGGCCGACTTCAAAAGGGCGCAGCTGACCACACGTGTGGGTACGAATGAGCATGGACGTCTCCTGCCGATGGCCCAGTGGACCGCTGGGACCGGCGGTGCGTGATGAGCGGGGCTTTCACAGCGAAAACAACGCTTAACAGGAGTATAGAGGGTTCGAGCGTATCGCTCGCACGTTTGCAGTTCCGCTCTTGATGTATGTGGAGCCCAGATGGCATCGTGGCAAAATGCCACAAGCCCAAACCCTTCAACAATCCCAAAGACTACCGTGGTGGCGCCCGATCCACGCCAGGACTTCGCTCTGCGGGCCTTCCCTCGCCGGATCTTCGCTCGCCAGTTCGATGGGGCCCGTCTCCGAACAACGCCGGCGGCATTTCACCATCCTCGATCCGCTCGATCAGCTTCGTGACCGCTTCATCCTTGCGTTCGCGTTGCTCACTGATTTCCCGCTTGATCTGATCGAGCCGCTTCTCCAGTTTCTTCGAATCATGCTCCTGAATCGCAAGCCGCTGATCTAGGGCCGCGGCCACCGCCTCGCGCAGTTGTGCTGTGGTTTTCTGTACAGTTGCCGCTTTGTCCGCGACCGACTCCGCCAAGGCCTTGGACAGTCGATACTCGCGAATCGCGCGGAGTACACCCACGCCCGTGCGGATCTCCTCGATCCGCAGGCGGAACAGCGCAGGGTCGCGTTCGCGCAGGTCCATGGCCTCTCGGAATCGAGGCATCAAGCGCATCGTCATCCCGTCTGCCATGCGCGGGTTGTCGCGGCGTAACGCGTCCAGCGCGTCAGCAACATCCGGAAGTTCTTCCCGCAGTTGTTTTGCTATGCGTTCACGTTCATCCGGTCCTAACTGACCTCGGGCAGACTGGGCCGGGGCCGGGGGCGGGGAGTGGGGCATATCTGCCCGCTGGCCGGGCGATCCATCGCCCGCTTCGCCAACCGAACCTCCATCTCGCGGGCCTTCCTCTCGCCCGCGAAATCGACGCACACCGTCGCTCAACAGTGTCCTCCGCGTCGATTGATCCATATTTTCCAGTACTTCTCGGGGCGTGGTTCCCTCTTCCAACTGCTTGATACTTTGCGCGAGCGACTCTTGGAATCGCTTCGAGTCGTCGATGCTCCGCTGCATCGCCTCGCGCAGACGATCCTTGTCCATAGCACGCAGGCCACCAGGCTCGCGAATGCCGTCCTGGGGGTCGCTTTGCTCAGGAGGTGGCTGTTGACATGCAAGCGTGCTACCGGCAACACTCGCAGCACTGGCAAGCACCAAAATCCAGGTGAGCGGCCTTGGAACTGTCGTTCGCGGTTGGCTCACATCGCACCGCCTTGTGCAGTGTCTGTCGCACCTCCGCCCAACAACTGATCGATGGTCACATCGCTCGACGTATCCAACATCCCGGCATCCGCCCATAAGTCATCAGTCGACAAAGAATCATCTTTCCATAATGCATCAATCAGGGCCAAGTCCAACGCCAAGTCAGGGTCAGTTGTGGTCACAGCCACGACAGAATCATTGTCTTGATACCCCGAGGCACCCTGCAAGCCACCCTTGCTCGCTACTTCATTTCCATCCTGGCGACTTGTCGAAGGACTTGACCGCATGGCCACAATGCCCGCCGCGATGGTGCCGAAGATCGCAATCGCTGCTGCCATGCGAAGTGCCCGTCCAGATCCAATGGTGTGCGCCCTTGCTCGAGCGACCTTGGCGGCTTCAACCGGCCGCCCGTCAAACTGCAGCGCGGGGATTACGTTTGGCATCTCCGCCTGCCAAGTGGCCCGCGCGATGCGATCAAACATGGCTGGTGTCAGCCTCGAGCGTTCGTCCGCCCCGATCTGACCCAGCATTGTCTCTACATCCCCCAATCGAGAATCGAGTGAAGCATCAGCCATGCTAAGAGGCTGGCCGTCCGAATCTGCTCGCGGGTTGGTATGGTTCGTCGTCATTGCCTGCCATCCTTCCTTCTGTCCAACGCCTGAGTTGCTTGGCTATTGTGGCGTTTGTCCTGCGGTTCCATGATTTTCCCTGGGCTAGCCCCTGAATTTTCTCCCGAATCTGTCATTGATCCATTATCCAGCAATTCTCGGAGTTTCAGGATCGCACGGTGGTGCCTAGCGAGCAGCGTCCCCAGCGGCTCACTTAGCAGTTCACTCATCTGTTTGAACGATAACCCGCCATGGTGCCGTAATTCGATCATTTCTCGATCTGCCTCCGGCAGTCGCTCCAGCGCTCGGCGTAGTTGCGCCAGTGGATTGGCCGCCTGGTCTTCGTAAGAACTTGCCGCGTCGTCGTTTGGGGCCTGGGCGTCTAGGTCGGCATCCGCCGACATCTGGGTACCCATAATCCGGGTGGTCCGCTTGCGCTGGCGCACCAAATCTCGCACACGATTCATGGTGATCCGAAAGAGCCAGGATTCAAACCGACCCTGTTCGTGGTATTCCCCGCTGCCCAGCTTGAGGCAAACGGTGACAAATACGCCTTGTGTGATTTCTTCCGCGACATGGTCATTGTGGCATCGGCTATTGGCCATCGCAAACACTCTGGGACTGTACAACCCAATCAACTCCCGCCAGGCTCGCTCATCGCGCGCCGCTGCCCGCACCAGCAACGCCGCAACGCGCTCATGCAAGTCATCCGGAAATGTCGGAGAAGTGGTGCTCATGCCTTGCGGCATCCCGAAACGAGGCACAATCGAGAGCGGAACGAACTGTTCGACGTTACATTGCCATGATCGGTTATTCGCAGTTGAACCACCCACCCCAGATTGACATGCCCTCGTTGCTACGCTGGCCAATGATCAATTCCCAGCCGTCAATTGCCACCGCCGGGTTTTTCTACAGCGTGACAGCGACCCTGCCCACGCAACTACTGCGCGATGAATATGTCGCCTGGATCGCGGGCAGCCAAGGCAAACCGGGGCACATTCACGATGTGGTGGTTGCGGGTGCCCGTTCGGGCGAAGTCGTCGTGCTTGAGGGGGAGCCCCTCCGTGTGCAGGCCGTCTACACATTTGCAAACTCTGAGGCGTTTGCGGCGTACCTTGCCCATCATGCGCCCCGATTGAGGGCGGAGGGGTTGGCAAAGTTCGGCGACAGCAGGATCAGTTTCGAACGAGCCACCGGGATCAGGGTCTACGCTGAGTACGCGTGAGTCAGTCTTCGGACGAAGTTCTGTTTGAACGATACCGCAAGGGCGATAACGCCTCCTTGCGGACGCTCATCGAACGCCACCATGTGGACCTCCTCCGCTTCTTGTACCGACTGGTGGGCGATCAGGCCGGTGCCGAGGATGTTTTCCAGGACACATTCCTCCAAATTCACGTCTCTGCCGGCACATTCGACGCGACCCGTCGATTTCGCCCCTGGCTTTTCACGATCGCCGCGAACAAGGCCCGGGACTACCTGCGTAAGAAGGGGCGCAGGCGGATGTTGGAATTGTCGGCACCAATCGGCGGGGGAAACGGCGGTGCCAACGGGGGGGATGATTCCGGTACAGCGTCCATCGATCTCTTGGAGGTACGCATTCCGTCCCCCAACGCTCGGTTGGATCAGACGGAACTCAATCAACAAGTCCAACGAGCCCTCGCCACTCTCTCGCCCACGCTTCGTGAAATCCTGCTGCTCGCCTACTTCCAACGCCTGAGTTACGCCCAGATCGCGGACGACTTGGGTATCCCATTAGGCACAGTTAAGAGTCGTCTTCACGCTGCGGTTGCTGGATTTGGAAGGGCCTGGAAGCAGTCGCAGGCGATGAGCGAGCGGAACAATGGTTCGTCCGACAACACGATGGACGAATCATCAGATGCTCAAGTAGAGGATGAGCAGGCCAGAGACCAAGGTGACAAGCCAGATGAATCTGGCGAATCCCTCGAACCAGACCGTGGACAACTGCCGTAAGACCGATCCCCATCGTACTGCCTTTTCAATATCACATAAACCTCCCGCTCAACTCTCTTTCCCCTCCCAAGTCCCACTAGACCACCCTCGATCATCCCCAGCATGTCCGACCAACACCCACGCCATCGCCCGCATATTCCATCCGTCGAATCGTTCGAGGCAACCTCGCTGCATGAGCAGGACCAACTCGCGGTCGACGCATGGGTCGATGCATGGATTGAGCGGGGTGGTCGGGGGGGTGTGGCGGGGCTGGATGCGCATAGTGGCGAAGGCACGAATTCCAAACTATCCACACTGTCCACGCAACCAGAAGCCATCAGGCGACTCTCCAACGTCGGTGGACTTCTGCGTCTGCTCGAATCGGGCGGTCCAACACTTCATCCTGGTCTTGTTGACATCACCTACGCCCGAGTCATCCGCGAAGGCCCGACCCTCGCTCAGCAGGCCGAAGTTTCCACCATCGATGAATTGATGCGTGGATCACTTGATAGACCACTTGATAGATCACTGGACGGATTGGCTGCCGAGCGTGATATTCAACTCTGTGAAGCCGACGAAGATGCTCTCGAAGCACTCGTGATGTCGGGATTTGATCCCAGCCGCGTCACCAGTTCGCTGCGTCCAAGAGCCGCGAATCTCCAGAACCTTGGCGACTTAATTGCACAATCACCAGCCCAATTGACTGGTGGGCAGTTGCTTATCGAACGCACGTTTGCGCAGGTGATCCAAACTCAACGCGTCACGCCATTTGAGCCCGTCTCTTCCCGGCGCGGCTCCCTCGCGTGGGCGGACATCATCTCTGTCGCTGCGGTGCTCCTCATAGGCGTGAGCGCGGTCTGGCCCGTCCTCTCGACTTATCGCGCCCATGCCAGTCGCCAAGCCTGCATGGGCAATCTGGCTAATGTCGCCTCGGCCTTTGGTTCCTACGCCAATGACTTCCGGGGTTCCATGCCAATGGCCACCGCCAGTCTGGGCGGTCTTCCCTGGTGGAACGTTGGTAAGGATCCCGCTCAGTCCAACTCTGCCAATCTCTTCACGCTCGCCCGCAAGAACTACGCCGGTCTTGAGCAACTCGCGTGCAATGGCAACGCCCTCTGCTCGCGCCAAGTGGCCGATGATGCAATGGATTGGCCCGCGCTACCCAACGTTTCGTACTCTTACTTCGTGATGTTTGGACGGGCCCGCCCCGCCTTTGGTGCGCCACGCATGGACGCCGACTTTGCTGCTCCGGCCAAGACGGTCGTGCTTGCCGATGCCTCTCCGGTAATCCGCCGCGCCATCACGGGCCAACGCGTCTTCCCGATGGAGAACTCCGCGAATCATGGCGGCGAAGGACAGACCGCACTTCGCCTTGACGGTTCTGCCCTATGGCTGAATACTCCAAACCACGAGGGCGATAATATCTGGCTTCCCGCCGATGTTGAAGAGGTTCTTCGCGAAGTGCAGCAGCAGATGTCCCAGGGGCAAAAGCGCGGCGAGGTTCCGCTGCTCACTCGCCAAGACGCCGCCCAACAACGGGCTATCCGTCTGCTGGGCACTGAATCGCCGAAATCCCTGACGGATGCGTTCGTCGGTCCATAAGCAGAGCGAGTATCACTGTCGTTGGCCATTGGTCAGATTGCGTTCCAGGCGCGAAGAGATTCTTCCCGCCGCGTGTGAACATCGGCCTTCGTATCGTACGTTATGTCCGGCAATGCCATCAGCATCGGTACCTTCGACGGCGTGCATCATGGCCATGTCGCGCTGGTGCAGCGATGTCGCACCTTCGCCAAGGCCAATCGCGGCAAAGCCATCATCCTGGCCTTTGATCCGCACCCTGTCACGCAACTGGCGCCCCAGGCAGCGCCGGCCAGGTTGGTCACATGGGATCGCAAACGGGCACTGCTCATCGAGAATGGTGCCGATGAAGTTGTTCGGCTATCACCAACGCCCGACCTGCTCTCCAAGACCGGCGATCAGTTTCTTGCCTGGGTTTGGGATCAATTCAATCCGGGTTTGATTGTCGAGGGTAGCGACTTCCACTACGGTAAGGGTCGCGATGGCACCATTGCCACACTGTGCAAGTTCGCGACCGCAAAGAGCGCACAAGTCCAGGTCGTCGAAGGTATCGAGGTGGCGCTGGGAGATCATCAGATCGTGCGTGCGAGCAGTTCGCTGGTGCGCTGGCTGGTGGGCCATGGGCGAGTTGGCGATGCGGAGCGCGTGCTTGGCCGGTGGTTTGAACTCGAAGGGACTGTTGTGCAAGGGGATCGCAAGGGACGCACGATCGGCGTGCCTACTTGTAACCTTTCGACCGAGTGCATGCTGCCCCTCGATGGCGTCTACGCGGGGCGAGCGATTCTGCGCACTGGCGAGCAGTTCGCTGCGGTTGTCGCGGTCGGTGCGCGACCCACTGTGTCGGGCGCGCAGCGCCGGGCAGAGGTTCATGTGCTGCGCGAGACATCGAGAGTGAGTGATGTCGGGGCGGGGGGTGGAGTGACGGCGGGCGTGATGCAGGCAGGGTTGCAGGCAGGGTCGCAGGCATGGTCGCTGCTGCCTGGCGTTCCCGAGTACGGATGGCCCCTGCGCGTGCAACTGCATTCGTTCGTTCGGGATGAGGTAAAGTTTCCCAGTTGGAATCACCTGAAGGAGCAGATCGATCGGGACTTGCAGCGGGTCCGCGAGTTGACGCGAGTGTGAGCGAGCGATCGCGGCGTTCAGAACGCAAAGCCCAGCACCAGGAAGTAGTCGAGCACGTTGTTTCGCCCGCTGGGGGCGTTGGACTCGTGGCGATGCTCGACACCAAGACGCAGGTTCATTTTGAGTTCCGGGTCGACCAGCCAGTTGATGCCAGCGCGAGAGACCGCGCGAAAGTCGTCGACATCGATGTGCTTGCCGCTGGGATAAAACTCGCTGTTGGCGTACAGGCTGGTCTTGTCGTTCATCTTGTAGTCGAGGCTGAAGGCGACAATGCCCACTTCTGGCAAGAGCGCGTTCTCACCATTTATTTCACGAGCCGCGCCCAGCCCAACGCGGCTGAGAATCGTCAGTTCCTTGTCCTGGTACACCCTGTAGCCGACCCCGGTCGCGGCGGAGATGCGGGCATCCCATCGCGCCTGTCCATCGACCTCGTTTCGCGTGCTCGCCCATAAGGACCAGGGTGTTGCGCCCAGTTGCCAGTCGTTGCGTGCGGTCAGTTCGCCACGGTCTTGGGTTGTGCCGTAATTATTCTCGCCATAGGCGTAACTCAAGGTTGCGTGCGTAATCTGCAACTTGGTCTGGCGATGTAGCGTCAGGATGGCTCGGAAGTTCTGGCTGTCGATCGGGCCGGTCGTGCCGTTGAGCCCGACTTCGACGCTGCGGCTCCATCCGTCCAGGAACGGCTTCTCGTCGTCTGCAAACAGCGCGTCAATGGGATTGGTGGGGGCGACAAACTCCGCTGGTTTAAGTTCGAGCGGCTTGGCTGGCGGCGGCGGTGGAGTGGGGGCTGCCGCTGGTGTGGGTTCTGGAGGAGAAACTGGTGCTGGCGGCGGGGCGGAAGGTGGGGGAGGAGATGGCGCGGGGGGTGGAGGTGGCGCAAGCACCTTGTCGATCGCTGGCTCGGAGGATGCGATGCCAGTTCGAGGAATCCGGACATCGCCCAGCACGGGATGGCGCAAAACGATCACGCTCTCTTCGACCGCCTGTAAGACGCCTTTGATGACTTCTCCCGATGTCAGTGTCACAACCAACGACGGGCCAGACGAGCCAGGTACATTGGGAGAGGGTGGAGCCGTGGGCGTGGGAGGCGAATTGGGTGGTTGATTAGCCTGTTGGTCGGGTTGCTGAGCGAGCGCGCAAGGGAGGCCGGCCATGAGGACGATGGTCACAGCGATCAGCCCGAGGCCTCGCTCCATCTCTCTGCTCCTGAATCCCGCACCAGAATCGCGTACTAGACGTGCGCATGGACATTCCCGCGCATGCGTAGTGTATCGGAAATCGGCTCCCGCGTCACCACCAAAATGCGAGGTTCGTGCAAAGTTCTCCGCGATCACATGACCAAAATAGTGGAATTCAAGTTTTTGTGACCATCATCGGCCATTTTCAACCACGACCACACCGTTGATCACGACTCCGGTGCATGTTGTGGTGTACTCGAATGGATCGCCCGAGTACATTGCGATGTCGCCATCTTTCCCAACTTCCAATGATCCTACACGCTGCGCGACACCCAAAATGCGGGCCGCGTCGATCGTGACGGTCGCAAGCGCCCCCTCCATGCCCAAGCCGTTCGCTGCAGCGACACCGGCTTCGAAGAGCACGACACGGGCCTTTGGCACGTAGGACTCAAACCCACCTTGGATCGCGACCCGCACGCCTGCGGCTCGCAGTTTCGCGGCATTCTCAAAGGACTTATTCTCCAACTCGCCCACGGCCCGGGCCATGGTTGGATGCACGATCACGTCGGTCTTTGAAGCCTTCAGCAGTTCAGGAACCAGATACGCCTCGCTCGCCGAGTCGAGGATCACACGAATCTTGAACTCTTCAGCCACCCGCAGCACGTTGGCGATGTCCTGCGATCGATTGGCAGTGACGACGAGGGGCAACTCGCCTCGCAGGACCCTGCCCAAAGCTTCCAGCCGAAGATCTCGGGCTGGCGGCTCTTTGGCCTTGCTGTTGTTTTCGTCTGCCACTGCTTTGGTTGCTTCGTCCTTTACTATTTCTACTTTGACCGCTTCTTCGTTCTTTGCCGCGCGGTCGACCTTGGCGGCGTATGCCTGGGCTTTGATCAACTGTTCACGCAGTAACGCGATCATCTTCGCGCGTGTCCCTGGGCTTTGCGAGCCACTCTTCTGGGCCCAGGGAGACAAGGTGACGGCGATAGCGGATTCTGCGACCACAACCGCTTCCTCGGCGGTGTTGCCCATCGTCTTGAAAATCGCCAACTGGCCTGAGACGACCTCTCCAGGCGCGTGCCCAGTTTGGATGGTTGTGATGCCGTAACTGCGAACATACTCGACGAGCGGATCGAGCGGGTTGTATGAATCGATCGCGCGAAGTTCCGGCTGAATCGGGCCACTGCGTTCCAACTGATCCTGATCATGCTCTTGATTGAACAATCCTGAGACACCAACCGTGCATCGTGGATCGATGAGGCCGGGAGTCACCACCTTGGCATCCATCACGCGAAATCCGTCGGGAATCGGCGTGCTCGCCGTGGGGCCAACCGCTGCGATTTTTCCGTCTCGGATCACTACCACGCCGTTGCTGATCGGTGCGCCCGCCATGGTGTACACGACTTCGCCGCGAATCGCTACCTGCGCGAAGCAGGGCATGACAAGGGCGAGCAAAGAGAAGAAGGAAGCACCCAAGGAAGTACCCATGTTGATTCTATTGATCATGTTTGTATTCGTCCGTCCCTACTCATCCCCGCCTGCTGCACCCCATCATGTCATTCGCTTCGCGTCAACTCAGTTGCCCCAGACCTTTCCACCAAACGAGAATCCACCATTGGGAGCACAGCAGAGGTACGGCTCCTGATCTCGTCCGGCGCCAAAGCCGCCGGTCGCGAACAGCCGATCCGCTTCATTGGAAAGATCGAAGACTTTCGCGCCGTCGATCCATGTCTGCTCGACTTTGGTATATACGCTGAATGGATCGCCGTCGAGAATCACGAAGTCCGCATCCTTGCCCACTTCCAATGAACCAACTGAATCTGCTAGGTCGAGCATCTTCGCACCGTCGATTGTCAATGCCCGTAGTGCTGCGTCGCGCGACATGCCGTAGCGGATCGCCAACGCACCGCAGCGACGGAAGAAGCGCGAATCATTGATCCAGTCGTCGGTATGGATCGATGTCGGCACTCCGGCCTTTTCAAGCATCGCCCCAGTATCCATGCGCATGTTGGCCGCTTCGAGTTTGCCGCCCGGCGAGTCGACCAGAATAATCGAACACCCCATGAACTTCGGCTCGTCCTTCGCGATTTGAGCCAGTTCGTCCGCGACCTTCCATGCCTCGCTGGTATGATGCAGCACGAGCCGGAATCCGAACTCCTTCTGGAGCCTGATTACCGTCATAATGTCATCGGCACGGTGCGTGTGAAAGTGAACGATGCGAGTCCCCTCCAGACACTCCACCAGAGCATCGAGCCCGATGTCTCGGTCGGGTACGTCCGCATTCTCGCCTTTGCCAACCTTCTCTCGATACTTCGCCCACTTGTTCTGATACTCCTGGGCCTTGATGTACCGCTCCCGTACCAAGGCTGCGGACTTGCCGCGCGTGCCCGGGAATGGGGCTGCTCCAAGGCTATTGGTTCCGTTGGCCATTTTGATGCCGCCGGGCGGCCAGGGCATCGTTTTTGGAGCAGTCGCCTGATCCGGATAGAAGTACATTCCTTCGATGGTGGTGGCCTTGCGTAACTTGACGTAGATCGTCTGCCCGCTGAGCAAGTGTCCTGATCCGGGCATGATATTGATCGTGGTCAACCCTCCTGAGCGAGCACGATTGAATCCGGAATCACTGGGGTTAATGGAGTCGAGCACACGGACGTCCGGCTGGATGCTCCCCGATCCATCCGCGCCGCCAATGCCACCCACATGGCTATGCGAATCGACCAGCCCGGGAATCAATGTCTTTCCCTTGGCATCGATGATCACGACATCAGTGGCTAACTGCACGGTCTGCGCATCGCCCACCGCCAGTATCTTCCCATGTTGCAGCAGCAGCACGCTGTCTTGAATCGTCCGCACGCCTGCTTTGTTCGCATTCTCTGAGAGGTTGGTAGTGGGGGTGATGGGGGTAATTAGCCGGGCGTGCATGATCGCCGTCGGCTTGTCCTGAGCGATGGCCAAGTTGCCCGTCATCCACACCAGCACGCCGATCAATCCAGCGGCAATTTCAGAGGTTCGCATCATTGAAGGTAGCGGCACTGCGACCTTGATGCAGTCCACCTCTCTGGCACTTCCACTAACCTTCTGGCTACGCTGCTCTTTCAGCCTCGACAGTTCTACCGGATTCACCCTATGGCCCGCATCGTTCACCACCACGCCGACAGCCCCATCAAGATCGACCCCAACCTCAAGCCAGGCGAGACGTCGCCCCTGCCAAATGTCATC
Organism: uncultured Phycisphaeraceae bacterium; assembly: GCA_964425995.1. Classification (GTDB taxonomy): domain Bacteria; phylum Planctomycetota; class Phycisphaerae; order Phycisphaerales; family UBA1924; genus BJHL01. Next base: position 50,335 of record CAYRPC010000007.1, read on the forward strand.
CCCTGGCCCCGCGACGAGGCCGGCAACCTCAAGACCATCTCGATCTGCGCGTGCGGCCTCTCCAAAAAGTTTCCCTTCTGCGATGGCACCCACAAACAGTGCAAGAACGAGGAGGCCGGCATGCTGTACCGCTACGACCCAACGACCAAACAGATGATTGGACGCGATCCCGGTTGAGCCTACGTCAGGCAATTTCGGGATATGGTCCAAACCCCTTCACGTTTCTTTTCCTCCTTCCCAGACACCAGCCTTGCCCTGCGACCCACCGTTGGCAGTCGGTGTCGGTGCCTGCACGGAGTGCTGGCCCAGCCTTGGGGCATGACTCCCCGAAGGTGCGCTCACTACCCATTGCCAGAATCCCAGGCCAATTCACTGAACACCGCCCGTCCATTGGTCAATACTTCCGCATTGCATGTGAGAGTGATCGCTCTGTGTTAGGTTGCACATTGCCAGACCCTTTGCCGTGGCACCTAGGAGACTCCCGTGATCAAATTTGCTTGTTTTGGCCTTGGGCTTGCCTCGATTGCTGGTCTGATGACGGTGGTAGGGGGGTCTGAGGTGGTATGGGCACAGGCGGTTGGAACTCAGAAAGAAACCACGCAGTTGACGATGAACGAGGCGCAGCGAGCCTTGATCAACTCGGCGGTTCGCAATCAATTGAAGTTGCCTGAGAACGAGCCGATCACGATGAAGCAACGTGCTGGGGTGACGTCGCTCAACCTCGCCGGGACGCAGTTGACTGACCAGGGACTTGCGTTGGTCGCAGATAGGGCTATGGGGTTCATATCGCTGACGAAGTTGAATGTTGCATTCACACGAGTGACGGATGAGGGTGTCAAGTTCCTTGCTAGCGAGAAGTGCGGACTCAAGTCGCTGACCGATCTTGATCTGTCGATCACCAGTGTGACTGATGAGAGTGTCAAAGCGATAACGAGCGAAGCCACCAACTTGGCAACTCTTACGTCGCTCTCGCTTGAAGGTACAAAGGTGACCAACGCGAGCGTGACGACGCTGACGCGGGCGACAACGGGACTCAAGGCTCTCAAGATGCTTAATATCAGTTGCCCTGGCATCGACGACGCGGGGCTCAAGGAACTAGCGTCTGCGGATACCAGTCTTGCGGGGCTGACATCGCTGAGCGTTCGGAAGACTGGGGTGACGGATGTCGGCGTCAAGGAACTATCCAGGTCAACGTCGGGCCTTCGATCGCTGCAGCGGCTTGACCTGAGCAACACGCTGGTGAGTGATTATGGTGTCAAGGAACTGGCAAAGGCAGATACGGGCCTCAAACTGCTTACGAGGCTCGACCTCTCGCAGACGCGAGTGACCGATGCGAGCATTGCGATGCTCGCCGATGAAAGCGCTGGCTTCAGTCTGCGGTCTAGGCCAGACGTCTCGGGTACGAAAGCCACGGCCAAGGGTGTGAGTTCGCTGCAGGCACGCTGGCCCGTAAACTTCTTCAACAGCTTCGGCAACAATGATCCAGATGCCCGGGATCCAGATTCCCGGGATACAGATGCCGGATGCTGAGCGATAGCGGCCACGCACTTGACCACACACAACACAATGCTACCTGCATGACGGCTCCAAATTGCCCAACGCCCTCCTCAGAATCCAAGGCCGCGCAGATCGTGCGTCGAGCCGTGGCCTCGCGGCGCAAAGTTCTCGAAGAACGTGTCGGCGGAGCGACAAGGATTCTCGCAGGCGACGCTGACGGGGTTGCCGGTGTCTACGTGGATGTGTTTGCATCCACGGACGGTAGAGGGGCGGTCGTGAATGTTCACGAAGGGCGAGCGCCGAGTTGGTTTGATGGAGAGCGGATGGCGAAAACGATTCTGGATGCGCTCAATGCGGAGTTGCCCGCCAAGTCGCGGGTGCAAGGTCTATACATCAAGCCCTTCGCGAAGGACCGATCACGCCTTGGGGGTGTATTGCCCGAGATCGTGACACGTGCGCAGCCATCTGCGGGCGACGCGCTGCCCGAGGCATTGATCATTCGCGAGCACGGGTGGAACCTTGAAGTACGCCTGTTCGATGGATTGTCCACCGGGCTGTTCCTCGATCAGCGCGAGAATCGAGCGGCGGTGCATGCCTGGGCCAAGGCGCGCAGCGAAATAGCCAAGCGAGAAAACAAGCCGCCGCCCGCGTTGCTGAACACGTTCGCATACACCTGCGCCTTTTCCGTTGCCGCGGCGGCGGGTGGGGGGGGTACGCTCACGACGAGCGTCGATGTCTCGTCACGATACTTGGACTGGGGCAAACGCAACTTCGCCCACAACATCATCGACATCGCTCCGCACCGTTTCGCGCGGATGGACACCTTTGAGTTTGTGGACTACGCCAAGCGCAAGGGGCTTCGTTACGATCTGATCATTCTCGATCCGCCAAGTTTCGCGGCGGGCAACAAGCGTAAAGGCATCAAGGCCTGGAGCAGTGTGGAGGACTATGCAAGATTGGTCCGCGAGTCTGCCCAGCTTCTCACGCCGCGTCCGCGCGGCCAGCCCCAAGCCCGTGATGGTGCGTTGGCATTTCCCAGTATCCTCGCATCCACCAACACCCAAGAACTCTGCCAGCCTATGGCCCAAGGCGGGACACGCCTGCAACGCGAGGTGTCGAAGGGATTGAACCACGTTCCAACATGGCTGACACTTCCGGCAGAACCCGCAGACTTTTCCAAGGACAAGTCTCGATTCACAGCCTGCTGGTTCGTGCCTTGAGCATGGTTTCTGCCCCCGATTGAAGCAGAAGCCCAACCGCCGGTCCCACAGTCGCCAACCGCGAATGACGATCCTATTATCACGTCCGCTGGAGAGGTGGCCGAGCGGCTGAAGGCGGCGGTTTGCTAAACCGTTGTACCGGTTTTGGCCGGTACCGGGGGTTCGAATCCCCCCCTCTCCGCTTCAGTTGACCCCCCGTTTGCATCCGCTGTGATTGCAGTGGTTTGCGAACGGGGGGTCATTGTTTTTGCGTGTGGTGTCTCTCGGTGGTGTTCACGTTTGCATTCGTGTGTGATGCCGAAAGTACCGCTGGCTGCCAATGCCGACGGGCAGCTCGAACCCAGCGAACGGTTCTACTTCATGTACGATGAGCGCTGGCGGATCGTGGCGACGTTCCGGGACCAGGACGCGAATGCCAAGGAATCGTTTGTCTACCACGCAAGTGGTCTTGCAGGGCGGGGCGGTTCCTCGTATATTGACAGTGTGATTCTGCGTGACCGCGACATCAACAACTCTGGCGGCTGGACCGGCGCTGGCGACGGCACGCTGGAAGAGCGGCGGTATTACGCCCAGAACTGGCGGGCCGATGTGGTCGCGCTCACCAAGAGCGATGGTCAGCCGGTGGAGTTCATCCGATACTCAAGTTATGGCCGGGCCCAGGCGTTCGCCGCGGCGGATGTGAACCGCGATGGGGTGGTCAACAGCACCGACGCGGCGGATTGGGACAACCTCTACACCGAGGCCAGCTCGAACGCGGCGATCCCGGTGGACTTTGACTTCGATGGCGCAGCGTTCGATCCCGCCGACAACGACGCGTTCTACGCGGCGTATAGCGAGGCGAGTGGGTGGAGCAATGGCTCGGGTGGCGGTTCGTTGGGCGGCAAACTCAGCCGCATCGGGAATCGCAAGGGGTA
>CAYRPC010000008.1:0-53131 GCA_964425995.1 uncultured Phycisphaeraceae bacterium
GATAGGGGCGGGGGCGGGAACTGATGGAGTAGATGGCTTCGACATTGTGGGGAGATCTTCAGAGAGTCAGTGAATATCGGGAGATTCGTTTGGGTTATGCTTGTGATTCGTGGCGGACAATTGGTTGGATGTTGTGGAACATGATTGGTGACGTTCGCGAAGGATGGTTCGTGAATCAAATGCATGCTTCCTCAACCGCCTGGCGCGTCTCGTCGCTCCTCTTGCTCTGGCTGGCATTACCCGCGTGGGCAGGAATCTTTGATGTGCAGGGCAAACGCCCGCAGCGCGTCGAACTGCTCACCAGCGACGCATCGACACCCATCGACGAGAACGCATCGGCCATGGAACAGACGCTTGCGGGGGTTGGTTATCTCTTGAGTACGGAAGAGATCACCAAACTCCGCACCCTCGCAGGAAGCACCAAGCCCGCTGCGATGCCCAAAGATGCCACCCGCATCGCGACACTCCAACTCTTCGCTTCCGAAACAACCCGCACTGTCGAGCTGTGGCACGCGGGCACTGGTGACTTCTTCGCCCGCGCCACCGACGACGACGAAGGCTCGGGCGTTCGGCTTGACACACGCAAGACCGAAGCGCTGGGCCAGCCCTGGCCCAGATATCGAGGTGGGTTCGAGGTCAAGGCCGCAGCGATACCCGTCACAGCGGTAGCCGACGGAAAAGTCATGCCCTTGCCCAAGCCCATGCTGCCCGCATGGCTGACAGTCGACGAAGATCAACTCAGCGAGCGCTACGTGCGCGGGCGAGACACCAAAAACCCGGGCACCAACCGCTCGCTCTCGGAAGCCCACGCGCTCGTGCGATTGCCCAAAGGCTACAACCCGCGGATTGCGTGTGGTCTATTGGTCTTCGTCCACGCCGCACCCGAGGCCGCGATCCCGGAAGCCATCATGCCAGTCGCCGACGAGTTGGGGTTCATCTGCGTCGCTGCTGGGAACGTCGGCAACGATCAGGTTGTTGCCAATCGCTTGCAACGAACACTCGACGCGGTCGAGACTATACAAGCCCGATACCTGATCGATACCAGCCGCGTGTACTTCACGGGCATCTCCGGAGGCGGCAAGATCAGCACGCATGCCTGGTTCGGTTTTCCGGAGATCGTGAAGGGGGCCATCCCCGTCGTTGCAACCAGCATCTACGAAAACCTGCGCCGCTCCGATGGCAAGTATTATCAGGGCGACTATCCCAGGCCCAACGCCCGACGTTTCGATCAGTTGCGCGCGCATCGACTCGCGTGCATCACGGGCGAGAAGGATATGAACTACGAGCACATCACACTGGCTATCAAACTGATGCTCCGCGATCGTCTGGATGTCAAGCTCTTTGACGTGCCTGGCATGGGCCACGAGTTCGCAAAGTCGACAGACTTTGCCCAGGCCCTCCGCTGGATCGACGAGCCAAATCGCAGCGCGCTAGATGTCAGCATCGCGGAGGCCAGCAAACTGCTGGATGAGGCGAAGTTGGCGAAGACAACCTCCAAGGAGCAGGCCAAGTTGCTGGCACGCCGTGCCATGGATGCCGCGCCATGGACACCAATCGCATGGGATGCGCTTGCCTTCGTGAGCGAACTGCATTGATTGGCAACTGGGAACGAACGCGAAACAATCCCAAGGTAACACTGCCAACTCTCAAACAATAGAAAACGCTCGCGTCCTTGCGATGCGTCGCCGGGCGCTCTCGATGGATTGTGCAGGCAATTGGCTCGATGCGGCATCGAACGAGGTGCCTGTCTCTATCCGTACGCTGCCAACCCATCTCGCCCCATCGCACCTCGCATCCTTCCACAGTCATCGCCTCGCGCAATAGCCATGCCTTCCACACCCACACTCTTCTCGCCCATCACGATTCGGTCCATCACCATCCGCAACCGCATTGGCGTTTCACCCATGTGCATGTACTCATCCCTCGATGGGCACGCGACTGACTGGCACCTGGTACACCTGGGCGCGAGAGCGGTCGGCGGCGCGGGGCTCATCATCGCCGAAGCAACCGCCGTCGAAGCGCGAGGTCGCATCACGCCGGGTGACGCGGGCCTCTGGGCGGATTCGCAGGTTGAACCTCTCGCGCGAGTGGTGGCCTTTCAGCGACTGCACGGCGCGACGCCAGCCATCCAACTCGCTCATGCCGGACGCAAGGCTTCCTGCCCCAGACCCTGGGACACCGGTCCGCGCGCCACGCTGACGACAGAGCAAGGCGGCTGGGAACCCGTGGCGCCTTCGTCCATCGCGTGGAATGACAAGTACGCTGCGCCTCGCGCGATGACCACACAAGAAGTTCGCGACCTCGTGCGTGCCTTCACGGATGCTGCTCGACGGGCCGATCAGGCGGGCTACGACATAGTCGAGGTCCACGCCGCGCACGGCTACCTGCTGCACGAATTTCATTCTCCAGTCACCAACCATCGCACAGATGAATATGGCGGTTCGTTCGCCAACCGCACCCGCATCACGCGTGAAATCGTCGAGGCGATCCGCAAGGTGTGGCCCGAGCGCAAGCCCCTCTTCGTGCGGCTTTCCTGCACCGACTGGATCGACGATGGCACGCCCAGTTGGACTCTGGACGACTGCGTGCAACTCTCGCGGGAACTCAAGGCATTGGGCGTCGATCTCATCGATTGCAGTTCGGGCGGCATTCGTCCCGACATCCAGTATCCCACGACCGGCATGTACCAACTGCCGTTCGCTGTTCGCATCAAGCGTGAGGCGGACATCCTCACCGCTGCTGTGGGCAACATCACCAGCGCCACCGCAGCCAACGCGATCATCAGCGAGGGGCAAGCGGACATCGTGCTGCTGGCTCGTCAGATGCTGCACGATCCGCACTGGCCCGTACACGCCGCCAGCGAATTGGGCATGCCAACCACGCAGCGATACGCCCATCAATATGACGCGTTCATTGGCCCGAAGGGGTAAAACCTGCGACCGCACCAGTTGCACGGAAGGATGTGGTCGTCCCGCCCAGGCCATTTTCTTGCATGGTCCGCGCGATCGCGGCCGGGCGGAGATACTCGATCGTGCCGCGAACATCGAATGTGGTGGGCATGGCCATTGCGCCAGCCGGCACCGGTACGGGAAGTTCGATCCGCTGGGCCCCAAACTTCCCGAGTGTCGCCTGCCCCTTGCGTGTGCCCGTGTAACGGAACTCCCCTATCCCATCTCGAAGCGTAACGTCATAGGCGATTGCAAGCACTGGCAAGTCGTCGGAGTTGGGATTCTCAGCAAACAAGTCGATCAGCACCAGTTGCCCCGGGGCAACAGACGGGCCGCCAGCAACGCCAGTTTGCGGAGCAGTTGTCGTGCGCGCACCCTCGACCGACACCATGGGTGGCGTGGTGCTCTTGAAGGATCGCTGCACAAATCCGCAGCCGCCAACCGCGAGCAGGCCCAAGATGCCTATGCCCAAACACACACTGCGATTTGCCATGCGCGACTGTAGATCGCGTCTTTGCTCCCCCAGTCGCCCAACCAACACGGAATCCGCGATTTATTCCACCGTCATCATCACAAACGATGGGTGCCCGGATTGCTGGAGATAGTTCCAGTCTGCGGTGTATTCGGTCTGCACCTGGGTCAGGAACATGCTCCACTTCATGCTCAGGGCCAGCATGACCGCAAAGCAGAACCACGCGGCCAATTCCGCTGTTCGGATCCGACGCAGCCAGAAAATCGTGCCAAGGCAAATGAGCGTCAGACTCAGTTTGAATATTGTCAAAGTCCAGGCATCGCCAGAGCGCATGACCCATCGGGCTATCGGGTTGGCCTCGATCATCCCCACCGTCGTCACAAACTTCAGGGTCAGGATCAAGTCCACCACGCTGACCAATGCGATTGCTCCCAGCAGCAGCGTGACCCGCGCACCCCGCACGGCGGGCGTTGATGCGTGGTCCAGATATCGGCGCATCCGAGCAGAAGATGTCAGCAACGATCCCTCGCCCGTTGCCGAAGCCAGAGTGGTCTCACAGCGAACGCACGGGGGCGCCACAAGCAAGGCCGGAGGCATGATCGGGGAGGAACCATCGCCCATGATCGTGTTGGATCGAGCCAGGAAGGGTCTGACTTTGGGCCAAATGGGGAGGAACGGTGAGGGAGGAGGCACCGGATGTTGATTTGGGATCGATCGCACAAGAAAGTGCGTCCGTAGACTCTCAATTGGAACGCCCGGAAACCTTGTGTCGTACAAGTTCTGGCTGCAGGCAGTTCTGTGGATCGATCTGGAGGCCGATACCCGTTGGTTGCTACTGCTCGCCCGGAGGCTCGCTGGCTCACGAATGTTGGTATGAAGTCGAACTTGAACCAACTCGCTGACTTTGGTGTAGCACACTGTGGTATCGCACATGGATGGTCAATCCGCCCAGCGACTTTGTTCGCGTGCGTTGGCCTGGCCACATCCGTCACAGGTGCGCAGGTTGTCGGACCAGGACAGCCGCAAGTTCGCGTACAGGTGCAGCCGGTGATACCGCGCGGGGCACAAGCGCCCCAGAACCTGCCAACTCGCCGCATCTTCACAGATGAGGCAGTCGGGGCGCGAGAATCGCTTGTCCGTGTCGAGGAACTGGCCGCGACCGACAACCTGACAGAAGCCGCGCGAGTGCTTCAACAGACTCTCGACCGCGAGGGTGAGCAGGTGCTGCCCAATCCAGATGACGCCCGCCTCTTTGAAACCGTACGAACACTCTCGCATCGCCTCATGCGTGGCAACCCCGCGCTGCTTGCCAAGTATCGCGACCAGCAGGGGGCGCGCGCACAAGAACTGCTGGATCAGGGTGACTTTCAGGACGTCGAACGGTCCTACTTCATGACCCAAGCCGGGATCGAGGCGACGCTGCGCCTGGCGCAGTGGCAGATGGAGCGAGCACGGTTCCACGCCGCGAGAATCACGCTTGCCCAATTGGACAATCATCCGGATCGGACTGGTCAGGCAGCCCGGGACGCTGCGGAACTACTCGCACAAGTTGGTGCGTATGTCGATCCCATACTGATCAAAGAACGCCTGGAACGGTGGAACAAGAACCTCCCGCCCCCCCCGGTTGCGATCGCGGCAACAGTGAAGGCTCCGAAAGCGGCAACCTCGCAGAGCCGCGACATGCTCGGGCCCAGCCCCAGCCCAGCCTGGCAGAGCCTGGGGGACCAGCCCTTGCAGTCGGTCGCGCTGGGCGATATTGTGCGCGAGATCGACATCGGATCAGCCATGGATCTGGAGAACGAAGATCCAGAGTTGAACGATGCACAGCAGGACGAGGCGCGGTCGGGCCCGCGCTGGGCGTGGGTTGTGCCCACTCTCGACGCCGACACGCTGTACATCAATGATGCCGACAGCATCGCGGCGTATGACGCGAACACGCTGGCCCAGTTGTGGCACACAATTCCGACGAGGATAGTTGTGCCGCGCCGTGACAACGATGGGTTTTGGGGCATGCAGGGCCAGCGATCGCTGGAGGATGTCGCAGGCGTCGTGGTCGCTCGCGGGCTTGTTGTAGGCGTGTTGGGTCAGGCCAAGAACGGCGGACGAGAAGGCGACGATCGCTTGCATGCGCTGGACGCGCGAACCGGCGAATCTCGCTGGACAGTGGATGTTTCGTCTCTGGACGCACGACTCGAAGGCGCTTCGGTGCGCGGGACACCAGTGGTCGAGGGGGACATTCTGGTGGTCGCTGTGCGGAAGTCCGCCCAGATGCGACGGGTCACGGCTCTGTACCTCGTGGGCCTTGACCTGGCAACCGGAGAACTGCGCTGGGTCCGCAATGTGGGCAGCGTGGGCATGCAACCGTGGGTCGCCTCGCAAACCCGCGTGGACGCAACGTTGCTGGATCAGGGCGTGGTCTATCGGTCCGACGACATGGGGCTGGTCGGAGCGTACGAAGCCACCACGGGGCGATGTCTCTGGCTGCGCCTCACGCAGCCGATTCCCGAAACCGATCAGAACAACTTCGGGAACTTTGCAAACCGAGAAGGCGACCCGACGTTTCGCGTACATCAGCCGGTGATGATCGATGGCAAGTTGTTTGTCGTCGAGCCGGGATTTGGCAGCGTCGTGCATATCGATCCGGAATCTGGTCGCCCCCAGGGGCGCATCGACGTTCGCGCGACCGGATCGCCGGTTGAATATCTGGTTCAGATCGGAACACAACTGGCCCTGGTCGGTCGAACCACGGTCGCCTTTGTCGATTCGACAACGTTCGCCCAAGAGAACGTGCGCGTCGGCAAACTGCTGACCGAGGCGGGGACGACACTGGTGCCGACCGGGCGCGCTTTCGCCACGCAAGGGTCCGACTTCGACGGTCCAAGCCTGGTGTTGCCGGTGGATTCGGGCGTGATCCTGCTCGATCCTGCCCAACCGACACGTCCCATGCGCTTGCCAATAGCCGTCACTGGCAACATGATCGTGGCGGGCTCTACCCAAGAACCCGGCGCACTGCTGATTGCCTCGCCCACTCGCTTGCACACGTATCTGTCGTGGGATCGGGCCGAGACCGGGCTGCGCCGCCGCGCCGAGTCCTCGCCGACAGACCCGGGGCCGACATTGACATACCTCGAATTGGCCCTGCGCATGGGCAAGTTCGAGTTGGCGCCCACGCTCGCGGATCAGGTACTCGGAATTCTTCGCAAGCCTGCGGTCGGTGTCGACGTATCGACGACGCGTTCGCGCTTGTTCATGCTACTGCACGCAACGATGGTTCGATCCCGTCTAACTCTCCTGGGCCCACTAACCAGCGATACGACCAGCGCACTGCCCAGCCCGCAAGCCAACTCGCAAGCGCCCAACGGACCTGCCCCTCGTCCTAATCCACAAGACGCACCAGGCCCAGTTCCCCCGCTTCGCATCGATCCGGGCGTTGCTACGACCCCACCTGCTTCCAGCCTAACAGTCGACCCAACAGCCAGCCCAACTTCAAGCCCAACATCAGGTAGAGTCCTCGAAGACCTTGCCCTGCTCTCGCAGATCGAGCAGCGACTTTCCCGAAGCGCCGAGACACCTGTGCAGCGAGTGCTGTCCCTCATCGAACGGGCACATCTGCGTGACATCGAGCAGAAACCCGCGCCCGCCGTGGATGCCCTGCAAGAGATTCTGCTCGACGAGACGCTGGCAAGCACGCTACTGCCCGGTTCGAGCGCAGTGATGGCATCGGGCGATCAGGCCATCGCACGCGACGCGGCAACCGAACTACTGACAACCCTCCTCTCCCGACAGGGAAGCATCGCCTACGCGGCCTTCGACGAGGAGGCCACGCGCCTGCTGGACCAACTTCCCGCGCAGGCAACCGCACGGGATGTGGAGCGGCTCGCTGGCATGTATCCGCTGGCCGAAGCCTCGGCACGTGCCTGGAAGCGTGCGGGCGAGGCGTACTTCAAGGCGGGCGACGCACGCAACACGGTGCATTCGCTTCGCCAGGGCGTTGCGAGTGCGCTGCGGGGCCTGCAAATCGGACGAGATGGGGCAGAGGTCACGCTGGGCGAATTGCTCGGTCGTTTGGTCCCCCTTACTACCACTGCGGGTGAACGCCAGCCTTTGCAACGCCTGCTTCTTTCCCTTGCAAAGCGCAGTCCAAACATGGTCCTTTCGGGCGAGAGTGCAACGACCTCCTCGCCATCGGAGGCTGCAACCACCATCGGCCTTGCTGACTCGCAGCGCACGCTCTCCACACTCCAAGGCACACTCGCTTCTCAACCCCAGATCATCGAGGGCTGGAACCAGATGCAGAGCGCTGCACCAGAACTGAAGGGCTCCAGCCGCGACATCGTCTTGATGAACTCACGCAAGGGCGACAAGGTGGCGGCGTTTGGCATCTCTGCGCTGTCGGGCAGGCTTGAAATGCTCTGGTCGCATGGCGTCGAGATGACTCCTGCGGTCGTGCGCATCACACCAGAGGCCACCATCTTGTTCTGGCCGCAGGCGGGAGCAGCGTGGATCGAGGCCATATCAAATCTGGACGGCAGCACCTTGTGGAAGTCTGCGTCGCTGGCTTCGCTGGCTGGCTGGGGCAAACCACCAGACACTTCGCTCGAACCCGTGCGCGATCCACAGGGGCGGGTCGTCCCAAATCGGGTTGATCAAATCAACACGCCTCTGGATGGACTAGTGCGAGGCGAGGACCTGCTGTTTAGCCTGAGCGAGCAGGCCATTGGCATTTGCGACCGGCGGGGGCGGTGCGCCGCGTTCAATCTGGTCGATGGCACGCTGCTGTGGTCGGGCCAGATGCCGGTCTCGGCGGTCTATGACCTTGAGGTCATGGGTGATCGGGGCGCACCTCCAACAATCCCGGGACGACTGCTGATGGTCGGCGCAGTGGGGCAAGCCGCGGAGACGCGTGCGACAGCGATCTGCATCGACATCGCCAGCGGGCGCGAGGTCTGGCGGATCGATCCGACCCTGTTGGGAAGGCACGCGCGATTTGCCCGATTCCTTGATGATGGTGATGTCATTGTCGCGACCAGCGACGGGCTGCTCCGCGTCAAGGGCACGGACGGACGGATTGCATGGACCAATGTGACCTTGGGCGTGCGCGAGGCGATGGGCGCATGGGTCGTGCCCTCGGCAACCAAGGACATGCAGGACGATGCGATCTTTGTGTTGAACGGAGACTTCCAACTCTGGCGCGTCAACGCGAGCGATGGCACCATGGAACAAAGCCCCGTTCCGACCCAGGATCGGGTCTTCCTTCCCTTCTCCGCAGCTGTCGTCGACGATCGCCTGATTCTTTCGTCCAGCGCGGGAGTCGCTATGGTGAGCGCGTCGGGCAAACTGGTCGGGGCCGACGCGGTCGACTCGCCTGGCCAACTCGAGCCGGGCGTGGTCTGCGAGGGGCAGGTTCTGGTCTTGGAGGCGGGCGACCGCGAGCAACTGGATACGGGCGAAGTGATGAACGCCACGCGCGTGCTGCGGTTTGAGACCGGCAGTGCCCGCCTGGTGGGCAAGGATCGGCTAGTGCTGTTCGAGGCCCCCGACACGATTGGGGTGCTAGACAACCGGCTGCTGGTTGGGCAGGGTCCTTTCACGCTTGTCTATTCCCTAAGTGGCTCCCAGACTGGCTCCCAGACTGGCTCCGTGACGGGCAAGGCCAACACTCCCAAGTAAACCCAGATCAGGGGCTGGATGCTTGCCATGCGCAGGCCTGGTATTGGCTTAGTACTAGCCTTGCATGGGCCGCGCAAAGAACTACCAACTTTTGATGCGAGGATTGTCGAAACTGCGCGAGGAGGGTCGATATAGTCAACTTGCCATGGATGGCGGGTCCGGCTGGAAGCCGGCGCACTCCCTTGGCATAGGACTCATGGATGAGCCGCCAGCCCCAACACCCCTCGAATGTGGATGTTCAAAGAGGTTCAAAGACAGGGCCGGCTCAGAAAGGGATTGCACATGTTGACGAAGAGCAAGGGATTGCGGAAGTCGGGCCTCGGGCTCGCGTGCGTTGCAGCTGCAACGCTATTCCTGGGTGGTTGCAGCAACAACAAGAAGCAGACAGATCTTGCGATGCAGGAATCTGCGGAACTGCGTGAACGCAACGCCACGCTCGAGCAGAGCACGCGCGATAAGGATGCGCGGATCGCCGATCTCGAAACACGCCTGGCCAGCAGCACGCCCTCGGGCGTGCCCATCGTCACAACCCCGCCAGCGCCGAACTATTCGCCAGGACCCGTGGCGTATCCCAATCCAACAATCGACGACGGGGGCGGCTTTGTGCAGCAGCCCAACGGTGATCTGGTCGCGACGCTCGCGGGCAACGTGCTGTTTGACTCGGGCAAGACCACGATCAAAGAAAGTGCAAGGAAGCAACTTGATCGCATCGCCCGCGAGATTCGCAGCAAGCATCGCGGCGCGACGATCCGCGTCGAAGGGCACACCGACAACGACCCCATCAAGCGCAGCAAGTGGCCCAACAACGACGCGCTCAGCCAGGCCCGCTCCGACGCTGTCAAGAGCTACCTCGCCAAGGCCGGGGTCTCCACCTCATCAATTGAATCAATTGGTTATGGCAGCAGCAAGCCCAAGAGCAGCAAAGCCGCGAGCCGTCGCGTTGAGATCGTGATCGCAAGGTAACATGTTTGCGATGATGGAGATGATGTAAGAGTTGTCCTCGACGTCAACTGATGCATCACCAGATTAGGTTTTTTCAAGTGGAATCCCCGGAATGCCAGCCTTGCACGGGCTGGCATTCTTATTTTGGCCCCAATCCTGCCAGTTCGCGCGAATCCGTTTTTGAACCTGGTTCGTAGCAAAAACACTTCACCCTGGCGTTTCAAACGACAAGTGGGCCTATGTCGGCCTCGCGTCTGGTGAGCTTGGCGATATCGCCAAGCAGTGGTCACCCGCGCGGTGCGGGCAGGGCCATCAATCGAGCCACTCGTGCTCAGGAGTTTTTATGAAAGTTGCAAAGATTGTCGGTCTCTCGTTCGTCTCGGTGCTCGCGTTGGTCGCGGGCCAGGCAGCCGCCCAGTGCAGTTCGTCCCAGCAGGTCACGAAGAACGACTGCGGCGAGAAGCATGTCGAAGCGCAGTTGACGCTTGTTTCCCATGATGCCGACAAGGCGACCATGGACATCGTCGACACCGCAGTCGCCGCTGGTTCGTTCAAGACCCTCGCGGCGGCCCTGGGCGCTGCGGACCTTGTGGACGCCCTCAAGGGCAAGGGCCCCTTCACCGTCTTCGCGCCCACCGACGAAGCGTTCGCGAAACTGCCCAAAGGCACGGTCGAGACGTTGCTTAAGCCTGAGAACAAGGCAATGCTCGTGGCCATCCTGAAGTATCATGTCGTTTCCGGCAACGTGCTCGCGAAGGATGTCAAGGCTGGCAGCGTTGCCACGCTCAACGGCCAGCGCGTGGACCTCAAGACAAGCGGCGGCGTGATGGTTGATGGCGCAAAGGTCACCAAGACCGACATCATCGCCACCAATGGCGTGATCCATGTTATCGATAGTGTGATCCTGCCCAGCGACAAGAACATCGTCGAGACCGCTCTGGCAAACGGCAACTTCAAGACCCTGGCGAAACTGCTAGAGACCGCCGACCTCGTGACTGCCCTGACCGGCGAAGGCCCCTTCACGGTCTTCGCACCCACCGACGAGGCCTTCGCGAAACTCCCCAAGGAAACCGTCGACAGCCTGCTCAAGCCCGAAGGTCGCGAGACGCTGGCCAAGATTCTGAAGTTTCATGTGATCAATGGTCGGGTCTTTTCAGACACCGCCGCGAAGGGCGCAACCGTCAAGACCCTGGCGGGCCAGGACCTGACGACCAAGAGCGAGGGTGGCAAGGTTCTCGTGGGCAACTCAACCGTGACGGCCGCAGACATCGACACCAGCAACGGCGTGATTCATGTGATCGACACCGTGCTGATGCCCAAGTAATGCTCATGTCGTTATCTGGGGGGCGCGGGGGACGTCGGGCCCACGTCCTGTAAAGCACTCAGGTTTGTGCTGGTTGCTCAGATTCTGACAGCATTCAGAGTGTGGCAATCCCCTGTTCTGGTCACTGTTCTTTGTTTCCTCATCCAAACGTGCCCGCGTCGCGTAAGCAATGCGGGTGCATTCTCCACAGAATCAAAATACAAAATCTGTACTCGGTCTGCGACCCCCCCCCGACAACCAAGCATGTCGGCCCAGTCGATTGTCAATGTCCGTGAATTGCCTTGAATCTCCGTGAATCATCATGAATCGCCGCACCCCGCTCCATCGCGTGATCGTTGAACGAAAGGCTGCGCCCCACGGTGCTTGCCATGGCATCATCTGCGGCTACAGTCTATGGGCTTCAGCGATATCGCCAGCGACCACCAGGCGTGCAGCGGCATCAAAGTTGGCCCGTGTGCGACTTTTTCCCATTGGCGTGGGCCGCGTGGCTCGCCCGCAATTCTCGGAGAACTTCCCTATCGCGGACTATCTCCTCCATCGCGTGAGTCGCGGCGAAGCCGATGCCGTGCGTGAGTGCATCGCTCGCTTTGGCGGACTCATATGGACGCTCTCGCGGCGCGTGGGCCTTCCCGAGAACGAGTCCGAGGACGCGGTACACGAGATTTTCACCGAGTTGTGGAAGCACGGGCACAAGTATGACCCGACCATCGCTTCAGAGACTGCGTTCGTCGCGACCATCGCTCGCCGACGCCTGATTGATCGTCGTCGTCGCGTCTCGCGTCAACCCATCAAGCAGCAGTTGTTTGAGGACACATCGCCATCCGCCGCGAGTGTCGCGACCGATCGAACCTTTGTCGTTGAAGAGGCTTCGCGAGCCGAGCAGGCACTGACGCAACTGACCAACGAGCAGCAGCGCGTGCTTCGACTTTCGGTGTACGAAGGGCTGTCGCACGAGCTGATCGCTCGCTCGACGGGTCTACCCCTGGGAACCGTCAAGACTCACGCCCGGCGCGGGCTGATCAAACTTCGCGAAATGCTTGGAGTCGGTGAACCGCTGCAGGATGGAGCGGTCCGCAATGGGGCTGGCAAGTCGGGCGTTGACAGTAATGGAGGTGTCGCATGAACACCTTCCATCCCGCAGGAAACGACGCGTCCTCAGACCATCGATTCGATGGCGATCATCGCTTGCACGAGCTGCTGGCAGGTCGCGCTCTGGGCGATCTTCTACCCGAAGAGCAGACGGAACTTCAGCAATACTCAAGCGAGGCAAACGAGCCGCACTCTGAGTATGACTTGGCAGCAGCGACGCTCGAACTCGCGACGCTTGATCCTCACTTGATCGAACCCTTGCCCAACAGGGTCTACGAGCGTCTCTTGCGATCCGGCGTGCAATGGTCTGAAGAGACCACGGCTCGCTCGCGATTTGGACAACAGGTCGTGCCCAACCCCATGGTTGGTTATGCCGGGGTCAATAATCCAAATACAAACGCACCGCAGATTCGTGAAACCCTCGTGACTGCGGATGAGTTCAAGCAGCGGGTTGTCGGGGGTGACGCTCGCCGTTCACTGCTGCGCTTTGCTCCCTGGCTTGTTGCCGCCGCTTCCTTGGCGTTTGCGGCGGTTGCATGGACGGGTGGCAATAGTGGCGGCTTGGGTCAGCCCACCACGCCAACCGCCAAGCTCAATGCACGAGATGTAGCGAACGCAATCGCCGCCATGCCAGGCACCACCACGATGGCGTGGAGCGACTGGGACAAGCCGGAGATTCCTGGTGTCTTGGGCGAGGTGCTGTGGAACGAATCCACCCAGACCGGCGTGATGAAGTTCAAGAACCTGCCCGCCCTGAATCCTGGTGAGCAGTACCAATTGTGGATCATCGATAAGCGTGGCCTCGCCGACGAGTCGGGGCAATCCATGCGAATCTCCGGAGGCGTCTTCACGGGCGGCATCGACATGATCGGCAAGTCCGATCTGATCGTACCCATCGCGCCAGCCATCGAGGTGCAGCAGGCCGCGGCCTTCGCGATCACCATCGAGAAGTCTGGCGGAACATGGGTAAGCGACATGAAGCGTCGCGTCGTAATCGCTGCGAAAAAGACGTGATTCTGGCTGTTTATCGCTGTCTTGTCACTAGCTTATCAACGTCTATTGAACGACGCTCGGCTGAGCATGATTAGCATCCTGTGCTTCGCTCTGTGGCGATTGCTCCTGCCATCCGCCACCAAGCGCGCGATAGAGCGTCACGACAGCCCTGGTCACTTCCGCGTCGCTTGCGACCAGTGCGTCCTCGCTGTCATAGAGCAGTCGCTGGCCATCGAGCACGTCGAGGAAGTCTCCAACGCCCGAGCGATAGCGTTCGTCGGCGAGTTCGACCGCGCGCCGGTTTGAGGTGACAGCATCGCGCAGGGCAACGTTGCGATCCTGCTCATTGGTCAATCGCACCAACGCGTTCTCAACATCTTCGAGGGCCGTGAGCACCGTCTGCTCATAGACGATCAGGGCTTGCTGCTCGCGTTCGGTCGCTACTTCAATAGTTCGATGGATGCGATCCATGTCGAAGATGTTCCATCGCACCGACGGGCCAATGCTCCAGGTACGGCTGTTGATATCCAGGAACGAGTCGAGTTCCTCGCTCTGCAACCCGAACGAACCAGTCAGGCTGAACTTGGGGAACAGGTCGGAAGTCGCAACGCCGATCCGCGCTGTCGCACTGGCGATCTGCCGTTCAGCGCGGCGCAGGTCAGGACGCCGCCTCAGCAGGTCGCTGGGAAGGCCAGAGGCGATGGGCGTGGTTGTCTTGGGGATGGACGCACTGCTCGTGGCATTGGCGCTGGTGGTGTCCGTCGCCAGTTCCTGGATAAGCGAGCCGGGATGCTGGCCCAGAAGCACAGCAAGCCGATACATGGCTGCTCGTTCGCCCGTGAGCAGGGGCGGGCGCTGGCTGATGCGGGTGGCAAGTTGCGCCTGCGACTGTGCAACTTCGAGTTCCGCAGCCAGACCAGCTTCGAGGCGTGATCGCGTGAGTTCGACCGTGTCACGCTGTGTCTTGATGCTGTTGTCAGAGACGAGGCGACGCTGCTGGAACTGACGAAGTTCGATGTAGTTGAGGGCGACTTCCGCCGCTAGGCTCACGAGCACACTGCGCTTGTCTTCCTGGGCAGCCATCAGGTCGGCGGTGCTGGCCTCGACGCTTCGTCGAATGCCACCAAAGACATCCAGTTCCCAACTGGCATCAACGCCTGCGCTGAAAAAGTTGCGGTCGTCGAGGCCACCGCCCTGGATGCCCAGGTTCTTGCTCTCTCTGCCTCTGTTGACATCACCAACCGCATCGACGGAGGGGAAGCGTCGCGAGTTCTCGATGCCTCGCTGCGCCCGTGCCTCGCGCATGCGTGCTTCGGCAAGCCTCAGATCGAGGTTGCCCGTCACGGCACGATCCACGAGCGAGGCGAGCGTGGGATCGTTGAAGGTCGTCCACCAACTCGCAATCGCGTTGGGCGCAAGTGGATCGGCGTTGGTCTCCAGCCCGCTCATCGTCCCCGGACCATTCAAGCCCACGAAGTCGCTGGGCATTGGAAGTTGCGGCGACTTGTAGTCCGGGCCGACAGCCTTGCAACCCGCGATAAGTGTAACGGCAACACCGGCCAGCAACACCAGCGACGAGGTCGAACGGATCATGCGACAATCAGAGGGCATCATGCATTCCTTCATCGACAAGGCGAGTAGAGAATAAGAGTTCAAGCGTAGAACGAGAGGTCACAAGAGTTTGAGAGAAGCAGCGCGACTTTGGACTGAGCACGAATCAGAATGAACAGTAAGTATCATCGCGCCAAGATGGGATGCTCACGAACCACCTTTGGTCGCAGCATCCCCCTCCACGGGCGCGGGACTTGCGCGACGCACCGACTCTGCCTCGATGTAGACATCCACCTGCTGCCCCACAAACAGTGGAAGATCCTTGGGATCGAATCGGAAGATGACCTGGAGAACTCGCGTATCAACCCGTTCCGTGCTCGCGCCGGTCAGGCTCCGCTTGGGGACGATGTAGGGCTCAAACCGCACGAACTCGATATCCGTGGCGATCTCCTTGTTGCCGCGCGCGAAGGCGCGGGCCTTGCTGCCCGCCTTGACGCGCCACGCCTCATACTCATCGATGTCAACTCGCACATGGAGGGGCACGATCTGACCTACCAGCATCAGCGGCGTAATCAATGCACCCGCCTGGGCAAATTCTCCCTCGCGCACGTTCTTCTGCAGGACCTTGCCATCCACCGGGCTCTTGACGGTGCGTCGATCGATCTCGATCTGCTGGGAGTCGATGGTCGCCTGGGCTTGCTGCACTTGCACCTTTGCAACCTCGATGTCCACGCTCCACGTGCCCGCTTCGAGCAGCGCGAGGTCGGCCTTTGCCTCAAGCAATCGTGCTCGTGATGTCTCAGTGTTTGCCTTGGCCGCGTCCAGTCGAGCTTGAGCCGCGTTCACGGAGAAACCGCGGCGAGCGGTTTCTTCTGCGGACAGAGCCCGTGCGTCGGTCATTCCCTGGGCACGCACCAACTGGGCCTGAGCATCGTTCAACTGAGCCTCGGCATCCACGATCGCGGACTCGCTGCTACGAATCTGGCTCTCGGCTTCGGTGACTCGTGCTCGCTGGGGGGGAATCTGCTCCGGACGTGTGCCCGCCTCAAGTCGGGCCAACTGCTGCTGTGCAAGGCGAAGGTTTGCCCGACGCACCAGCAACTCGGCCTCAAGCTCGCGGGTATCAAGCATGAAGAGCGGGTCGCCCTGCTTGATGGCATCACCAACATTGACGTACAACTTGCGGACCAGCGCGCCCACCGGCGCACCAATTGCGATGTTCTCGCTCGCCGCCTCGATCAATCCCGCGCCCGCGACAAAGGCAGCGTATGGAGGCCTGGGCGGCTCGATCACAGGTGGCTGCGCCGTGGGCGGGATCGAGCCACGAACGACAGTGATGGCGGCGAAGACGATGCCGACGACGGCGAGCAGCGGGATGAGGATGGTGCGGATCATGATGGGCTCCGGTGAGCGGGTGGGACGGGCTTGTGAGTGACTGGGCGACGCAAAACTTGGACGTGATCTACTTGGATTGATCGTGTGCGGTCGAGAGGCGATTGCCCAACCCCTTGGTGATGCGGACGATGTGGCCATCGTCCATCTCTGCGACGCGATCCGCAAACTCGAAGATGCGCTGGTCGTGCGTCACGACCACCATGGATAGTTCCTCGCCAGTAGCGACGCCTCGCAGCAACTCCATCACTTTCTGACCAGTGACATGGTCGAGCGCGCTGGTGGGTTCGTCGCAGACGAGCAACTTGGGCTTATGCACGATCGCGCGGGCGATTGCCACACGCTGCTGCTGGCCACCCGAGAGTCGTCGCGGCTCGTCGTTGGTCCGCGTGCCCAGGCCCACAAGGCCCAGGACCTCCTTGGCACGGCTGATGGCTTTGCTGCGACTCTGGCCCTGAATCAGCAGCGGCACGGCGACATTCTCCGCAATCGTGAGCGTGGGAATGAGATTGAACGCCTGAAAGACAAAGCCGACATTGACGGCACGGAACGCTGCCCTTTGGCTCGCGCTCATCTTCGCAAAGTCCTTGTCGAGGACGGTGCAATCGCCGCCGTCGCGATCAAGCACACCCGCGACGACACTGATGAGCGTGGTCTTGCCGCAGCCGCTGGGGCCGACGAGCATGAGCAGTTCGCCCTTATGCACATCGACATCAACACCTCGCAGAGCACGTACGGCGCTGTCGCCCTTGCCGTAAGTCTTGGTCACGCCCGTACAGCGCACGGCGATCTCGCCAGGACCGGAAACAAAGGAAACGGGTTTGGGAGACGTTGCGGTGAGCATTAGTAAACTTGGTTCGATTGGATGTCGAGGTTGGATCAGAACTCTGTCGAGATTTCACATCTGGACAACTTCAAAGCCTACGGAAACCAGAGCCAGAAACCAGAGCGGTGTAGAACGATACAAAGCTGTGATCGAGCGGCGGTGTCGTGTTTGCTCTCGTGCATGTTTCGTGTTTTTGTTGATGTCTGGCTGCGACTGTTGCACGATGCTGGCTTTGCAAACTGTTCTCAGTTTGTTGTTTGTTGAGTAATTCAAGACTTGAAGACCACTGCGGGTTCCAGTCGCATGACACGAATCGTGGGCAATGCCGCCGCGACCAGGCAGATGCCCAGGACACCAACGCCCGCCCCGACGAGCAGTTGCCAGGGCATGTAGAACCCCACGCCGACGGACTTCATCATGCCCCCGGAAAGGGCCGCGAAACCTGCTCCTAGCCCAAAGCCCAGGCAGCCGACGACCAGGACCTGCATCGCGATCATTCGCATCAGACGCCAGTTGCTCAGGCCCAGCGCCTTGAGTGCGCCGAAGTAGCGGGTGTTGTCAACGATGAAGTTGAAGAACGTCTGCCCGCAGACTAGAAGCCCGATGACAAAGCCCAGCGCGACCGTCATGCCGAAGTTCACCAGAATGCCCGTCTTGATCAGCGTATACCACGTCGTCAACTTCGAGAAGTCTCCGCGAGTCCGAGCGGCCATGCCCGTCAGGTCGTGAATTCGGGCGGCTACCTCGGGAATTTGTGACTTGCTCGCAACACCAACGAGCACATAGGTCAGTAACTTTCGCTGGGGCGGAGCATACGTCAACGCTCGCCCGTAGGTTGTATAGATGACCGGAGCCCAGTAGAAGGCTTCCTTGGTCTTGCAGACGCCCACGACTCGCGCGAAGCGGTCGTTGATGGAGAGTTGATCGCCCACCTGCAACGGGCGCTTGCTGCCATCGGGAAGCACCACGGCAAGATCGCCCTTCGCGGCCGAAAAATCGACAATGACGCTGTCGGATTCGCGGAGTCGCTCGACATCGCCCTCGACCATGTCAACCGGCGCACCCAGCAGCGTTGCGTCATCCACGCCTATCACGTTCGAGAAAACCTGGCGTCCACCCGCGCCTTGCACCAGCAACCCGCTGCGATACATCGGCACCGCCCACGCCACTCCTTCGATGCCTCGCACTCGCTGCAGCATCGTGTCACGCATCGGCTTGGGATCTTCGGTATACTCGACTTCCGGATCCATCACGAAGACATCCGCGTGTGGCGTGTCGTCGATGAAACTGCTCATGCGCTGCACGTAGCCCATGAAGATCGATGCCTGCTGGGTAATCAGCATCGCGGCGAAGGTCAGACCGACCAACAAGCCAGCAAACTTCAAGCTATCGCCCATGATCATGCGTATCGCGATGCGCATCATGGCGTGCTCCTTTCGTCAATGACCGGAGTAGGAACCCTCGCGCCGCGGGTCATTCCCGAGATATGAATGTCAATCGCGGTGTACGCTGAGGCGAGCGGATCGGTAAACCGCGCCCAGGGCATCTTGCCGTGGGTGATATACAGACTGACGATTCCATGGACGCAGCCCCAGGTCGCTTGCGAAACTACTTCGACATCGATCAGATGCGGGGCCAAACGGCCTTGCTGGATGCAATCCGCAACAGTGAGCCGGCAAGTGTTGTATCCCTCTCTGTCGGAGTTTGCGTGGATGCAATTCTCAGTGTTGTCCCCCTTGGAACTCAGGTCGGGTGGCTCGGTCATGAACATCAGTTTGTAATGGTGCGGGTGTTCGAGGGCGAAACGAACATATCCACGACCCAACTGACGCAGACGCTGCACGGGATCGGCAATCCGGTTGGTCTCGTGAAGACTGGAATCAAAGACCTGGAAGTCCTGCTGCATCATTGTGAAAATCAATTCAATCTTGTCCTTGAAGTGGACATACAGCGCCCCAGGCGTGTACTTCGCCGCCGACGCGATTTGACGCATCGACACATTCTCGAACCCATACTTGAGAAACAACTTCCGAGCCGCTGCCACGATCCGGCTTGCCGCCGCCGCGTTGTCCCGCATGCGTCGCTGCAACGCGGGGGAAATAGGCTCGATGTGCGTGACTTCCTGCATAGACCCAGCACGGCTGCGACTGCCCGATGAGGAAGCAGGACGATGGATAGTGCGATCAGGAGTACGGGATTGCGCAGATCGAGAAGCCATGAGAGGTAACGAGAGGGGACGAGCAAAAACGATGCCGATCAATGAACGATGTTCACTCAGTATACACTGTTCAGTGAACATCGTTTACTCGATGCATTGCTTTTCTCAGATTTTTTCGTGTCTGACCCTCATATACCCCCCAAGATTTTCCGAGGGAGCCATGCCAAATCGTCCCCAAACGCGCTACGCTCTGCCCGTTCGTCCGGGCGTTTCACAATGATTCGTGGTCGTGGACTTTCGTTCCGACCCGTGTTTGTTGTCCGGGGAGGCCTCCCGCAGTGGAAGCGGCTCCCCAGCGGCTGCAATAGGCCGTGCCCGGTTTTCGTTTTGGGTTTGTTTGTCCGAACTTCACCCACCTGCCCCGGAGGCCCCTCATGTCGTTCGACGCCGTTGTTCACGCCCAAGCCATTGAAATCGACCGCCTGAGCCTCGAAATGTGCGCCGCCGCTGGCAGTGGCCACCCCACCAGTTCCAGCAGCATCGGGCACCTCGTCACGGTGCTGCTCTTCAACTCCATGCGTTGGAGCCCCGACCACCCCGACTATCCCACCAGCGATCGACTCATGCTTTCCGAAGGGCACGCCGTACCTGCGGTCTACGCGGCTTGCGCGAAACTTGGCGTGATGGTCGGCAAGGATCCTGCCAAGCGCGTCAAACTGAAGGTCGAAGACCTCAAGACGCTCCGCGCAGCCTCCAGCGTTCTCGATGGTCATCCCAATCCCATGGAAGGCTTCCCATTCTTTGATGCTGCCACGGGCAGTCTGGGTCAGGGCTTGTCCGCCGCCGCGGGCGTGGCAGAGGCCGCACGCCTCGATGGCATCGACCGTCGCGTGTACTGCATCGTGGGCGACGGTGAATCCCGCGAGGGACAGATCACCGAGGCGCTTGACTTCATCATCGATCGCAAGTTAAAGAACATTCTGCCCATCTTCAACTGCAATGAATATGGTCAGGCCGATCGCGTCAGCGCCCAGCAAAGCCCCGACAACATGGTTAAACGCCTCGATGCAATTGGGTTTGATGTCGTCGTCATCGACGGGCACAACCCCACGCAGATCAAGAAGGCCTTCGATGCCTTCGCAGAGTCAAGCACCGAAAAGTCCGGCAAGCCCATGGCGATCGTCGCCAAGACCATCAAGGGATGGGGCTCACCCAGCATCCAGGGTGGCGGCTGGCACGGCAAGCCACCCACGGGCGATCAACTCAAGAAGGCGATCACCGAACTCGAATCGCGCCGCGTCGAGCTCACCACTTCGCTCAGTAATACCGACAGTTTCACGATCCAGCCGCCTGCCCAGGCCAAGGAAAAGCCCGAACGCACCACCGAGATCGCAACGCTGCACGAAGCCATGAAGAAGTTGGACATGGAAGCGGTCTATCAGAGCGGCACCTTTGCCACTCGTCGCGCCTATGGCATCGCCCTGCGTGAGTTGTGCAAGGCCAACCCCGACGTCATCGCGCTGGATGCCGATGTCTCCAACAGCACCTTTGCCGAAACCGTGAAGAAGGATGCCTCCACCAGCAGCCGCTTCATCGAATGCAAGATCGCCGAACAGAACATGTTCAGCGTCGCTGTGGGCCTCTCCGCCGCGGGCAAGATTCCCTTCTGTTCAAGTTTCAGCAAGTTCATCACCCGCGCCTACGACCAGATCGAAATGGCGATCTACAGCGGCGCGAATCTCAAGATCGTTGGCAGCCACAGCGGCATCACGCTCGCCGCCGACGGCCCCAGCCAGATGAGCCTTCCCGATGTCTCGTGGTTCCGCAGTTTCAGCACGATGAAGGATCATCGCGGCAATCCGGGCTGCTACATCCTTCAGCCCAGCGATGCCTTCGCGGCCTATTCACTCACGCAGACCATGGCGGAGTACGAGGGCGTGGTGTACATGCGGACGCTGCGCCCCGAGCACGAGTTCCTCTATAGCGATGATCAGGTCTTCAACCTGGGCGGCTTTGAAACCCTCGCCGAGGGCCGCGATATCCTGATCTGCGCCGCCGGCGCAATGGTCCATGAGGCCAACAAGGCCATCGACACATTGGACAAGGCCGGTATCTCCGCGACGCTCGTCGATCTGTACAGCCTGCCCTTCGACAACGAAGGCTTGCTTGACCTCGTTTCCAGCAATGGGGGCCTGGTCGTCAGCGTCGAAGATAACTTCGGCGGAGGTATCGGCAGCGCGATCGCCGACGCCATCCTCGAAGCCGGCGATGGCTTCCACCTCGAACAGATGCACGTCCGGCGCATCCCCAAGAGTTGCCGCACGCCCGAAGAGATTCTCTCGATGTGCGGGCTGGACCACCAGGCGATTGTCAAGAAAGTCATGGGCATGTTGCAGGTGGTGTGAGATCCATGCTCGTCTGTTCGCTAGGTCCTGACTGACAATCCATCCCATCACTTCAGAGTTCACACTTCGTGCGCAGTACGCGATCACATGGTCGCATCACGCCTTCTCTCTCTGAGGGCTGGCCTTGCGAATTGCCAGCTACGCTCTCACAATGACTTCTCCCGTGCTTATCGCGTCCTGGAACGCCAAGCCAGCAACGACACTGGCAACTTCGTTGCACGCTTCGGGCATGCCCCTCCTCGATGCCATCGTCAAGGGGATCGCCCTGGTCGAAGATGATCCCGAGG
Source organism: uncultured Phycisphaeraceae bacterium (assembly GCA_964425995.1). Lineage (GTDB taxonomy): Bacteria > Planctomycetota > Phycisphaerae > Phycisphaerales > UBA1924 > BJHL01. Next base: position 22,058 of record CAYRPC010000008.1, read on the forward strand.
AAATGTCCGTCGGCTTTGGCGGTCTTCCCAACGAGGATGGCGAGGTAGAACTCGACGCGAGCGTTATGGACGGCCCCCGCCACAAGGCGGGCGCGGTTGCTGGGCTGCGAGGCTATCGATACGCCAGCGCTGTCGCGCTCGAAGTCCTGCGACGCACCGATCATGCCTTGCTGGTGGGCGAGGGCGCGGCCCGATTTGCAAAGCAACTGGGCTTCACACACGAAGACCTCTGCTCGCCAGCCTCGCGCAAGGCATGGTTGGATTGGAAAGCCAGCCTTTCAACGCGTGACGCATGGATCGGTGCCATCGACGCGCCCGGATCGGGCAATGGCAACACGAGCGCCCACAGCGACCAGCACGAACAGCCCTTCGACACCGCGCGTTGGGCAGGCCACAAGTTAAACCCCACACCAGGCAAGCCTCCAACCGACCTTCCGCGCGCTGATGTTCCCCCGCCCAGTAGGTCAAACCTCGCCCCGAAAGTTCCCTTCACCTACGGCACCATCCACCTCTCGGGCCTCGACAGCGCAGGCGACCTGTACGCTTCCACCAGCACCAGTGGCCTGTCCTACAAGATTCCCGGGCGCGTAGGTGATACCCCAGTCATTGTCGCGGGTATTTATATTGATAACGCCGTAGGCAGCGCTGGCGCAACCGGGCGGGGCGAAGCGACGCTGCAAACCTGCGCAGCATTCGATGTCGTGCGACGAATGGAAGAAGGACTCGATCCCACCCAGGCCTGCCTGCGCGTTCTGGAACGGATCGCCCGCCTGACTCGAGAGCCCCGCCTGCTCGACGCGATGGGCCGCCCGGTCTTCAACGTCACCTTGTACGCCCTCCGAAAAGATGGTCAAGCAGGCAGTGCCAGCATGCACGACGGCTACCAGCACGTCTTGCAACGGGGCGATGCCTGCCAGTTGCTTCCCAACGCTTCCTTGTTTCCCGCTTCCTAAGCGGCTGCCTCGCTCCTATCCTGTGGGTCCATGACCAAGGTTCTCCGCAAGTACCGCAACTGGTTCCTCGCACTCTTCGGGTCCTTCCTGATGGTGTCGTTCCTCATGACGGGCTCCTCATCTATGTTCCAGCCCGACCCGCTCAAGCAGGTCGAGGGCACGCTGCTGGGTGAGAAGGTTCGTGTCAATGAAGGGATGCACGCCGCCGCCGAACTCGAAGCTGTCAAGATGCTCGCGGGCAACCTCGTCGAGAACAACCTTGGCATTCAGGACGGCCTGCACTGGCTCATGCTCACGCGTGAGGCAGAGCGTGGTGGCCTCGTCGGCAATGAGTTGGACGGGCGCGAATCACTCACCGATATCGCCCGCAGCATGGTCCCGGTAGTTATTCGTGATCGAACCATCCAGGACCTGAGGCAGAACCAGCCCCAGATGTTCGAGATGGTCCGGCGCAATCCCGACTTTCTGAACTTCTTCGTGCAGCAGAACATGCAGCGCCTGACCCAGAGCGATGTCGATGGCATCGCCAGTCAACTCAACCAGCAAATGATCGAGGGTATTCCCAGAGCCGCGGGCAATGCACGCCTCCAGATTCCCGAGGTTGAGATCGCGCTCGCGAAACTGCGCGGTATCATCCGCCTGCAGAATACCTATCTCTCCGCAGGCCGCCTCTCTGACCGACGCTATATCAACGCCTCGCGCGGCGCGAGCGATGTCGTGATCGTCGATGCTCTGGCCATTCCCGGCGCAACCCTCGCCGAGCCCACCTTTGCGCCAACCGCCGAGCAGATTCTCGCCCAGTTTGATCAGTTCAAGAATTTCGTTCCAGGCGATGGCGAGACCGGCATCGGCTATCAGCAGCCAATCAGCGTTCGCCTCGAATGGATCGAGGTGAACCGAGAGAGCATCGCAAACGCCATCACGCTTGATCTGAAGGATGTCAGCAAGCACTGGCAACAGAACCGGGCCCGTTTCCCGGGCACGATCGAAGCCGAAAAGGTCAACGTCGAGGCGGACCTCAAGTCCGCACGCGTGACGGAAGCACTCGCGGAAGTCGACCGCGCCTGGAAGGCTCGCGTCCGCGCCGATCTTCGCCGCATCCAAGTTATCCAGGGTGTGAAGCAACTGTCCGCCGACTGGGCATCGACCCGCGCACCCATGGCCACCTACGCACAGGCCATGAGCGAAACTGTGCTCGCAGCGCTCAAGTTCAACATTCCAACCCCCACCGTGCAATCCCGTACCACGTCGTGGCTACGCGTGCGCGATGCGGGCAATCTGCCCGACATCGGTCGAGCCCAGTTCAACGCGGGCTCTCGCGACTTCCCGCTCTCAGCATTGCTGGCCCAGGCCTACGAACTCAGTGACGACAGCACGCTGGGCTTGCAGGTGGGTGTTCCCTTTGAGTCGTCACTCATCGATGACGCTGGCAATCGATACTACCTGCTCGTCACCAGCGCACGCAAGGCAAGCGCTCCCGACTCGGTCGATGAAGTCCGCGATCAGGTCGTCCGCCACCTTCGCGAGCAGCATGGCTATGAACTAGCCACCCAGCGCATTGCTGAGTTTCAGGCCAAGGCCGCGAGCGAGGGTCTGGACGTGCTCGCCGCCGAGATCAACGCGTCAATCACGGATCCCTCGGCCTCTCGCGTCAGCGTTTCCCGCAACCTCGAGTTCAGTCGTAAGACCGCCGATTCTCGCTTGGGCCTCGCAAACTCTGATCAGGTACGTGATGAGGTCATCCGCATTGGCGGCATTCTGGGAGCACTGACCCAAGCCTCAACCGAGAATCAGGCGCTTCGAACCGGCGGTGCCGGGTCCAAGCCTGATCGGACAGTGGTGATCTTCCAGATCAATGGCATGCGTCCCTTCACACAGGAAGACCTCCGTTCACGCCCAGCGACGGCCTCCATGCGACTGACGGTCGCAGAACTCAGCGAGATCGCCGATGATTCCAACGCCTCCGACGCGTTTTCGTTTGATGCTGTGAAGGAACGCCTGAACTGGAAGCCGGTTGGCCCCGCGAAGAAGACATCAGAATCCAACGATCCTTCCAAGCCCTCTACAACACCAACCCCTACAACAACTTCCACGCCCACCAACTAGCAACCAGCGACCGGCCTGCTTGCCATCCATCGCTCCGTCGATCTACCCATGCCAGAGCCCGCCCGCAAGACCCGTCAGCGTGAAGCCATCCGCGATGCCATCGCCGCCGCGAAAGCACCCGTTGGTCCCAGGGAGATTCTCGAATCCGCAGCGGGAGGGGCTCAGGGGCTGGGCCTTGCCACGGTCTATCGCACGCTCAAGTTGCTGGTGCAAGCCGGAGAAATCCTCACCGTTGACATACCGGGCGAATCCCCTCGATACGAACTAGCCGGCAAGGGCCATCACCACCACTTTCTCTGCAAGGCCTGCGATAAGGTCTACGAACTCGATGGCTGCTGCGGACACTTTGACGAACTGACCCCCAAGGGCTTTGAGGTCACAAGCCATGATCTGACTTTGTTCGGTCACTGCGCGAACTGCGTTAAGAAGACCCGAACATCCTCCGGCGCGCGAGATTCCGCGCCCAAGGTCCACAAACATGCGCTCAAGCATTGACGTATCGGTCCTTGCCCAACGACAACCAATGCCCACCCATGTACGCTGCTCAAGGGGTAGTTGTCGCTTTTGGGACGGTTCCTGAAGACGCTGGCCCCGAGCCAATTGCAAGGGGGAAGACGCATGTGCGGGGCGAAACAGTACAGTCGGTCTCTTGACGATGAGAAGATGGTGAACCTGTACCAAGTCAATAGGCAAAGACGCAGGCTATTCGATATTACAAGCAGCGCAGGAATCTTTACGCCTGGAGGGCTGCTGATGTCGTCGACTCGTTTGCTCATCGTCTCCGCCGCCGCGTTCGCTCTGGGCGTTTCCGCGTCCACTGTCCTCGCGCAGCAGAGCAATGGCTTGTCTGACAACAGTCAGGAAGTAGTCCGCCGCCCATGGCGAGTGAACCAGTATCAGCGTGGCACGCAGCGCCCCCAGCAAGGCTCGATTCGTGTCCTCTCACCCAACGCCAATCGCAATACCAATGCGACCGAAGGTACTCCCATCCTTCCAAACATTCCAGTAACCCCCTCATCGCCCACCAATGGAAACGGCGGTAACGGGGGCAGCGGTGGTAACGGTTACAACGGCGAATCGACCGTCTCTTCCGTGCCGCCACCAGCCTCAGAGCGTCGCATAGGCATTGGTCGCTTCCGTCCCCGCTCGGGCTTGATTGATCCCCGTGGATTCTCGGTCCGTGTTGAAGAAGGTCGTCGCGTCTTCCTGACATGGGAAGACACCGCCGTCAACGAAACCTCATATGTCGTGCAGCGCCGCCGCTCCGTCGAGGTTGACGGTCGCGGCTCGTGGGGTCCCACCGAAGAAGTCACACTGAGTGCCAACGCGCAGCGCTTCAACGACGTTCCCAGCCAGACGGGGCATTACGCGTATCGCGTTGCCGCCGCCTCAACCAACGGCCGCTCGTGGTTCTCGGCGTGGATGACGCTTTATCTGCCTCCTTCGGCGTTCGTCATCGATCCAATTGGCCCTGGCCCCAACCCGAACCAGCCGCCCAATAACCCCAACGAGAACAATCCGCAGGGTGGTCCCCAGGGTCCTGGTGGTCCCACAATCACTCCCCCAACTCCGCCCGAGCCCCCATTCATGCCCAGCGGAGCGGAAGCATCCGATGTGGGCAACCGCCACGCGAAGGTGCGTTGGCAGGCTGTCTCGGGCGCAACGCAGTACCAGGTTGAGCGCAGCCCCGCGATGCGCGACGGCACAGCCCTGATCCCCGCCAGCGAACTGGAGTTCATTGATGCCTCGGGCGTTGGTGGATTTGAGTATCGAGTCCGCGCGATCGGTGCGGGCGGTTCGTCGCGATACACCGGTTGGCTTGCTGTCAATGTGAGCGATATCGCGCCAGTTGCTCCCAGCAACCTCGCCATCGAGAGTTTGAATGACAACGAGCGCGTCCGCCTGACCTGGAGCGATAACGCCGACAACGAGACAGCCTATCGCCTCGAACGCCAGAGCCGCGACAGCGGCACCTGGACCGAACCTGTCACCATTGTGCTGACGCCCAATCGCGAGCAGCAGATCGATGTGCCAGGCATAGGCGAACACCGCTATCGCTTGAACGCCTTGGGTGCCTCTGGCAACAGCCCTTCGACTGACTGGGTAAGCGTCACGGTCGCGAATAGCAACACCAATGACGACGGCGGCACGCCCGCTCCTGGCCCGGATGCTGCTCCTGAATTGCCGACCAGTTTCGCTGCGGTGGGTATCAGCAATGCCCGCGCTCGCCTGAGTTGGGCGGATACTTCCAGCGTCGAAGCCTGGTTCGAGGTCGAACGTTCGCCAGCCTTCCCCGAGAGCCGCATCCGCGTTGCTGCCAACGCGACCCAGTTTATCGACGACTGCGGCGCTGGCACGTTCCAGTATCGCCTTCGTGCGGGCAATGTCACTGGCTCGTCCGAATGGACGAGCTGGGCCATCGCAAACGTGGTTGACATCGCTCCCATCAGCCCCTCGGGTCTGACGGCGATCCACACGGGCGATCACCAGCGCGTCACGCTGGCATGGTCAGACAACAGCAACAACGAGACCGGCTTCCGCATCGAGCGCCAGACTCGCCTGGGCAACGACTGGGGCACGACCCGATCGATTCTCGTGACCGCAAACTCGGGCACGCAGATCGACGAGGCTGGCTCGGGCGAGCACCGCTACCGCATCGCTGCTGTGAACAATGCTGGCCTATCAGCTTACACAGGCTGGACGACGGTGAACGTCCCCGTCGCACCGGTTGATCCCAGCACTATCCCGCCAGCATCGCCAGGCAACTTGGGCGCAAGCGATCAGAACCGTCGCGCCAGCGTGCTGTGGAGTGATGCGAGCAACAACGAACTGGGCTTCGAACTCGAGCGTGATCCTGCCTTCCCTGCGCGTGTGCTGCTGGGCAGCAACGTCACCGGGTATCTTGACAACTGCGGCCCTGGCACGCTCCGCTACCGCGTTCGCGCGTACAACAACGCTGGCTACTCGCAATGGACGGAGTGGACAACGGTGCAGGTCGCTGAGACCCTGCCCGGCGCACCGAGCAATGTGGGCGCGATGGATGTGGGCAACCAGCAGGACGTGAATGTGAGTTGGACCGACAACTCCTTCAACGAGCAGGCCTTCCGCATCGAGCGAACAACCTGGACAAACAACAACTGGAGCACGCCCACCATCACCACGGTTGAGGCCAACGAGACTGACTTCGAGGACAGCCCGGGCATGGGCCGCTTCCGCTATCGCATCCAGGCCCTCAACGAAGGAGGCGAGAGCGCCTGGTCCGAATCGACCATCGTCAGCGTCACCGACGGCTGGACCCAGGTCATCAAAAGCCCCGACACCCGCGAAGTCTTCGTCAGTAGTTCGCTGGGCAACGATGCCAACTCGGGCCTGACGCAGGACCAGCCGGTGCGCTCGTTGCTGCGAGGCTACCAACTCCTCCGCGACAACATGCCCGACCACATGCGCCTGCGCCGAGGCGATGTCTGGACCAACGAAGTCCTTGGGCCGTACGGCGTTCATGGGCCATGGGACAAGAATGGTCGCAGCGCCGCCGAGCCAATGGTCATCTACTACTACGGCGACAGCCCCGAGCGTCCGCTGCTGCGGACGGGCCAACTCGATCGCGGCGTCATGATCATGGGCGATGGCATTCAGGGCAACCTTTCCTTCATTGGCCTCAACTTCCGGGCACACACCCGCGTGATTAGCGATCCGGACTACGTTCCCAACGATGCTGGCAACAACCCGCCCTGCGCGATCTTCATCTATGGCCGTGGCGCAAACTTCCTGATCGAGGATTGCAAGTTCGACTCCTACACCGGGCACATGCAGTTCCAGGTGCCCATCGACCAATTGCCCAACGGCTGGACCCTCAACGACATCACCGTCCGCCGCTGCGTCATGGTCGATGCCTATGCCGGTGCCACCACGCACAGTTCCGCAGTGTTCGCCAGCAACATCAACGGCCTGACCTTTGACGAGTGCATCGTGGACCATAACGGCTGGAGCGAGACGGTGCCCAATCGCCCCTCGACCATCTTCAACCACAACTTCTACCTGGTGGGCACCTGCACCAACGTCGTGGTGAAGAACACCATCACATCGCGAGCCGCAGCAACCGGCATTCAGATGCGTGGCCAGGCCATGCACGCCTTCAACAATCTCGCCCTCAAGAACCCGCTGGGCATCACCGCTGGCCACGCGCAGGCAAGTTGGCCCAGCCAGGGCTGGACAGGCTCGATGAAGTACAACGTCATCCTGGATGCCGCAGACGTTGGTGTCTTTGGCCAGCCCAACTTCGCGGCCCGCGGGTTTGGCATCGTCTTCGGACGCAGCATCTCGGGCGTCATCGAGCACAACATTCTCGCCCACAACACCTCGAGCCGAGGCACCGAGCCGGCCATCTGGTCGGAGTTGCCAAGCACTGGCATCACGATCCGCAACAACCTGCTCTACAACTGGACCGGCGTCTTGGATCGCCCCTTCCGAGGCGGCCTCTTCCGCCTCGACACGTCCCTGCCCAGCAACGCTGTCGTGCAAGACAACGTCTTCCAACAACCAATAAGCGGCTTCGTCAACCAGATCTCCAACACCATGAACAGCCCGGGCGGCCAGTGGGCCCGCAACCGGTACTATGGCGCGGGCAATCCTGAAAATCAGTGGTTCGTGAAGGGCGTTGACCAACCCTACAACTTCGCAAGTTGGGTGCAACGTTCAAACGAAGTGGGCGCTCAGAACACGCCAGCCTCCTTCCCCAACGCAGACCGCACGGTTGCCGCGTACATGGCCAGCCTGGGCCTCGAACCAAGCCTCGAGCGGTTCCTCGAAGAGGCTCGCAAGCAGACGCGGACCAATTGGCGGCCAGAGTTCACCGCAGCCGCCGTCAACCGCTGGATTCGCGAGGGCTTTGGCATGCCCGAGCCAGATGCATCGGTGGGCAACCCGCCCCGCCAGTAAACTTTTGACGCTGCGAACGGGCCGCTTCTGAAAGATGCGGCCCGCTTGCTTATGCTCACGATGAAAGAGGCTCGTACTCGCATATGAAGATCAGCATTGGCATGCTCGCATACAACGAAGCGCAGCGGATCGCAGAGACGATCCGCCGCGTCTTTGCCCAGACGCTGCTGCTTGATCCTCCCGCCCATGTTGCCCTGATCGAACTCGTGGTCGTGCCCAATGGCTGCAAGGACGATACAGCGGGGGTCGCGAGGCAGGCCATCCGCGATGAACTGGCAAAACTGCCCGAGACGATGCGCTCACGGGTCTCGGCACGCGTCGAAGAACTCGCTCAGGCCGGCAAGAGCAACGCGTGGAACGAGTTCATCCATCGCATCGGCGATCAGCAAGCCGACGCGGTGCTGATGCTCGACAGCGATATCGCATTCAACCACGAACATTGCTTCCGATTGCTGCTCGACAAACTTCATGCCGTTCCCACTGCCTGGTGTGCGGTGGGCAGGCCGCTCAAAGATGTTGCGTTCAAACGCGAAAAGTCGGTATTGGATCGAGTCTCGCTGATGGCGTCTTCGAGTAGTGCGACCGGACCAGCCACGATCGCGGGCAGCATGTACCTGATCCGTGGTGAGATCGTACGGCGAATCTGGATGCCGGTTGGTCTGCTGACCGAGGATGGCTTCCTCCGAGCGATGCTCATCACCGAGTTCTTCACAAACCCCAATCAGAATCCCGACCGCGTCGTGCGTGAGGAGCGCGCCAGCCAGATCTTCGAGGCCGTGAAAAGCCCGAGTGGGGTCTTCAAGCATGCGCGTCGGCTGCTGGTGGGTGCGCGCATCAACGCGTGTGTCTATGACAAACTGTGGAACCTGCCCAAAGGTCCGGAGGGCCAGCCCCTTGAAGATGCTGGTGCGTGGTCCAAACGCCAGCACGACAACAACCCCCAATGGCTGCAAGCACTCGTCCGCGAACGGATCGGCGGCAAGGGATGGTGGGTCATGCAGCCTGGATTGATTCTCGATCGCTTCCACCGCGTGCTCAAAAAGCCGCTGCCCAACAAACTCGCGCACTTGCCAGTCGCCGCAGGGCTGTTCCCGTTTGATCTCGCCGTGCTCTTGAGTGCGAATCGGGCAGTGCGGCGCGGGGAGTTTCGCTGGTGACCGTCATCGACGGCACACAGATTGGCTCCGAAAGCACACCTCTATCCACAGGGCAGAGCGGGGGCGCGGCTAGGGACGCGGCCGGAGGCGGCGGCGGAGCAGGAGATACCACGGCACGCCGGGCAGTCTCCGGTGCAGCATGGAACGTCGTCGGGCAGGTCTACCAGCAGGTCATGCGACTGGTCTCCAACGTGCTCCTCGCGCGCTTTGTCACCGCCGATGTGCTGGGCACGATGGCCGTAGTGACGCAACTCAACCAGGCCCTGTACATGTTCAGCGATGTGGGGATCGGCACCAGCATCGTCAACCACAAAAGGGGCGGCGATCTCACGTTCCTGCGCACCGCGTGGACCGTCCAGATCGTGCGCAGTTTCGTCATTACCGGCCTGGGGATGCTGCTTGCGTATCCGTTTGCGATGCTGTTCGCAGATTCGACGCATCCGGTGGACATGCTCTTCTGGGTGACGCTCGCGACCACGGGCGCGATGCTCGTCAATGGGTTTCAATCCGTCGCGTTCTTCCTGGGCACACGCGAGTTGCGCGTCGCTCGTGTGCTGTTCATGGACATCGTGGCCCAGACCGTTGGCACGGGCGTGAGCATCCTGCTCGCGTGGCAGTTGCACAACGTCTGGGCCCTTGTCATCGGCAATCTCCTCACCACGCTCCTGCGCACGCTGCTCAGTTATGTGATGCTGCAGAAACTCTCCCTGCGCCCTAGTTGGGACCCTGAGTCTCGCAAAGAACTGCTAGGATTTGGCAAGTGGATTCTGGTTTCCACCGTCCTGACGTTCTTCGCCAACTCCATGGATCGCTTCCTGCTCGCCAAACTCCTTGGCCTCTCGGTCTTTGGCCTCTACAACACCGCCCTGATGTTCGCGATGGTGCCGATAGAACTCATGCTCCGCATCACCGTGAGCGTGCTCGTGCCAGTCTACAGCAAGAAGAAGAATGATCAGAACCAACTGCCCGCAGAAGTCTTCGATCGCGTCGGCTTTGTCATGCTGCTCGTCTCGGGCTGCATGATCGCCGGCGTCGCCGCGACCGCTCCGGGCTTCATCCGCGCAGTCTACAAGCCCAACTTCCACGATGCCGCGCTGATGGTGCCCTGGCTCGCGGCCGCCGCCTGGCTGAGAGTCCTGCATAACAACGCCGTTGCTGCGATGCTGGCCATGGGGCGGGCCAAGAGCAGCGCGCTGGGCAATGGCCTCAAGCTCGCTGGCGTACTCACCTTCGTGCCACTGGGTTTTTATCTCCTGCATGTTCCGGACAAGGTGGTGCCGGGTGTGATTGGAGCATCGATCGGCCTCGCAGCCGGGGAGTTCTTGAAGTACGTCGCCTTCACGATCGATGCGTCAAAGGCTCGGCTCAAGCCCCTCCGCGCGGACCTGCCTGGAACGATCCAGTTCCTGCTTGCGATGGGCATCGTGCTCGCGGGCCAGTGGTGGCTTCGTCGTCAGGGCGCGAAGCCGACCTACGAAGCGATCATCTGCGGATGCGCCGTCATCGCAGTCTACTTGCCCGCGCTGTATCGGGGCGGACGAATGGTGGCTCCGCACATGAAGTTGCCCGGCTTCGTGCGAAGACTTCTGCGCGTCTAATTCGCATGGTCGTCCGACTCGTTCACCCAATCACAATTGCGCGTGGTCTGTGCCTTTCGCACGCGAACAAACTCGATTGCCATCTCACCAAAAAGCGAAGCGCCAGTCGTTGCCACAAATCTAATCGACTATCGGCTCATCGCTTTGCGCCAGCCCGCACGAAGAAGGGCGGCGCGATCGTCGCCATCGTGTGCAGACCCGGCTTGGCTTCCAGCACTCGCGGCAGCGTATTGATGACGATGCTGCTGGTGGCGATATCGCCATGAACTCCGCCCGGAATGACAACATCGATGCGAGGCTCACCCTCAACCAGCACGCGGTCGTAGGGATCGTGCTGGCCGATAGCTGCCTGGAACTCCAGATGCACAACCTCTCGCTCGTCGAAGTACCCCTTGGCAACCTGACGAACGCCCGCGATGCGGCCGCGGGCGATCGGGCCGACGCCCGATTGCATATCTCGCGTCGCGTGGACAGGCTCAAGGTCTTCGTCCCAGCGCTCGATGGGCAGTCCAAGATAGTGGGCGATGAAGTGCAGGCTCTCGCCTAGCCCAACATGACGGAGCGTTCCCTCGCGGACCTTCGCGGCAAACTGCACATCGTCGAGGCCGGCGCCAATCTTCTGCTGGAAGGGGATGCGCCGGGCGCTCGCGTCCTGCACCCGATAGCACGCAACCCCGCGCACCGACTTGCTCACACTGCTCACAAACGCTGGCAACGCGTCCATGAGGTAGCCGGGATTCACGCCCGTGCCCAGCAAACGCCCGCCGTAGCGCAGTGCGATCTCTTCCAGTTCCTCGGCGAGCGCGACATGGCGCAGCCACGGATACACCAGTTCCTCGCAGGTGCTGACCACAGCCTTGCCCTTACGGAGCAGATGGCGGAAGGTGTCAGCACACTGGGCCAGGTCACTGCTGGTGGTGACAATCGCGAGATCAACGACCGACCAATCAACACTCTCAAGGTTGGACAGGATGCGAATGCCAGGACTGGCCTTGGGCACGTACTGGTGCAGCGGCTGGTTGGCTAGTTGCGGCGCATGGTCCACACACGCGACCACATGACCGACCTCACGCTCGTGGAGATCGTTCAAGATGCGGATACCGAGGGGGCCAAGACCGACGTGGAGAATGCGGAGCATGTAGATCGAGCGTAGGAACAACCAAGCCGGGACGGAGGGACAAACACATCGAGCGACCATGGAACAAAGCAACTAGGCATCGAGGATCGGCCCAAGGTGGCCTTGGCTTGAATCAAGGCGATCCCGAGCCTCGACGGGTACGAGCGACAATCGGTGGGCAACGATGGCGGTCTTCACTTCGCCATCACAGGCATCCAGCAGTTCAAAGGCTTTTTCCCGGCTCAGTCCTGTCAAAGTACTCACGATCCTGGCCGCACGATCACGCAACTTGGCGTTGCTCGCCTTGACATCCACCATCAAATTCTGATAGGCCTTGCCCGCGCGAATCATCAGAGTCGTGGAGATGGTGTTGAGTGCCATCTTGGTCGCGCTGCCCGCCTTCATGCGGGTCGAGCCGGTCAGGACCTCCGGTCCGGTCTTGATCATGATCAGGTGGTCGCATGCTTCTGGCTTGTCGATAGTGGTACAGCAGAGCAGACCCGTCGTCGCTCGCTTACCGATTTTGAACCCGCCCTTCGATTCAGCACGCTTGCAGAAATCCAGCGCGCCCAGTGCGTAAGGCGTGGTCCCCCCCGCAGCAATCGCCAGCACCGCGTCCTGCTCCGTGAGATGCAGAGCCTCCAGTTGCTCCCACGCACCTTTCACATCGTCCTCCGCGCCTTCGCTGCTCTTGCGCAGTGACCAATCACCGCCAGCGATGATCCCGATGATGCGATCAGGCGGCACGCAGAACGTGGGCGGAGCCTCGCTTGCATCCAGCACACCCAGGCGGCCCGACGTGCCAGCGCCGACATAGATCAAGCGACCGCCCGCGATGAACCCCGGCTCGATTGCCAGAATAAACGTCGTGATGCGCTCCTGGGCTCGCTTAAGCGCGACCTGGACCTGGCGATCCTCATGCTGGATCAGTTCGACAAGTTCCGCCGCGTCGAGCCTGTGCAGGTGCGTCGTGCGAGGGTTGCGCTTTTCTGTATCGATGTGAGCACGGTCAGCGGGAACGGAAGGATTGGGCATCGACGATTGTTGCAGGCCCAAGCAATCCTTGGAGTATGAATCGCACCCTTACGACAACGGTCCTAAGGGATAGTCCATTGACCAGAAATAGGTGAGGTTTGTACGCCCGTCACATTTCCGAGCGTGATCGGCACGCGATCCTGACAGAGCGCACCGAGGACAGCAAAGCACGCCGCTTCGCGAAACTCGATGGGTACGCCGTGCTGCGCCGTGGTCGTGACGCCGGCAGGGCCGCACGCAGCGATGGCCCGCACTAACCCACGATTGCGCACGCCGCCGCCCGCAAGGATAATGTTGTCGACGCGCACCCGCTCAACAATGACGCTGGCGATAGCCTCGCATGCGGTTCGGGCGAGGTCGTTGGGCGCAACGTGGATGCGAAAGCGATTCAGCCACTCACCCACTTCGTCTCCGGTGCCCAGACTGCGACGCGAGAACGATTGGACCCGCAGAATGCTCTGGAGATCTTCGAACGCTTCATCGTGTATGCTGCCCGCAAGCGCACAATTGCCGTCTATGTCGTAGGGATGGTGCAGGACATCGCGCGCAACGGCGTCGAGTAGTTGATTGCACGCGCAGAGATCGCCGCCAGAAATAGTTGTAGGATCAATGATGTCCTTGGGCTCGCCAAACGTGGTGTAGTTCGCAAAACCCCCGAGATTCACGATGGCAACAGGATTGGGCATGCGATGATCGCTCGTGGTCATCCCATTCGCAAACGGGTCGACGACATCGGCGAAAAGCACCGCATCGGCAAGCGGCGTGATTGGCGCACCCTGCCCACCCGAAGCGAGGTCGGCCTGACGCAGGTTGCACACGATCGGAATTCGCAGGGCATGGGCAAGCGGCGCGGGCTCAAAGAGTTGCCAGGAATGAGGCGGAGCGTGAAAGACGGTCTGGCCATGCACGCAGACGAGGGCAACTTTCTCGCAGGGCGTCGAAGATTCCGCGAGCAGACGCTCGACCACGCGGGCGTGGAGAATCGCAAAGTCCCGCGACAGAAAGGCAATCTCACCCGCAGTCATGGGTTGCTGCTCGGCAAATCCTCGCAATTGCGGCGCAAGAGTTCCCAGTGGCTCGGCGACACCATGCAGAAAGGTGGCTCGCATAGCGAGGCCTTGACCATCGATGGCAACCAACGCGGCGTCGAGTGCGTCGATGCTGGTACCAGTCATACAGCCGATAGCAAGGCGGGATTCGGAAGGCATGATCGAATGGCCTCGAGAAGGTGATCAGGGTGATCAGGGTGAGTGGATCAAATCAGGACGCCAGCGTCTTGACAGCGATGGTGGCAAAGTGAGAGCAACTTTGTTCGAGGCCGCCAGTACGCGAGCGGGCAAGCCACAGGCGACGATGTTCTCGCTCGAGCACGTTAAGCCGTTCGATAACCCCAACGCGCGAGTCCGATGCATCCTCGAACATCGACGCGGCCCGCTCACTTGCAAACACCAACATGCTGGCGGTAAGTGCCAGTTCGTCCCGTTCGAGCGCGCACTGCGAGTCAAGTGAATCAAGCGAACCGTCATGCGGCATCGACGCAGCCAACGCCGCGATGCGATCCCGCGCGAGCAGCCAGAGATCCGAATGACCAACTGATCGAATCGTCGAGCGATCGTGCGAAAGACTTGCAAAGAGAGCAGTCTGATTGCGTAGACGCGTGAGGCCAGGTTTAGAGAGCAAGCCAGCAACGGAGCGAAGTTCAATATCAGCATCAGCAAGCCGATCCAGCCATTCACCGATAGAATCGGAGAACTGATCCACTGCGCACCCTTGACGTAATGTTCGCCCATTGCCCTGCCATGCAGCGTCAAGTCCCTCACGCAAGGCGTGGCGGGTCACTGGCCACGGCTGCCAATGGCCGCTATCGCCCCATTCGCACAAGAGCATGCCGCGCACGTTGTTCGCGATGCCAGCACGCACGGCGTTGGCAATGTTCTCACGTCGCTCCGTAGCGCGCCCAGTAATCGACCGCCAGCAACTCGTCCCTGGACAAACCCACGCTTCGAGACCAGCGCTGTGTACGCGCTGCACCCACGCATCAAACGGCGTGTCCGGCTCATACCCCCAGACCAGCGCGATCGGATCATGCTCACGAAGCATCGCAAGTTGCCCAAGATGCTCTGGCGCGGACTCTTGTGAGAGAACGACATCGCCCCAGAACATCGGGCGTTTGCCGTGGCTTCGCGTGATCGCGGCAACCTTGGACACAAATTCGCAGAAGACCGCGACGCGGCCACGCCGCGCAACCTCGTCCTGACTGCGTCCGAAGGCGATGTCATAGACCTCGTCGCAGTTGATGTTAAACAGTTTGCTCTGCACGCACGCACCTTGCTGAGCAATCCAATCAGCAACTAACGCCAGCGAGCGAGGGTCTGTCGGGCAGAGCGAGAAAGGCCCATTGCGTGGCCAGATATCAAACATCCACTCGCCATGAGTTTCGGCAAGCTCGCGATATCGCGGCAGTTGGAGCCAGTGCCGAAGATGCCCGAAACAGTTCTGATTCGCCACCAGTTCAATGCCGCGCTCGTGAGCAAGTTCGTCGAGCCGACGCAGTTCATCTGGCGAGATCGCGCCACACCCCTGCCAAGCATCTTCATGGCCCTTATACGCGAAGGTGTGCTCGAAGTAAAGTTGCATGTGATTGCATCGCATCAGCGCGAGTTCATCGAGAATCTCAACCATGTGCCGCATCGTTGGCACGCGATTGCGAGAGACATCAAGCAAGACACCTCGCACGGCAAATGCTGGCTCGGATCGGATCGTGACGTATTGCAGATGCGAATGGCGTGCGAGTACGAGCAGTTCGGTCAACCCATGCCGCACTCCGGCGGGCGTCGGAGCGACAATCTCTATGTCGTTCGCAGTTCGAATCGAGAGTTGGAACTTTTGCAACGCACGCTCATCGCTCTCGCTCGTACCGCTGGCGATGCTGACACGCACGCACCCGTTGGTAATCGCCTCAGCATCGAGTGGTCGCGTCAAGAGCAACGTCCGCACGCGAGCATCGCGCAATATCGTCGGTATCGCACAACGCTCGCTCGAAGGCTGCCCGCCCATGCTCATCCCCCACCCCCACTGCGACTTTCATCACTCCTCGACATCCTGACATCCTGATGGCGACCAGCACAGCACACCGCGAACGCACAGATCGTGCCAAGAACCAGTTGGTATGAGAACGCGATGGGTCGCGTCACCGGATTGACATCACGTTCCAGTGACCACCCAAGCCCGCGATGCGACATCGACACTAATACCTCTTTCACGCTTCCAAACAAGTTCGGTTGCAGCCACAGCACAACAACAAATCCAACCACCAGAGCGCAAATCGCCGACACCGCGTTCCCACGTCGTGTCAGCACCGCGCACAGGAACACGCCCAGCAATCCGGCATAAGCAAACGCCATCACCTGCATTGCAAAGTCGATCAGTGCCGTCCCGGATGTCGATTGCCACCACGCGCAGATCATCGCGGTCGCCATCAGGCAGACGCCGCATGCAACCACCGCGATGCGACTCGCCCACAAGTCACGCCGCGCATCACGCTTGGGCACGACACGTTCATACGTGTCGCCGATGATCGTGCTCGCCATGCTGTTCAGCGTCGCATTGATGCCAATCGGTCCCACAGCCAGCACGCCCGCGATCATCAGTCCGCGCAGTCCTGGTGGCATCTGGCTGAGAATAAATGTCTGGAACACGTCCTTGCTCGCGGGCGTCGCCACCATATCACGCGGACCCATCAGTTCGGGACGCTGATAGAAAACATACAGCAAGAGCCCGATGGCCAGAAACAGCATCACCACGGGCACGCCCACCAGCGTTGAAATCAGCATGCTTCGTGCCGCGTGCTTCGCAGACTTGCACGTCAGGCTCCGCTGCACCATGTCCTGATCAGTCGCCAGCGCCGCAAGGTTGAGCAGCACCAACCCCGACAGGACCGACCAGATCGAGAACGACTTGCTCGGATCCGTCGACCAGTCAATCACATCCAACTTCGCGTCCTGTCGCAGCGCACGCAACACCTCCTGAGTGCTGCTGGGAATGCTCGTCCACAGCACGATCAGCGCAGCCACCGCCGCGCCCAGATACACCCCCACTTGCAGCACATCCGTCCAGATCACGCTGCGAATCCCGCCCACAAACGTGTACAGCGTTGCCACGATCATGATCGCAACGATCGACACACAGACATGCGCCAGCGAAGCATCGCCAAAGATCGCAAGCGATAATGGCAGCGCTCCGATATATGTCCTCGCCCCGCTCGCCGCCAACCGCCCGCACAAGTACGTCCAACTCGTCGCCGTGCGGGTTGAAGGCCCGAATCGCTGCTCCAGAAACTCATAGGGCGACGCAACGTTCGCGGCGTAATACCTGGGCAGAAACAGCCATGCGACCAGACACGCGGCGATCAGTGGCGCGACACTCGCACAGAGATAGGTCAAGTTGCGTAGATAACTCTGCTCGGGCACGCCGATGAATGTCGCCGCACTCTGCACCGTTGCGAGCAGTGATAACGCGACTGCCCACGCCGGCATCGAGCGCTCGGCCAGAAAGTACTCGCGTGCATCCTTTGGCGACCTCCGACTGAAGTAGATTCCCGTGCCGATAAGCACCGCCGCGTATCCCGCGAGGACGAGCCAGTCCAGACCTGCAAGGCCCAGCCGCGTCCCTGTCTGTGCGACTTGTGCCGCCGCGTCGTCCATGAGTGCCAGTCTATCGCTCCACCGTCGCCAGCACAGGCATCACGGCACAGGCTTCACGGCACAGGCTTCCTCGCCAGTTTCCAATCATCAATCTGGCTCGGGCACGGGCGAAGCCGCAAGCACCTGCGATCGCTTCGCAAGCCGCTGCTGCGCCCACAGCATGCAGACAGCGCCGCAGATGGCGATGATGCCCGTGATCCACTGGAGATGCCTGAGTTGCTCGTGGAAAATCAGCATCGAGCAGATCGAGACCGTGACTGGTTGCAACTGCACAACCCCCGTCGCCACCGCAAGCCCCAGTCGCTGGATGCTGTAGTAATACAGCGTGTGGCCCATCCCGATGCCGATGATCGCGGAGAGCAGCAGCAGGAACGTCTGCCATCCGTCCAATGCGAACACACTCGCTCCGCCCAGCAGCCAGCGAGCCTCCGGTGCCTCTCCAACGGCAGCCAGTTCATGCACCCGCGACAACAGCATCCCGCTCTTGTCTCCCAGCACGAACATCAGCACAAGCAGAGCGCCGCCGGTATATTGGCTCACCGCTGCGAAGGCTGTAAAGGCCGGGATGCCATGCATGAACTTCCGCACGCTCAGCGAATATCCCGCATACAGCACGCCCGAACTGATGGCAATCACGATGCCCGTTGTGCTCCGCGCGTTACCGATGCCGCCCTCTTTCAGTGCAATCGTGAGCAGCGTTCCCGAGAGCAGCATCGAGATGCCCGCGATGAACAGTGGCGACCGAATGACACTCCGCTCGCTCGCAAACATCATCGCCGCGCCAAACATCACAAAGACAATCTGCAAGCGAAGGCTGAACGTCATCAGCCCCGGATCGATGTAGTATGGTGCAAGCCCGAAGCAGACCTGGGCCGCGATGTTGAACAAACTCGCTGGCAACGCGGCACGCCATAATCCGCTGGGCACATCCTTGCGCCAGTATCGCCATGTGAGCACGGGCAGCCACATCAGGGCAGAAAATCCATAGCGCCAGCCGTTGGCAGTCCACGGATCAATCAAGGTCGAAAAAAACTTCAGAAACAGCGGAATGCTGGTCCAGCCCAGCAAGGTCAGCACGATCGTCACCACGCCCAGCGGCAAAATGGACACACCACTCGAAGTGGCGGCCAATTGCGACGACGCGGCATGGTCTGTGCTCGCCATGGATACGAACTACAACGGGATATGAACTACAACGGGATACGAACTACAACGCAGAGCGAAGCGGTCGACAATCGCCCTGAATGGCGACAATACTGCGGACAATGACACAATAGGACGCTGCCGATGCTCACTTCGTTGCCATGTCCTGTCCTTCGTTTCGCAGACTGCGACACTGATCTCTCGCTCGTCTACGGGAAGAACTGCCAGGCTATCCAAAGCATCCACGCCGCGCCAGCCAGAACGCCTCCAACAGCAGCCATCGCGATCAGCCCTAGCCCGCAGCCAAGCAGCATCCGCAGCCCGAATGGCATCGCCAGCGCTCGCAGCGGGCGATACGCCAGCCACCATGTGAGCCAGCACATCGCCGCAAGACTTCCCGCAACAATGAAAAACGACAGTCCGAACGGCCACGCCGTCGACGCTCGCGACAGTTCCTTGGTCAGCATCGTCGCCAGCACCGGAGCGATGACGATCCCGCATGTCGCGCCCACAATGCACATCACCAGCCACTTGCTATTGGGCAGCGGGCGCCGCGAGTTCGCAACCCGATAGTCCTCCTCGCGAATATGCACGCCGCATTCCGGGCACGTCACGCTCACTGCCCCGTGCATGTCATAGCCGCAGTGGGGACAGACCAGCGACAACTCACGCATCATCCCGAGAAGCCGTGCATCCTGGGGACTTTTGCGCGCCGGCTGCTCGTCTCTTTCATCGATGTTGTCCTTCGCCGGTTCATCCACGCCATCAGCATACGACGCGCAATAATAAAGGGTCGACCAGCACTCACATGCGGTCGACCCATTGTTTACAGACTCAACAGCATGACGCGTCGAGAGGCGTGATCACGCACGCCAGCCCCAACCCTCACACTTACTCGCCGCAGGGCGTGCAGGGGCCTTCGCTGAAGACCGTCAGGAAGCTGCTGATATCGCAGGGATCGAAGAGACCGCCATCGTTGTTGAAGTCGATGTCGTCGCAGACCTGGAAGTCAGGAACGCAGGGACCTTCGCTGAAGACGCTGAGCAACGCATCGATGTCCTGGGGATCAAAGCTTGCGCCGTCGTTGTTGAAGTCGATGTCGTTGCAGATGGGGCCGCAGACAAGATCGGTGTCGAACACCACACTCGATGTGCCAGCGCTCGTGCCAGTGCCGGTCACGCCAAATGCGGTTGGGTTGAAGGTCAGGTTGAACTGACCTGTCGCCAGGTAGTATTCACCAGCGGGCAGGGTCGCCCCATCGCGCCCGTTGGCAATAACAGGCACGGTATCAAGGGTGCCCGTCCCGCCCTGGGACGCGCCAGAGCCAGCACCGAAGGACAGCGCACTGCCAGCGAGCACGCCGTCGTCGTCATCATCGGCAACGCGAATGCCGTTGGCACCATAGATGCCAAACTCGGTGTCGGCGGAGGCGCCGAAGGTCCCGGTGGCCGTCAAGTCGAAGAAGTTGGGCGAGGTCACATCGGCGCAGATGTCAAACTTGAACCAGCGAACCTCGCCCGCATTGTGGGCCGCGTTGGTGATCAGCATGCCCTCGTTTGCGATGCTGACTTCGCCCAGGTCCACCACACCCCGACGGATGTTCGAGGTGATCGCAACCGTCGAGCTCACCCCGTTGCTGTCCGTGATAGTCGCGGGCGTACTGAACGTGCCGAAGTTCTCAGCGCCCGTGAGGGTATAGGAGCCAGTGAAGATGTTGTCGTTGTCCGGATCGGTCAGCGTGATCGTGCCACCGCCAAAGGCTGCGCCATTGACGTCGACGGCATAGGGGGCCTGGCCGCCGCTCACGGTCACCGAGTAATTGAGCACATTATCAAAGCCAGGCAGTGCGATGCCTTGGAAAGCGGTGTCGCCCGTGCCCGTGCCCACAGGCAAGCTGACGAGTGTCACGCACAAGGTCTGCCAGTTGGAGTCCACGCCGGTCTGGTTCGCCGATTCATAGGTCTCGACAGTCCAGATGCCAGACGCGGCTTCATTGGTCACGTTGCCCTGAAAGCTCACGACGTCAAACGGACCAGACCCGATGGTGCCGGTTGGCACGGGCTGGAACAGATACGCGCTGCCGTCGGGAGCAACGACTCGCACGCGGGCTTCGGTGATCAGCGAGTTCGAAAGCAGGTTGCGAACGCGACCGGTGATCCGTACAGCGTTGGCGGTGTTGGTGTTCCCAGTCAGATCGGTGGTGAAGATGCTGTTCCCCGCGTTGGCGACGGGACCGTCGGAGTTCAGGTTCGTGCCAGTCAGCGTTGCAAAGCCGGGAGTGGCACACGCCGGGGGCGTGGCGGCCAACACCGTGATGCTGGTGGAGGCAACGGCGGAGCCATTGATGTTGATGCCCAGGTTGTTGACGCCCAGCGGTGCCGACGCATCAACACCGAAGGTGCCGGTCCATGTCCCAGCCGGGCCTTCAACCAGCGACACGGGAGAGCCTCCCGCGAGCGCCGCGCCGGTCAGTTGGACCGACGTGACGCTGCCACCCGAACGTGACAGCACTGTCACCGTTGCCGTGGATGTGTCGCTGCTGCCACTTACAAACCGCGACTGACCGAGCGTGGCGGTATTGAACGCGAAGTTTGGCACGGCCGGATCAACCGAGCCATTGAGCTCGAGGCTCCAGTAGAACAAGGTGCCGATGTCGCCACTCGCATCATCGTCGATCACGAGGGTCCACGTGCCGTTGGGGTCGATGCCGTTCAGTGAGTTCAGATCGGTGATGGCTGTGCCAAGGCTGGCCAGTGTCCATGGTGCCAAGGCAGCCCACATCGCCGATGTCATCGCGCCACCTTCGGGGCGATAGTTGCTGAAAAACGGAGCCGTACCTGCGGTGATGGCCGTCGCGGCGCCCTGATCAAAGCGGGTCCAGCGGAAATTATCACCAGAGCTGCCATTGTCCGTGCAGAGATGGAGGTAGGAGATGCCGGTCTGTCCGGGCGGAATCAGGATGTAGTCCAGGTCGCCGTCGAACGTGTGATCCATGTTGACCACGAGGTTGAGGTCGCTAATGGTGCCCACAAAGCCCGACACGTCGATGGTGCTCACCACGGTTGGCGTGTCAAGAATTGGAGTGGACGTGGGGTTGTTGTACACCTGAGCACTGACGACACTCGCCAGGCCAGCCGCAGCCACAAGGGCCGATACGAAACGATTTGTGCTTTTCATAGAAATCTTCCTCCGGGCCAACAGGCCCACAATAACCCTGGACTTTGCATTCAATGAACTCTCCGCCTCGACCACCGAAGCAGGCAAAATAGTACACAGGGGGAAACCCCCTGCTCACAGATAACTTCCCCAGCATATCCAATTCTGCTTGAAAGTCGACAAAATACTGGAACCTGACCAAACTGTAATTCTTTCATTTAAGTGGCCCAGGTCCAAATAACAACCGGCCAACGCTTTCGCGCTGGCCGGTTCGAGTCAAAGTAAAGCCAGCCATGGCTGGCAATCGACGAGGACCTTACTCGCCGCAGGGCGTGCAGGGGCCTTCGGCAAAGACCGTCAGGAAACTATTGATATCGCAGGGATCAAACAGGCCGCCATCGTTGTTGAAGTCGATGCTATCGCAGACCTGTGTGTCCGGGATGCAGGGACCTTCGCTGAAGACCGACAGCAGGGCTTCGATATCCTGGGGATCAAAGCTCGAACCGTCGTTGTTGAAGTCGATGTCGTTGCAGACCGGGCCGACCGGGGGGCAGGCCGTGAGGCTCACGCCCGTCAGGGTCAGGGTGTAGTTCGCGATGCTGGAATCGAAGTCCCAGGAAGCGACCGGGCCAGGAGCGCCGGGGCCAGTGGGCGGAACCGTCGTCGTCGGGGCGAATTCGTTCCAGATCAACTGCGCGCTGGCGTTGCTGGGGCGGTTGCCGAAGTAGGCAACGGCGAGATAGAACTCGCCCGCGGGCAGGCTCGCGACTTGGGTGTTGTCCAGGAGGGAGTTGAAGCTCAGGCCCACGTCGTCGTTGTAGGAGATGCCGTTGCCGTTGGGGGCAAACAGGTAGAGGGCCGTGTCGCTGCCAGTGCCGGTACCGGGGACGGTCACGCCGCCCACGGTCGTCGCGCTGAAGTTCGCGGGGTCGCAGATGAAGATCCTGTACATGTCCACGTCGCTGCCGCTGTTGATGCGACCGTTGAAGCTGGTCGCGCTGGGAGCGAGGTTGGCCGTCCCGACCAGTTCGCCGGTTTCGTCGAGGCTGTCGATGGTCTGGCCGACGCTTCCGAGCGCACTGCCGGTCTGGTCCGTCACCGTGATGGGGAAGGAATAGATGCCCAGCGTCGCGCCGGCGCTGCTGATGGTGCCCGTGTAGATGTTGTCGATGGCGACATCAGGTGCGATGCCGTCATCGAGCAAGCTGATGGTACCAAGCCCCGCCGCGGCGGCGTTCAGGCTGACCGTCACGCCCGTGCTGGGCGGAAGGCTGGCATTCTGGACCGTTGCAGTCACGATCGTGCTCATGGGAGCGCCATTCGTGAAGATCGTGCTGTTGCTGGTGCTGGTCGCGGTGATGGCCAAGGGCGTGCCAGCGATGAAGTTCAGGTTGAAGAGGCCGCCAACGATCGCAGCCGTTCCATAGGAGCGTACAGCGATGCGATAGGTGGTGCCAGCCGTCACGTTTAGGTCGATGCTCGAGCCAAGGCCACAGGCGCCACTCTGGTCGTCTTCGCAGACGGCGAAGGCAGTGCCGCAGGTGCTGGTGATGCCCAGGAGGGTGTCAGGCTGCGTTCCTGCGAACCCGGTGTCACCGTTGCACGTGCTGACCACGAGCGTGCCATTGCCGGGAGCGGTGAAGGAGTACCACAGGTCAGGGCCGGTGGGGGTGAAGGGCGAGCAGCCGGTCCAGATGCCATCGAGCGTCGCGCCCGTGGTGTCGTAGGTGGTGTTGAAGGGGTAGGGGCCAGCGTTGCTGAGGACGGTCGCACTGCCGCAGGCATCGTTCGCGGGCACAACGTTGAAGTTGCCTGTTCCGCTCGCTGTGCGGGCGCTGGCATCGGTCGCCATCGCCGTGAGAACCTTCGAGCCCAGGGTCGCGCTGATGCCGACCGTTGCGGTGCCTGTCCAGTTGTTGTCGCCTAGAACCGCGTCGGGGGCGACACCGTTATCGAGCAGAGTGACGGTGCCACCATTGATCTGGCTGGCATCGAGGCTCACGCTGGTGATGGCGACGAGGTCGGGCGCGGGCGTCACGCTCGCGACGACGACCGTGTTGGTGCCGATGCCGCCACTGCCTGGCGTCGCAACAACTGAGTTCACAATCGGATTGGCGGCGGGTGAGACCGTGAACTGGTACCACGCCACGTCATAGCCCGCGGTGTAGGTCGTGGTCGAGCCGGTGACAACACCCGAGCTACTGGTGAACACCGGAATAGCTGTGGAGCTTGTCGTGCTGCTGCTGCTGCTAGTGAATATGTTCGGGAAGTCCAGCACCGTGCCTGCGAAGGTTTCTGGAGCCGCGCTCGCGAGGTTGTTGGCACCGTTGAAGCGGGCCATCGCCACGTAATACGTGCCGGGGGTCAGCGTCGCGCTATCGCCGGCCGCTTCGGGCTCATCGAGGCCGAAGCCCACGATCGGGTCGAGGTTGCTGTTATAAACCCAGAAGTCCGCGTCGATCGAGCCGGTGTCCCTGATGTTGACCGAACCCGCCGTGATCGTTCCGCTGACCACGATGGGGGTCACGGGCGCAATTTCATAGTTGACGATGTACGGAGCCGTCGTCGCCGCTGCACCCGTCACGCGGTAGTAGAGTTGCTCCTGCTTGCCGAAGCTGTACCACTGATTGGAACGCGCGGGCGTGGTGGCGGTGCTGCTGGTTTGGGCGGCGCTGTCGCTGCCGGCGGTGATCGTGCCCACCGCAGACTGAGCCAGACCGCGGATCGAGCCGGTGTGCCCAGCGGTCCCGGTCGTGGTGATCAGAAGGCGGTTGCGATAGATGCCCAAGGGCTGCGCAGCAGCCTGGACACGGAAAGTATCCGCAGATGTCAAACCAAGCGTCACCAAGCTCGAACCCGTCGTCGTACCCGTCAGAGCGGGACCGTTCGCGGCGGGAAGGTTAATGATGCCGACGGTGTCGGCATTGACCTTGGTCTCATTGGGCTCGGTCTCAGCGACCTGGGCCAACGCGGGCAGCGCAATTGCGCAGCCTGCAACACTTGCGACCAAGACTGCGAAACGATTCTTGATTTGCATATTTCACTTCCTCTTCTTCCGGGCCTGCATGGCCCTTATACCCCTATGGACCCGCACGCCGACTACCGGCAGGCGAACGCCCGCGCTTGGGG
This sequence comes from uncultured Phycisphaeraceae bacterium, assembly GCA_964425995.1. GTDB lineage: Bacteria > Planctomycetota > Phycisphaerae > Phycisphaerales > UBA1924 > BJHL01. The sequence goes on from CAYRPC010000008.1 coordinate 47,093, forward strand.
AGAAACCCCATAGCTTGAGTAGTAACAGCATACCGCACGGCTGGCACTTGTCGAGAGCATCTCTTCCAAGAATTCATTTTTTCAGATTCAATCGCCGCAATCGATGCAACCGTGAAGCCATCCATAGTCCCTATAACGAACATCCAGCGATTCTTTGTGTCGCGACCGATCAAAAAAAGAAAAACTATTGAAACCACGATGCCCTGCCCGGATGGTCGCTTCAGGCGAGCTTCACCGATTTGTGCACGGATGCCCAAGGACCGCTGGACAATCCCTAGCAAAGAGTTGGTGCAACCAAAGAACAACGCCCGGCAGTCATGCCGGGCGTTGCGAACGTCAATTCAAAATGTCTCTCGAGAAGCCTTACTCGCCGCAGGGCGTGCAGGGGCCTTCGGCAAAGACCGTCAGGAAACTATTGATATCGCAGGGATCAAACAGGCCGCCATCGTTGTTGAAGTCGATGCTATCGCAGACCTGTGTGTCCGGGATGCAGGGACCTTCGCTGAAGACCGACAGCAGGGCTTCGATATCCTGGGGATCAAAGCTCGAACCGTCGTTGTTGAAGTCGATGTCGTTGCAGACCGGGCCGCCGCCGCCACCGATGAGGTCGCGGTCAGCCTGGTTCACTGCGCCGTCGCAGTTCACGTCACCCTGGCTCCACACAGCGCCCGCAGCCACGTCCGTCGCAGCGAGGGCAAGGTCGGCGGCGTTGGTCACGCCATCAAGGTTCAAGTCCGTGATCTGGGTGCCCAGGATCATGGTCACCAGTTCAGTCACGTCTGCACAGTTGATGATGAGGTCACCGTTGATGTCGGCGCTCAGGTCGGCCACCGCGGCCTCGCTGACATCCAATGCCCAGTTGATGTTGCGATCAGCGCTGGTGTTGATCTGACGCGAAACGTAGTCGATGTCGAAACTGTTGATCGTGCCGTCGCTGCCGATCGGGCGGTAGCCGCGCGTGGTGCGGAACGTTGAGCCGGAGATGTCACCGCGAGAATCGCCGTTGTTGTAGGAGCCCAGCACCTTGGTGGTGCCGAAGAAGTTGCCACCGAAGGCAGCATCGACCCCGATGAAGCCGCCCTTGCGGTTGAGATTGCCCGTGATGCTGGCAATCGCCAGACCATCGGCCCAGTAGCGGACATCGCTGGTATCAGCAGTGCCGCTGGGGAACGCCCCGCCAACGCGGCCAAAGTTGCCGTCGCTGTTGAAGTCGCCCAGCAGTTCGATGCTGGCATCGGTGCCGGGAGCGCCGGCGATCGCGCCGGTGCCCATAGGAGCAACCCAGGCAGCGCCGCCGTTGCGTTGACGCCACGCTGCAATCATGTCTGAAGCATCGGAGATGTTGCGGAGGCCGTCGCCATTGAAGTCGCCGACGATGCGGTTGCGGGTTAAGGTCGCCGCGTTGGCCGCGAGGGTCGCGCCGCCCTGGCTGCGGTAGTCAACCACGTTGCCATCGCTGTAGGTGGCGGGCAGCGTGAGAGTCAGGCGGGTGGTGTTGGTGCCGTTGAGGCCGCGGGGGCCAACGCCGAAGGAGGCGTAGTTGGTCGCGAGGCTGTTATAGACCAGACCCGGCAGTGCGCGGGTGTTGCTCTGGATGAAGTCAGTACGCTCGGTGTTGACGGGGTAGACCACGCCGTTGGACTGGGGGAGGTAGTCCGTTGCGGAGATCGCGATGAGGTTGGTTGCAACGAATTGGCCCGGAGTGAAGTCGGTCTGGGGAGCGCCGCCGGTGCCGTTGAAGGCATCGACCGAGCGCTTGAGGTTGTTGACAATCGCCGCCGCCTCAACGTTGTCCATGGCCGTGCTCGCAGCAAAGCCGGGGTTGGTGTCGTTGGGCAGAATCGTGACTTGTTCCGCACCCAGGCTGTTCACGAACTGGGGCCAGCCGAAGCCGCCACGGTTGGCGGGAGCAACCAGGGGGTTGCCGATGGTGGACACAACAGCCTTGCCGCCGATGCGCCAGCCGTCGTTGGCATTGGTGTTGACCGTGCCGGTGTTCGCTTCGCCACGCAGGCCGTTGTCCAGGATGTTGTTGATGGTGGGACGAACAAAGTCGGGCGTGCGACCGCCCAGGTTGTTGCCGATCGCGAGGATGTCGTTGGCGAGGCGTGCGTTGGTGTCCCAGCTATCGCCACCCACGTACCCGATGGTCAGGCGGCTGCCTAGACGCATCACGTCGCGGACCTGGCTGGTGCCCAGCTTGTTGCCGGGAATGAAGTTCGCGCCAGCCCGGCCCGCGTTGGTGCCGTTTGCACCAGAACCCGTGCCGTTGCCGACCGGACCAATGTTCTCGCCCAGGCCCCAGGAGGGGTCAACGCCCACCGAGTTCATGAACGCGTTGTGCGTGCCCGATCCGACTTCACGAGTCACAAACTGAATGTTCTCGCCGTTCTCGCGACGACCAGTCAGCACCAGGTGCTGAAGATCGGTGTAAGCGACCTGGGTCAAGCCCACGCCGTAGTTGACCAGGGGGACAATGGGAGCCCAGGCGATACGGGTGTCGAAGATGGTCAAGCCGCGACCAGTCACGGGATCGGTGTTGGCGTTCGCCTCGGCGGGCGAGTCAATCGAAGCGTTGCTGTCATAGATCTTAAGGCCGAAGGGCAGTGTCACCAGCGCGTTGGAGCCGGTGGGACCAACCGGGAAGTTGATGCCAGCGCCATCCACAGCGAGGCGGGTGTTGCTGCCATAGCCAGCCGCCGAAGGCTGATCCAGAGGATCAGCCACACCAGGCTGTGCAACGCCCCAGATGCTGTCCACGTCGATGGGGGCGATGTTGTTCTGCACGCCGCCACTGCCAGCAACGTTCGCGCCCTGCCAGGCCTGTGCCTGATAGGTACCGTCGGTGCTGCTGCGGAAGGGAACCTGAGCGGGGTTGGCGGGTGTCACGGCCCAGATCACCGTGTTGCTGAAGCCAGCGAGCGCGCCGACCGAGAACTCACTGTTGATCGAAGTCGGCGAAGCCAGAGTCGTCAGGAAAGTGTTCTGAACGTTGCTCGCGGGTGTCGCGGTCGCAAAGTCGTTGAACGTGACGTTGTTGCCGCCGACGTTCAGCACCGTGCCGTTGCCACGACCGCCCCAGTAGGCCAGGGTCTCAAGCCCGTTGATCGAGCCGATAGCGCGATACTGAAGCACGATGCGGCCAGTGGTCCCAGTGCCGGGAACGCTGTAGGGAGCGCCAGGACCAGGATCATTGGGCAGGTTCACGAACTGGTTGTCGGGAACCGCAATGCTGTTGCGGGTGTTGATCAAGTCCAGATCGATATCGATGTAATCGTTCCCCAATTGGTTCGCAGACATCACGTTCTGCAGCAGCGTCGCGCCGTATACGTTCACAACATACGGCTGGGCGTTGGCAACCTGGGCGACGGACGCGGCCAGGCCGCATGCCGTCAACATCAAAGCAATGTTCTTCTTCATGGCGATACTCACTCCCAAAACAGTTTTGTGGATGAACCCACAGACTCCACCGTCTCAAGGACCAGCACTGCGCTGACTTGAGCGGAAACTCCCTGGCAACACTCTCGAAAGACTCGAACGAAACCTGTGCGAAGCTGTCGCTGATTGACGGCCCCGTGCGAGTCGAACGGAACTCTGACACATAGTGCTTGTACTGACAGGGGTGACTGCCAGTTTGCCTATCTTGAATCAGAATCAACGAAGACTGCGCTCGGCTTGTGTGAAGAAATCCGAATCTCCAGAAACACAACGAGCCAGCTTTCGCTGGCTCGTGTGGCATTGCTTTTTACTATCACTCAGGAATAGTGATCTTGGTGTTCTTGCCTGAAAGGCTGAAAAAGCGATCTCCCCATTCAAACTTCTTCAATGTCTCTGCAACAGCCTTGTTCTCAACGTGCCCATCAACATACCCGAAGTTAGCTGATCCGCCCACATCATCACCGCCTGGGTGATGGCGACCGACGGCCGCAGCACCAGTCTCAGCAGCAGAGATAACGCCGCCGGGAGCGTTCTTGCGGAACTTGCCCGCAATATCTTTCCAGAGAGTGCGGTCCGATGCCGACCCGCTCTCCCGTAGATCAAGATATCGCCAGGAGTTGTTTGTGTTGTCGCCAACGAATTCCGGGCGAGTCGCTGGTGACCCGTCAACAGCTGTGAATGGATTCAAAGAACGATGCGCCTTGGAAATCCAGTTGTCCAATGGATTGTTGGGGTCAAACGTGCCAGCATCGATTGCACCAATCGTCGACCAACTGGAGTTTGTCGCAAACTCAGTCAACAAAATCGTTCCGCTCGCACCCTTCCGCGAGTTGTCGATACCAGCGGGATCGACAAAGCGGTAACGCCTTGGACCAGAACCAGAGAACTTATTTCGTGGGAATACAGCATCGTTGCCCGTGAACGCCAATCGCGTCACCTGGCGATCAACAACGTTGAACGGTCCATAAAAGGATTGACCATTCTCTCGAAGGTTCTCATCCGGGCCTGGATTCGTGCGCGGCGCACCACCGTTGGACGTGGCGGGACACTTGAACGCATCATCAGGTACGTTGCCCTCATCAAACAGCAAGTACGACCAGTGAATATACCCGTTGGCAGGGTCCGTGCCTTCCTGCTCGGACAACTTCCATGCATATCCCGTGGTCTCAGTCGCATAGACATAGGCCGGAGGGAAATACCGATAGGCATTGCTGTACAACTGCACGGCTTGTGCAACGTTGCGCATGCCCGCCGCACACTTGATCTGCCGGCTGCTCTCACGAGCGCTGCCCAAACTGGGCAGCAGGATGCCGATGAGCAACGCGATGATCGCGATCACGACCAGCAACTCGATCAAAGTAAACCCGTGGCGAGCCTTCACACCACGGACAACAGTGGTGCCTGACAATAGAGAGAGAGAATCCATGGTCATTCAAAAAACCCTTTGCTAATAACACACGTGCGATGCCCCGACCATCACGAACGCGGGTATGAGATATCACTCGTTCATCCCACACGAGGTGCGATAGACGAAACGATGACTCTCTGAGTGGCCCGCCTTGGCCGCTGTCCATGGATCATCCTCAAGCCGTTTCAATCTTCCAATACTTTACTCGTTTTTGACAATCACCAATGCCTCCACCTGGTCAAAATTGATGACATCCTAGCCAGAAAACCCATCTTTTAAGATTGTGTTTTGATTCTGCTAATACGCACAGGCGGGGTGGCGTTTGTGTACTTTGCCGCAATGCCAAAGTGCTAATTGCGCACAGCCTGTGCATCAATCACAGCATTCGATCCGCCCGCTGCTTTCACAGAATCCCGCACAGCCCCCAGCACTCCCGCTCCGATCGCTCAAACCCGCCGCCCGATATTCCCTCCGCAGCCTCCGCAATCTGCCCGATCACTTTGTCCAACTTGACATCTCCAAACCGCAGCACGCCACGCTCACCACTCATCAGACACCAGTACTCCGCGCCGCCCACCAGCCCCTCGCCCTCCGCCACCCCCTGCTCTGCTCGCAGCGCCAGGCAATACATCCCCAGTTGCAGATCGTCCTTCCCCGGGCTGGTCAGTTTCTTCCAGGGCTTGCCGGTCTTGTAATCAACTACGCGGAATCCGCCGTCGGGCAACTGGTCCAATCGATCAATCTTCGCGACCACCTCGTGCGTGCGCGCGCCGATGGTGATTGGAAAACTCACGTTCCATTCCACTTCAAGAATGTGCGCGTTCGCGTCGTGCATCGTCTCGAAGTAGGTCCGCAGTTGCGCGTGAATCTGTGCTAACTGTTCCTCTAACCCCTCCGAACGCATCCCCGCCAACTGCACCAGGCAATCACGCCCCATGCGCAGCAATTCCGCCAAGCCAGGCCTGAGCAACCCCTCCGCGTCCGCGACCGTCCAGGCGCGATAGAACCGTTCCAGTGCCGAGTGCGTCGCCTGCCCCACCATCGTCTCCTTGGACTCCGGCTCAGGCAGCCTCAGCACATGCTTCGCATACCAGCAGCGCGGACAGCGCTGGTAATCACTCACCGACGTGTAACTCAGCCGCAGCGGCATGCCCGGCGGACGTAGCACAAGTTCACCCCCCGCCCCCCGCCCC
>CAYRPC010000009.1:0-48914 GCA_964425995.1 uncultured Phycisphaeraceae bacterium
TGCTGGGGGTGGTCATAGTGCAATCGTAGCGAATGGTGGGATGGACGGGCACAGGTGAGAATCTGGTGCGAAGTGCTAGACCGAGAACGTGGGGAGGCTGTCAGTTGTCGTGCATAAAGTTTGTGGATAGGGGATTCTGCCAATGCCGTTGATTCGACAGAAAACACGACCGGCATGGGTGGACCGATTTCGGGTGCCCGCGCCAGATGATCTGCTCGAGGCGATGCCGGCACGGACGCGGGCACAAGTCGATGCGGCGCGTCGGCAGTTGGTGACGACCACTGGCGGGGCTGAGTATGTGCAATGGCTAGGGCCTTGGGGGTGGACGCTGGTCTATCGAACGCCCGAATGCAACGGAGTTGCGCGGGGCTACATAGTGTGCGATCCGTTGCGCCCCAGAGCGTGCATCCCGGCCCATGAAGATGCGGTCACTGAATCTGCTACGGACGGAAAGGGCCTGGGCAAGGGCTTGCAGGCGGTGCTGAGCAGTGCCCCATCGGTCGATGGCGTGTTGTGGGCGGTGTGGGAGATTGAAAGCAAGGAACGGGTGAACGAGATGGCTCGAATCGCCACGATATGCTTTCGGAAGTAAGCCACGCTTCACCCGATCCGCTCCGCCTTCTGCTCGCGCGCCATCAGTTGCCCGATGGCCTGGATGGGATCCTGGTGTTCAAAGAGCACAGCGTGGACTGCTTCGACAATCGGCAGTTGGACGCGATACTTCTGCGCGAGTTCGAGCACTGCCCTGGTGGTTTCGACACCCTCGACAATGTGGGGCGTGCTGGCGAGATACTCGGCCAGTTTGCGACCCCGCCCCAGGGCCTCGCCGCAACTTCGGTTTCGTCCTTCGGGGCTGAAGCAGGTGGTGGCAAGATCCCCCACTCCTGCGATTCCAAAGAATGTCGCGGGCGAAGCGCCCATGGCGGTGCCCAAGCGGACGATCTCTGCAAGGCCACGTGAGAGCAGGGCGCTCTTGGCGTTGTTTCCCGCCTGCAAGCCGTCGCAGATTCCAGCGGCGATGGCGATCACATTCTTGACTGCGCCGGCGAGTTCTACGCCCAGCACGTCGGTATGGGTATAGACACGCAGCCAGGTGCGACCGAAAATCTGCTGGACGAACTGAGCAAAGATCTCATCGTCGCAGCCGGCGATCATGGCCGCGGGCAAGCGCTTTGCGAGTTCGGTGGCGATCGTGGGCCCGCTGAGGGTTGCGATGGGGCGGGCTGGCTGGTCTGGATGGTCAAAGCCTGAGGATCGCAGCGTGTCGGCGATGACTTGGGTTGGGCGGAGCAGGGTGGTTGTCTCGATCCCTTTGGCGACGCAGACGACGCCCGCGTCCCTAGGCAGGAATGCCCCGACACGCCGCCATACTGCGCGCGTGAATTGAACCGGGATGGCACTGATGATCAGTTGGGCGGATGCGAGTTGGTCATCATTGCGGACGCACTGGACGGATGGTGTCAGATGGAAGCCGGGAAGACGGGAACTGCGCCGAGATTGCGCGAGGATGTCGAGTTCTTTGGTGTCATGCCCCCAGAGCAATACTTTGGTACGCTCTGCGAGCAGGCCCGCACAGACCAGTCCCATTTGCCCGGGACCAAGGATGGCGATGCAAGTGGGAAGTTGCGGATTGGGGGGCAGAGGATTGTGGGGAGGGGCGGGGTGAGTCATAGGGGCGACGAATGCCTTGGCGGGCTTGCTCGAACCGTGCGGGTTTGGGGCACGTATGGACTACTCACGCGTGAGTCGGTCGTGGGCGGCATCATACCCGAATCACGAACGGGGCGGGCGACTTGCAAGCGTCGGAAGGCAGGCGATCTGAATGAGGGATTGCCTCGATCATCGATGCCTCGGTCGGACTGATGCGCGTAGGATTGGCTGCTGAACTGATATTTGTTATGAACTTCTGTTGGCCCGATCACTTCTAAAACGGGCTGTTCCGAACCGGGCTATGCACCACCAAGGATGATCACGCGTATGCGTCAGACACCGATTTTGCGCCACGATGGACACGACCACGCTGGGCATAACCAGACTAGCGCCACGAAAACTACAACTCAAGCCATCAAGCCTGGGGAGCCCCACGAGCATGTCTTTGATGACAAAGGCCAGATGGTCTGCTGCTCACACCATGACATCGAGATCGAGCGGTTCATCAAGTGGGCACTCGTGGGCGGAGTCCTGGTGCTTGCGACCACGGTGATGAAGATTTTCAAGATCAACGCCGCCGTGGCGGACATTCCCGCGATGGTCGGGGCTCTATTGCTGGGCTTCCCGTTGTTCCTGGCGGCTTGGGAAGAACTCAAACTCAAACGTGCGAGCAGCAGCACGCTGGCTGCGCTCGCGATTCTGGCTGGCCTGGCAGTGGGCGAGTATGTCACCATCGGGTGGCTCGCGTTCATTCTGGTGATCTTCGGGCAGTTGGTGCGTCGCTCGGCGAGCGGTGCGCAGCGGGCAATCGAGCAACTGGTGCGGCTGACGCCCGATCGTGCGCGTCAGGTTGTGAATGGCGAAGAGGTTGAGGTTCGGGTCGGCATCATCAAGGTCGGTGATATCGTGCGGGTTCGCCCGGGCGAGAACCTGCCCGTGGACGGCAAGATCGTGATGGGGCGAACAACCCTCAACGAGGCGTCGCTCACGGGCGAAGCGGCACCGGTCGAGAAGACTGGCAACGACCTTGTGTACGCGGGCACGACCAACCTCACTGGCGGCATCGACATTCAAGTGACGACCGTGGGGCAGGACACGACCATCGGAAAAGTCACGCAACTCATTCGTCAGGCTGAGCAGAGCAGGACGCCCCGACAGATGCTGATCGAGCAGGTGGCGATGTTCTTTGTGCCGGTCGTACTGGCAACGGCAGCCGTGACATGGTTTTTGATGAGCCAGTCGCAGAGCGAAGCGGTTCGTGATGCAGCAGGCAAAACTGCGGTGACAGTGCTTGTGGTTGCCTGCCCCAGCGCGTTGCTGCTGGCGAGTCCGAGCGCGATGCTCGCGGCGTTTGCTGCAGCGGCTCGACTGGGTATTCTGATCAAGCAGCCCACGTTCCTTGAGGCAGCGGGGAATGTGACGGCGGTTGTGCTGGACAAGACCGGGACGATCACTACCGGCAAGTTTCAAGTCACGCGGCTTGCGCCTGCGCCGGGCATTGAAGGTGCAGACCTTCTAGCGGCGGCGGCCATGGGCGAGCAGAACAGCAACCACCCTTTGGCGCAGTCGATCCTGACGACGGCCAAGGCGGCACGCATTCAACTCGACGGCAGCAACGATTACGAAGAGATTCACGGTCGAGGCGTGCGGGCACGCACTGGCCTTGGGGAGATTCTGGTGGGGCGTGCGAGTTGGCTGGCTGAGATCAATCCGCAGGTCAGGGACATCCTGCCAGCGGTTGAAGGCAAGATCGAGGGCATGACGGGCGTGCATGTGATGCGCAACGGTCAGTATCTGGGCGCGGTGGGCCTTGAAGACACCATCCGCCCGAATGTTCGAAACGTTGTGCAGCGTTTGCGAGAGTTGGGCGTGCGTTATGTCAGCATCTTTACTGGCGACCGGCTTAGTGTCGCGAAGCGCGTTGGGCAGGCTGTGAATGTCGATGCCATCGAGGCGGAGTGCCTGCCCGAAGAGAAGCACCAGCAGATTCAGGCCATGGTCAAGAGCGGCTATCGCACGATGATGGTCGGCGATGGCATCAACGATGGTCCCTCGCTCGCCAGCGCCGATGTTGGGATTGCGATGGGTCTTTCGGGCAGTGATATCGCTGCGAACTCTGCGGGTGTTGCGCTGATGAACGACGACCTGTCGCGAGTGCCATTCCTTATTGAACTGGCACGGAGGACCAAGGCCATCACAGCTCAGAACATCGTTATCAGTGTGCTGATCGCGGTCGTGGGCCTTGTGCTTGCCATTACCGGCGCTGGCCGTGTGGGCGAGTTGGCTCTGCCCCTCGCCGCGCTCTACCACTTTGTGGGCGATGTCTTCGTGCTGGCCAACAGTTTCCGCTTGTTCCGGTTTGGCGAAGACTTTGCGGAGGCCGAGAAGCCCAGCGAGGGCGGGATGTTGCCCCGGCGAGCGGCGAGCGTTCGTGGGATGACGGCTCAACCGGCGTAAACCGTTGTTCGGCTGTATGGCCCTCTATCTAGCTAGTCGGTGCCTTTGGCCTTCTGGTTGCCTTTTTCATGGTTATGGCTCCATCGGCTTTGCCTCCTAAACTGCTGTCGTGTCAAGGAAGCGTCGCACACTTGTTTTTGTTGGACCCGAGGGACGCACGCCCGAAGAGAGCGTGCCCATGGGGAAGGTGCGCGAGGTGCTGGATTTGCTCGCACGTTTCAACACCAGTGCGGATGGAAGCCCCAGCGATGGCCAGCCGCTGATCCGCCTCTATGGCCCTGGTATCTCAATTGAGATGAGCACCAGCAACGACCCTGTTGTTCAGGCGATGTGCCACATCACCGACGAGACCATCGCCTGGGGAGTCCTGGAGCGTGTCTGCCGCGCCACCAAGTGGCGCTTGATGGATATGGAAACCGGGCGTTTGATGGGGTGGTGAAGGTCAGCCGTTCCACTGGCGCGGTGCCTCGCCGATGTATCTGCTGAGCGGGCGGATGATGCGGTTGTTGGCGTGCTGCTCGATGATGTGCGCACACCAGCCGCTCATGCGGCTGGCGACGAAGATCGGCGTGTACTGGGGCACGGGAATGCCCATGGTGAAGTAGGTCATGCCGCAGGGGAAGTCGACGTTTGGGTGGATGTTCTTCTTGTCGAGCATGATCTTCTGGACTTGTTCGCCCAGATCAAACCACTTGATCGCAGCGTGCCCGCCGGGGTTCTTGGTGTCGGTGGTTGCGATGGTCCGTCCCAGTTTGTGCAGGATCGGGGCGCGGTGGTCGCCATTCTTGTAGACTCGATGGCCAAAGCCCATGAGTTTGCGTTTGGTGTCGAAGGCTTTCTGCATCCAGTCGTTGACGGCCTTGGTCCCGATGGCGGCTTCGCCCACGTCGTGCATGATTTCCTTGAGCATCTCCATCGCCATCTCGTTGGCCCCGCCGTGGAGCGGGCCCTTGAGGGCGGCGATGCCCCCGCAGACCGCGCCGTGCATGTCGCTGAGCGTGCCTGCTATGACGCGGGTGGTGAAGGTGCTTGCGTTGAAGTCGTGCTCTGCGTACAGGATCAGCGAGACGTCCACAACTCGGGCGTATTCCTTGGCGGGCTTGGAGCCGGTCATCAGGTAGAGCAGATTCGCGGCGTGATCAAGCGTGGGATCGCCGCCTCGCTCACGCTCGATGATGGCCTTGCCATCGATCACGTTTTGCATATGCCCGATCATCGTGGGGATCTTTGCGAGCAGGCGCTTGGCCTTGCGGAGATTTGCTGCCTGCTCGACGCTCTGCGAGTCTGGATCGAGGTGGCCCAACATGCTGACGCAGGTGCGGAGAATGTCCATGGGCACGGCTCGCCCGCTGTGCAATGAGCCGCCCATGCTCTCGATGAAGTTGGTGACTGGTGCTGGCAAGGGACGCTCAGCGACGAGTTCGCCTTTGAAGCGGGCTAACTCGCTGGCACTGGGTTTGTGCCCTTCGAGCAGGACGAAGGCGACCTCCTCAAAGGTTGCGTGCAGCGCGAGGTCGTGGATTTCATATCCCCGATACCAGAGGCCGCCTTGCTCGATCGAGCAGACGCTGGTCTCTCCGGCGACGATGCCCTCAAGACCCTTGGAGAAGCTGGCGTCGGCTTGTTCTTTGCTAATTGTCGGTGCGGCCATGGGATGATGCCTGTTGAAAAGGTGGTGGAAAGTGATAAAAGAGATGAAAAGGAAAGTTGGCACAGACGGGGACGCCTGTGCCACACGGTCTCTCCGGTCTGTGGGATGTATCGTAGCTGCTCTTGAACAGAACTATCCTGTCCCATGAAGCCATCAAAAGGCCTCCCCTCTCTTCTCGCTCCCCTGCTCGCCCGCTTTCGCACCAAGAAGGCTACTGTGGGCGTTGTTGGACTGGGCTATGTCGGTCTGCCACTCACTCGCGCGTTTATCGCTGCGGGCTACAGCGTCATCGGGTTTGATACCGATCCGACCAAGATCGAGAAACTTCGCAAGGGTCAGTCTTACCTCCAGCATCTTGGCAAGTCGCTCGCTCGCGATCTGATGAAGTCGCAGCGATTTGCGCCCACCGCCAGCCCCAGCACGCTGCTTCCCTGTGACGCGATCTGCATCTGCGTGCCCACGCCGCTGGGTAAGCATCAGGAACCGGACCTTAGTTATGTCGAGAACTCGACGCGCATGATCGCGGAAGTGCTCGCCATCCGCAAGAGCCTCATCACCAAAAAAGCCCGGGCTGCCAGCCGCGGCTTGCATGGGTTTCCTCCGACATTGATCAGTCTGGAATCCACGACCTACCCCGGAACCACCCGCGAGGTTTGCCTGCCCATACTGGAGGCTGCGGGGCTTGAACTTGGCGAGGACTTCTTCCTGTGCTTTAGCCCCGAGCGAGAAGACCCGGGCCGCAAGGGGATGCACACCAAGTCCATCCCGCGTCTGGTTGGCGGCATCGACAATGCCAGCACTGCGGCGGGCGTGGCCCTGTATGAGCAAGCGGTCGAGCGGGTGATTCCGGTTGCTTCTGCGGAGATTGCCGAGGCCGCGAAACTGCTTGAGAATATTTATCGCGCCGTCAACATCGCACTGGTCAACGAACTCAAGCCGGTGCTCGCGGATATGGGCATCGACATCTGGCAAGTGATCGACGCGGCGAGCACGAAACCTTTTGGGTTTCAGCGCTTTGAGCCGGGCCCGGGCCTGGGCGGTCACTGCATTCCCATCGATCCCTATTACCTGAGTTGGAAGGCGCGCGAGGTTGGCCACACGACCCGCTTTATCGAACTCGCGGGAGAGATCAACCATCGCATGCCGGAGTATGTCGTCGAGCGAACACAGTCGGCGCTCAATGAAGATGGCAAGGCAATGCGAGGCGCCAAGGTTCTTGTGCTGGGCATCGCGTACAAGCCGGACGTGGATGACATTCGCGAGACTCCGGCGGCGCCGATCATCGAGCAACTGATGGAGCGGGGCGCACACGTCGAGTATCACGATCCGCACGTTGCAACGTTTCCCAGCATGCGCAAGCATCAGATTCGTCTGGCATCGGTCAAACTGACTGCGGCATCGGTTGCTGGTGCGGATGTGGTGCTGATCGTGACTGGGCATATGGCGATCCGGTGGGCATTTGTCGGAGAGCATGCAAGGCTGATCGTGGATACACGCAATGTGATGCAGGGCATCAAGACGAAGGGGCGCGTGTTGAAGGCGTGATGAGGGCAAGATGATGCGAGAGGGGCGACGCGCACGAGTATGAACGGACGTTGAAGCAGGGAGACGTTTGGAACGCCCATACCAGCGACGATGGCTATGCGGCGGCATCAAAGCGTGAGCATCTTGATGATATCTGCTGAAAGGAACACTCATGCCAACTCGAAAAAACAATGGCTCGATGAAAGCGATTGCTGGCCTGCATCATGTGACTGCTGTGGCGCGAAACGCTCAGGAGAACCTTGACTTCTACACGAAGGTCCTGGGCCTACGCATGGTGAAACTCACGGTCAACTTTGATGACCCTGGCACCTATCACTTCTACTTCGGCAATGAGCAGGGCGAACCGGGCACGGTGCTTACTTTTTTTCCCTGGAGCAATGTCAAGCGAGGCGTGCAGGGAACGGGAGGTGTGTACGCGACTTCTTTCAATATGCCCAGGAGCGCCGCGAGTTTCTGGTGGGAGCGATTGAGCGCTGCCAAGGAGGTCGCCAACCTCCGTCGAGAGTCACGATTTGGCGAGGATGTGATCGCGTTCGAGGATCACGACGGCATGCGGCTCGAACTGATCGCCAGCGACGAGGGTCCGCTGGCGTGGGTGAGCGAAAGCCTTGATCCAAGCAACGAGCGGTTCGCGCTGCGTGGGTTTCACTCGGTCACGCTGGCTGTACGAGACGCAGCCAAGACGCTCGCGTTGCTGACCGAAGGCATGGGGTATCGAATTTTGGCAACCGAGAAGGAGGCCCTAGGCACTCGGACGCGAGTTCGGGCCAGCGGCGATGGCACCTACGCGACACTGGTGGACATTCTGGAAGCACCGGGTTTGCCAGACAATAAACTTGGAGCGGGCGTGGTGCATCATGTTGCGTTTCGCGTGCCTGACTTGGAGGCTCAGGGCGAGTGGCAGCAGGCGCTTGCAGAGCGTGGACTGCGGGTAACGCCCGTACAGGATCGGTTCTACTTTCAGAGCACCTACTTCCGTGAGTTTTCGCACATTTTGTTTGAACTTGCAACCGACGGTCCCGGCTTCGCGACCGACGAATCGGTCGCGGCATTGGGCAGTGGGCTGTGCTTGCCAGGGCAGTATGAACATGCTCGTGCGAGGATCGAGGCGGGCACGCCCAAGATCGTGCTGGGCAATGGCAAGGTTGTGGGCAGCACGTAAGCCAGTGTGCATGGCTGACAGTGAAAGGACAAAGGCCCATGTTGAGTTCGCATCGTCATGTCTGGTTCGATCAGCAAGCGAAGAGAACATTGATCATGCTGCACGGCACGGGCGGGGATGAGCAGAGCCTCCTGCCGCTTGCTGGCAAGATCGATGAAGGGGCGAACGTGCTCGCTGTTCGAGGCAATGTGATGGAACAGGGCATGGCCCGGTACTTTCGCAGACTGCGCGAGGGCGTGTTCGATATGGAAGACATGCGAGTACGCTGCGACGCGCTGGCAGATTGGCTGGTTGCTGCGCAACAGACCTACGGCTTTGACGCTCACGCGAGCGTCGTGGTCGGTTATAGCAATGGTGCGAACACCGCTGTGGGGCTTTTGGCGTGGCGCGATGCGCTGATCAAGTCCGGGCTGCTGTCGAAGGTGGCCTTGCTGCGACCGATGCTGCCCCAGGATGCGTTGCCAGAGCCTGACTTGACGGGTGCAAGCGTGCTGGTGAGCGCTGGATTGAAGGATAGTGTGACGCCTGTCACGGGGGCGCAGGGTGCTGATTCGCTGATTGCGTTACTGAAGCGTTGTGGGACGAATGTCGAGCGAGCGATCGACCATGGCGACCATGCCCTCAATCATGATTCGCTTCGGTCGCTGCTCAACT
This sequence comes from uncultured Phycisphaeraceae bacterium, assembly GCA_964425995.1. Lineage (GTDB taxonomy): Bacteria > Planctomycetota > Phycisphaerae > Phycisphaerales > UBA1924 > BJHL01. The sequence goes on from CAYRPC010000009.1 coordinate 9,120, forward strand.
GGTATGCAGGGTTGGCGTGATGCAGTTCGTTTCTGCACGGATGGTTGCTCGCTGGCCATTCTTCCTGCTCGCATGGATGCAAGGTTCGTACGCTCCTTGCCATGGTCCTGATTGATGGGCACAACGTGCTGCACCTGTGGAGAAGGCACGCACGTGAGCCAACGAGCCTGCACGTGCAGTTGGCCTCGCGCCTCACCACCGGGCGTTACTTTCGGCGCGAAGTGGTTTTGGTTTGCGATGGCAACCCGCCACCCGGTGTCATGTCATCCTGGGCCAGCGAGCGGGAGCGATTGAGTACTGGCATCGCGCGCGGGGTGTACGACGATGTGGTTGTGATGTTCTCCGGACAGGAGGAAGAGGCCGATGACGTTATCGAGCGTCTGCTGGCATCATCGCGCAGACCCGCTGGGCTGTTGGTGGTGAGCGGTGATCGGCGAGTGCAGAACGCGGCGAAGAGTTCAGGCGCCAGCGTCATGGCCGCGACTGCTCTGGTGGCTCGCCTCGACACTGGCAGCGCAAGCGATGAATCTCCTGGGGCGCGACCCGCGTTTGCTGAGGCGGTGCCGCTGACCAAGGCTGAGGTCATGTACTGGTTGGCACAACTGGGGGTCGATGGCGAGGGGGTTGAGACCGCAAAAAAGAACGACAAGCACCTACGAGGCGAAGGGTCTGCGCGGAAAGAAATTGCTCGGATTCCTGCAAAGAGTCAGGAAGTTGGCAGGGTGGATATGGAATATTGGCTGCGGCTGTATCCGCCAAGTGGCGGTGCATCAGGCGGGACAGGGAAGGGGAGGAATTGAATCCTCTCAGTATCGCGTCAGAATCGCGGCTCTATTGCCCGCGTACCACCCGATATGCCTAAAAAAAAAGACTCAACCACGCGTTTCCGCCCGTGGTTGAGCTTAGGAGGAGAGAGAGACAAGACTTCGTCAAGAATCCGCAGGTGAACTGAGTGGTATTCCACTCCGCAGCCTGCTTTTTCTTTCAAACCCGGCTACGTTTTTCCGCCCGCAGCCGAGTATTAGGAGGAGAGAGAGACAAGACATCTACAACATGCCACAGGAATTGAATTGTGCCAACAAAGTAGTGAAGATTTTTGCATTGACCCGAAGATACTGTTCTTAAGTCATTATCAGCAATGACTTTACGACTCTCAAGAATCTGCTCGTGAAGACAAGACTTCGGGGCGACCGCTCATGGAAGGGTGGCGTTCGGATAAAAACCTGGAAAGGGCGGTGGAACCGGCCTTGAAGATCATTTACCAGAGCATGTTCGTGCAGCGACTTTTCCTCCTTGGGGGGCTGATGGCTCTTGGCTTAGCCGGATTGGCTGGCCGATTGGGCTATTTGACTCTGGGACGCGGAACCGAGCTCCGCGAGGCCGCCGAGCAGCGGCTGGTCCGAGAGGTTTGGACTCCAACAGTCCGAGGCAGCATCGTCGATCACAAGGGGCGAGTGCTGGCCCAGGATCGGCCTAGTTACGACGTTCTGGTCGACTACCGCACATTGAACGGAGATTGGGCCCGGCGTCAGGCCAGGCTTGCGGCGGTTCGCCTAGCTGGTTCTCGCTGGGCAGACCTTAGTCGAGATGCCCAACAAGCGTTCATCTCGGGCATACTGCCTCAGTTTGAATTGCATGTCGAAGAGGGATGGTCACAACTGGCCAACACCCTGGGGATTGATGCTGCTGTTCTGGTGGAGCGGTGCCGCGAGATCGTTGAAAAGGTCGAGGCCCGCCATCGCGCGATTGGCGCGACACGGCTTGAGAAGCGTCTTGACGAGGCGCGGGTCAAGGGCGAAGTGACCGAGAAGATGCTGGGACGCTTCGAGCGTGATGCGGCTGAACCCATCGAAGACATGATTCGCCCGCACGTGCTCGCTCGGGGCGTGCCGGACGCGGTGGGGTTTGCGTGCAGGCGACTGGCGGGCCAGAACCAGCAAATCACATTGAACAGTGGAGAAACGGGGGCACGATGGGCGCTGGCTGCGGATCGCGTTGAGATGGTGGCGGCGTTGCCAGGATTGGTCGTGCTGGATAGTGGTAGCCGGGAATATCCAACGGATGTGCAGACGGTCTTGATCGACACGAGTTTGTATCCAAGCGTGATGCGAGGCTCGACGATCAGCGTGGAGGTCGAGGGGATTGCGAGCCTGTTGTTGGGACGGCTGCGCGCTCAGGTCTTTGGCGATCGCATCGACGCGCAGGGGCGCGCGATCGCGGGAGATGCTTCACGACGCAAGACATTTCTATCTGATCAGCCATCGCTTCGTGCACGCGCGATGATGGAGGATGGCACGGACCGGGGAGCGTATCGCGAAGGAGATCGCGTTGGTGAGTCGGGGATCGAGGGATCCCAGGAGGCTTGGCTGCGTGGGCTTCGCGGCGTGCAACGCATTGCCCTGGAATCTGGCGAGATCGAGACCATCGAGCCGACGCCCGGACGGACAATCCAACTGACAATCGACGCGAACGTGCAAGCCAAGGTGCAGGCGCTCCTGTCTCCCCAGGCCGGGCTCGCGGTGGTGCAGGGCTGGCACATGTCCGTCACAAGTCCCTCGCTGGGGCTGGGCATGGAACTGCACGGAGCCGCAGTCGTGCTGGATGTCGATACGGGCGATGTGCTTGCCGGCGTCAGTTCCCCAACTGTTTCACGCAACGCGATGGAGACGGACCTGGCGACACTATTGAAGGACGAAGAGCATCGTCCGTTGCTGAATCGCGCGTGGGCGGCTGAGTATCCGCCCGGTTCGATCATCAAGCCGCTTGTGCTGGTCGAAGCCAGTCAGCGAGGCCTCGTGCAACTAGGCGAGCGGATCGAATGCACGGGCCATTACATCATGAGCAATCCCAGCGTGCTGCGCTGCCTGATCTGGAAGACGTTTCAGGTCACGCACAGCAAGAGGCTTGGGCACGATCCGGACCCGGTCGAAGCGATCGGTGTTTCCTGCAACATTTTCTTTTACACGATGGGTGATCGCCTGGGCGCATCGGGTATGCGTGAGATGTACCAGAAGCATGGTGTTGGAATCTCAAGGCCCTTCGGACTGGGCGGCGGCTTTGAAGCAGCGGGAACACTTGGAAGCAAGGGTCCGGATTCGATCACGCGCGATGATGCCATTCAGATGGGCATCGGCCAAGGGCCGGTGACGTGGACGGTGCTGCACGCCGCGAATGCGTATGCAACACTGGCACGGGGCGGCCAATGGCTCTCTCCCCGCCTGATCGTGGCGGAGCAGCATCGTGAACCGCGAGATATGGGGTATTCCAAGGCGAGCGTTGACGAAGCGATGCGCGGGCTGTGGTTTGCCATCAACGATCCGGCGGGCACCGGGCACCACCTGGGCGGACAACTTGAGCAGGAGAAGATATTTACGGTGCCAGGCATCAAGGTCTGGGGCAAGACTGGCACAGCGGATGCGCCCGCGCTGCGAATTGATCCCGATGGAGAGGGACCAGAAGAGCCGCGAGTTGTGCGTGATGGCGACCATTCCTGGTTTGTGATTCTGGCGGGTCGGGATCGGCCCAAGTACGCTATTGCGGTGCTCGTGGAGTATGGGGGATCGGGCGGGAAAGTGAGCGGTCCGATCGCAAATCAGATTGTGAAAGTGCTGGTGGAAGAAGGATACTTGTGAATCGGAAATTCAAGCGGGCAGGCATAGTCGAGAAGTGAAGTGCTGACTATTTTCTTGGGACTTCTGCTGTTTGTTCTTGCCCTCGCACATGCCCTGGTCATATACCGATCAACCCGAAGCAATCCACACACGCCTGATACGGGTCGTGGTGCGATCCATCGCCCATGCGGGGCCGGCGTGGATTGTGGTCGGTGCGTCGCTGGCGTTGTCGCTTCTGGGGATTTATGCCATTGATGTTGCAGAGCGCGTGCCACAGGCGTCGGCATTGGTCAACGTAACGGCGAGCGGGCGGTTGATCGGGCCGACGGCACTACGACAGGCCATCTATCTGCTGGTGGGCATCGTGACGTGCGTGATCGTCGCACTCCCCCACTATCGCACGCTGGGCCCATGGACATGGGCGTTGTATGGTGCGGGGCTTGCGCTGTTGGTCTTCCTCATCGTGCCTGGTGTGCCCAGTTTCCTTGTCAGGCCTCGTGGTGGTGCCCGGGCTTGGATTGACCTTGGCCCGCTCAATCTTCAGCCCAGCGAACTGGTGAAAGTGGGCACGGTGCTGGTGCTGGCGTGGTACCTGCGGTATCGGAAAAATCATCGGACGTTCAAGGGGCTGCTTCCGCCCGCGATTCTCACGGGCGTGCCAGTTGGTCTCATCATGCTTCAGCCGGATCTGGGCACGGCCATCCTCTTCATCCCGGCGTTGTTCTTTGTTCTCATCGCGGCGGGGGCGAAGCTCAAGCACCTGGTGCTTGTGGTGGCACTTGCAACCATGGCCGCGCCAGCGGCGTACCCGCTGCTCAAGCCCCATCAGAAAGCACGAATCGTGGGCCTTGTGCAGCAGATACGGGGGGATAACAGCGAGGACCTGGATATCAACATGCAGTCCGTGACTGCGCAGCGATTGATCGGGGCGGGCGGCATCGTGGGTGTCGGGGACGAGCATGCGCGGGCGTTGCAACGGTTCAATGCCCTGCCCGAGCGCCACAACGACATGGTTTTTTCGCCCGTAGTGACACGCTTTGGACTCATTGGCGGTTTGCTTCTGCTCTTGCTCTTTGCCTTGTGGGGCATTGGTGCGTTTCTCACGGCGGCAACCAGCCCGGAACCATTCGGACGCTTGATCTGTGTCGGAGCAGTGGGCTTCTTGTTCGCGCAGGTCGTGGTCAATGTTGGCATGAACCTGGGACTGCTGCCGATTATCGGTATCACGCTCCCTTTTGTCAGCCATGGCGGATCAAGCATGATCGCGCAGTGGGCGATGGTGGGCCTTGTGTTGAGCGTTGGCCTCCGAAGGCAGGGGTATGAGTTGCAGCGGAGTTTTGAGTGGAGCGACAGGGGAGACGACCTTTGATCGCCCTGTTTACTTGAGATGCGCTGCGGTGAACAGTCGCCCGGTGGTATCTCGCTCCCATGTCCATGCCGGTCCGTGCTTGGATTCGTAGTGCTGCCACATCTCGAACCAGTAACTGCGGAACGCCTGCTCCTTGAACTGCTCAAAGTGCATGTGAACTTGCTTCATCACCTGAGCGCTGGTTCCGGTGTAGCCCAGGATCGACTTGCCATGGCGCACACTTTCGGTATCGAGCGGAACGCGGGCATATCGCCCCAGCAGTTGCATGATGTTGGCCGCGGCATAAGGACCGATCCCAGGCAATGCGACCAGTGTCTTGAAGAGCGCGTCGTCGGTTGTGGCTGGGTCTTCCATGGCGACCTGGTCGATCCCGCCTCGAGTTGGTGACCTCAGAAAGAGTCTGGCGAGTTCGACGAGCCGTTGATCGCGATACCCGACGCGGCAGCGGGCACGCAGCGTTGCGGGACGGACTTTGGCCAGTTGTTGTGGAGTTGGAAACGCGTGCGCGGTTGGTGCTTTGGTGCCTAGGAGCGTAACCGAAATGCGATTCCCCACCACTTCGCACAAGCGTTTGTTCATCGAGATGGTGCCGGGCCATTGCACGTTGCAACTGGTCACGGTCTTGATGATGTCCTCGAAGAGCGTGGGCGAACGAAACAGGCGTGCTCTTCCGGCCTTTTTGAAACGAGGGTCGAGACGATGAAAAGCCCGAACTTGCTGGGTTGATTCGTCGAGGCGGAGCATGCGCGCTATCTGCTGGATGAACTGGGTTCGCACTTTCGCAGCCAGCGTTCCTGAGAGTGTTACTCGCAGTTTCTCGCCTGCGCCCTTGGGTTGGGCGATGTGGGCGAGCAGCGGACCCGAAGATAAGGAAAAGACGCGCCAGAGCGTGCCTGAGTGTGGATCCCAGTAGTTGGGGGCGAGGAGAAAGTAGCCGTACGAGCAGACATCACGGCGAAGATCAAAGTCTGCGGGGACTTGCAGGTTGATGGTGGGCTTGCGGGGCACGCGATTCTGTGCTCATGTGTTCATGTGATCAGGCGATCATGCGTTTGGTCGTCGGGAAGCACAGCGTCGCAAGATTTACGCACAGTCGGTCGCTGAGGCGGGAGAACGCATCGTAGTACTGGTCGAGTTGGACTCTCAGTTCGCCTTCGGTGATGCCAGCACCGACCATGTCTTCCTTGCTGTGCGCGTTGATGTTCTCGATCAGGGCACGATCACACTCGAAGTGGTATTGAATTGCAAAGGTCCGCAATCCGATGCGAAACGCCACGTTTTTTGTATGCTTGCTTGTGACCAGCAATGCCGCGCCGGGTGGAAGAGTCTTGACTTCCTGGCCACAAGAAAAGTACTGGTGGTGGTTCCAGTTCATGCCCGCCAGTACCGGCTCGGTCTGGCCCGGCACGGTGTGACTGACAGGATAAAAACCGACGGCGGACTTCTCCCGATTCTCCACTGTTCCACCCAAGGCGTGCCCGATGAGTTGGCAACCCAGGCAGATGCCGATGATGGGCAGTTCGCGTGCCTGCGCGAGTTTGATCAGGTCTACCTCGCGCTGCATCCACTCGTGGCGAGCAATGTCTGTCACATTCTGCGGGCCGCCCAGAAAAATCAGCCCGTGTACATTGTCCAGGTCCATAGGAACGCCCTTGGACGAGCCGACTGGATGGAGGTCTGGCCGGCGAATGTCGAGGGTAAAACCATGATCGCGAAGCGTCGCGCCCAGACGACCGGGATGGCAATGTTCGGAGTGTTGCAAGACAATGATGGACATGGGAACGCATCGTACTCGCGCTCTGGGAATGTCATCAGATGAAAATGAAAACCGGGGCCTCGACTGAGGCCCCGGTGGTCAAGATTATTTTATTTTCATATGGACAGAGCGTCATCTGTTACGACCCGGAAATTATGCCGGGCTGAGGTGATGATTACTGGCCGCAGGGCGTGCATGGTCCCTCGGCGAAGGCTGTCAGGAAACTGTTGACGTCGCAGGGATCGAAGATTGAACCATCGTTGTTGAAGTCCAGATCATCGCAGTTCGCGTTGGCTGGAAGGCAGGGGCCTTCACTGAAGACGCTGAAGAGGGCATCGATGTCCTGGGGATCAAAGGATGCGCCGTCATTGTTGAAGTCGATGTCGTTGCAGATGGTCGGAGGCTCGACGCAGACAAAGCTGATCTGGCCAGCACCGACACTGCCCGCGACATTACCGCCAATGCGGACGGTGTATCCCTGGCCACCAACCACTGGGAGGGTGACCACGGTTTGGTTGTTGCTGCCAAAGCCGCAGACCAGTTCACGGCTGGCCCAATCGGTGCAGTTGCTGCCGGAGTAGATGGAGACCTTGGGGGTCCAGCCGGTGCCATTGAGGGTGACAGTGAGTGTGCCGGTGCAGGTGGATGGGTGGTTGTACCAGATGTCATTGAAGACCTGGCCACAGTTGTTGGTGTTGATGCCATCGGTGGAAGCGCCGATGGTCGAGAATGAGGCTGTACCAGCAATGCCCTGACGCTGGCTGCAATCGTCGTTGAGCGGGGGAACGCTGCCGCCGCCACCCGCGATGAGCAGGCTGTAGATACCGGTCGCGCTTTGAAAACCAGCAACACGAATCCAGTAGGTGACACCGGCCGTGAGGTTGACTGTCACGCGAGAACTCAGAGTGCCATTACCGCAGGCGGTGTCAGAGTCGTCGTTGCAGCCGTTGGTGACTTGCGCACCGCCGCACGAGACGTGGACGCTCAACACTGTGTCGTAAGCACTGCCACAGGTACGGATGTCGACATTGCCGCTGGTGACGGGGCGGTACCGGTACCAGACATCGGGGCTGCTGGCGGCCTGGCCGCAGGTTGCTGTCCCGTCATTGGTGGCATTGGTGGTATCGCCGGTGTAGGTGACACCCGCTGCTGTCCATTGGGCGTTCGCGCAGTCATTGTTGGCGGGTGCCGGCGGAGCACAGGTACCCTGGGTGATTGTGAGGGTGCCGTTGCCTTCTTCTGGAGTCGCGGTCGGGAAGGCGCCAACGCGAACCAGATACTGGGTGTTGGCGGCGGGCGTGAAAGTGACACTGGAACCAAGACCAGTGGCCCCGCCGGCAGCGCAGCCAGTGGTGTCATCGTTGCAACCAATAGCGGCACCAAGGTTGCCGCAGTTGGCGTTGTAGATCGCGAGTTTGGTGTCGAAACTGCTGCCGCAGGTGGTCACGGTTGTGGGCAGGGTGCAGGTGGTGCTGGTGTAGAGGAACCAGACATCCTTAGCGATCTGGGTCTGGCTGGCATTCGCGCACGCATCAGGACCATCGGTGGTCGCGTTGGTGTTGGTGAAGGCTGTGGTGCCTGTGCCGATGTTCAGGGCGTTGGCGCAGTTGTTGTTGATGGGAGCAACGGGCCCACCACCACCAGTGCCGGGGACATAGGCCGTTGCGGTGGCAACTCCGGGAGCGCCCGCCTTGAAGAGTGTCAGGGTGACGAGGGAGGTTGTGGGTGCCGCGTTGGCGACGAAGGAGTAGTTGTAGATCGTGTCCCAGCGGAGGACGTTCTCGCGACGATCATCGGTCTGGTTGTTGGCGTAAGTCCACGTCACATTGCTGCCAGAAACCACGGGCGACCAGTCGGTGCCGTCCTGGAGTTCGCCGCTGTGGTAGGGCACGTCGTGGAAGTAGAAGGCCTGGGGAGTGACGCCTGCGCCCAGCGGAACGCTGAAGGCCGCAGCGGCGCGATCGGAGTTGAGATTCATCACGGCGTATTCGTACCGATAGAGCCCGTTGCCAAGATCAACGACCTTGGAACCGACCCAGAACCGTCCGTCGTTGGTGACATCCACAGGGCTGAGCAGGACGCCGTTGTCGGGCAGGCCGGTGCCTCCTGATGCGCCCGCGCCATAGTCTCGCCATGCGAAGATCGCTGGCTGCTGACGCTTGGTGGTGTCCGTGACCGTTATGCCGTAGTTACCAGCGACATTGACTCGACGATACGACTCGTTGTTGTTGTCGGTGGATGCCTGAGCATCTTCGGGGTGAACGTACATGCTGGACACGAAGTACAGCGTGTTGGCTGGCTGGCCTTGCAAGTCGGCTTGTGAAACCTGCAGGCGACCTCTGGTTGTGCCGTTGCCCGTCGACGACCCTTGAGCGTTTGGGAAAGGCCATGTGCCTAGCGCTGCGTTGATTTCATGCTTAGGGCCAAGGCCGCCTTGAGAGCCGTTGAGGCCGGAGGAGTAGGGATCGGCACAACCAGGATCAAGGTTATCACAGGTGTGGCCACCTGGAACGTTGGGGCAAGTTCCGCACAGCACGTTGTTCAAAGCACAGAAGCCGTGTTTGAGCCAGGCCTGACCCACCTGCTCAAAGCGTCCGTCCTTCAGGCGATACATGTTCTGGCTGATGACCGGGTAGAGGTTCGCGGCGTTGCCGTCGATCCAGGTCAGGCGAGTGTTGCCGATGTTGCACGAGTATGTGCCGATGGCGTACGAATGCACGCCGCCAACCGAGCCGCCCGTCGTGTAGTTGGAGGTTTCATACAACTCGCCCACGATGACATCGGGCTGGGCGGAGGCGATGCCGCCAGCCGCACAGATCGCCGAACAGGCAGCGAGCAGAGAACGGACTACTTTCGATTTTCGCATGAGCAAGACCCTCTTCAAAGGACTGTGGAGGAAGGAACAACGAGCCACAAGTTCAAGCACAATCAAGTTTGTGCCCATCAAGCGCGAGCAACCCATGTCGAACGCGGCAAGTTTTGGGACAATCTTGAAGGACTGGTTCACTTCTGGAATACGGGCAAGGTCTGAAAACTTGAACGCGTGGAAATCGGAACTTGATGTCTCAATTAGTGTACCAGAGAATCCGGAATCTGCAAGCCCAGTATGCCCCTAGTTTTCTCGTCTGGCCAATGAAGTGCAAACAAGAGTCTGTCGATAGCCTGCAAGAACAAAAAACCCCGCGAAGATGCGGGGTTCTCGGAACTATACCAAGTTTTGAAAGAACTGCTTGTTGTGCCAATCAATTGGCGCGAAAGGCAGAGCGATGGAATGGTTAGATGCAGGGACCTTCGGCGAAGACGCTCAGGAAGCTCTCGATATCGCGAGGATCAAACTGGCTGCCGTCGTTGTTGAAGTCGATGTCATTGCAGGTTGCGTTCGCGGGGATGCAAGGACCTTCGCTGAAGACGCTCAGGAAGGCGTCAATGTCGGTTGGATCAAACTGCGCGCTGTCGTTATTGTAGTCGATGCTATCGCAGACCAAGGCGGGCGTGAAACTGATGTTGAGGTTGCCAGCACCAACCTGGGCGGGAGACGTTCCGCCCACCCGGATGACGTATGTGCCGGGCGTGACGGGAATGGTCACGCTTGCTGAGAGGCCATCGCATTCTGCGCTGTCGCTCCAGCCCACGAGTTTGGACTCGAGATTGCTGCAGTTGCCGCTGTTGTACACGGCAAGTTTGGAATCAAACGAACTGCCGCAGGTGCTGATTGTGAGAGTGCCAGGCAGAGTGATGGGCCGGTTGAACCACACGTCACTGTAAATCTGACCGAATTCAGGGCTGTTGCCCTGCTCGGTGCCAGCGCTCACGTTGCTGAAGTTGAAAGTGCCATTGCCCACGGCGGAGCGATTCGTACACACGTCATTGGCGGGGGGCAGGGTGCCCTGGCCACCATTCACGATCATCGAATAGGTGCCAACTGAGGTGGAGAACCCGGAAAGGCGGATGTAGTAGGTCTGGCCAGCGGTCAGGTTGAAGCGGAGGGACGAGGTGGACGGCCCTTGTGAGTTGGTATTGCAGAGGGGTGCGGTCAGAGGCGAGCGGTCGTCGTTGCACGAGACTTGGGCAGCACCGCAGGCGTTGTAGGCGGTGAGGACGGTGTCAAAGTTGCTTCCGCAGGTGTCAAAGCGGGCAAAGCCGGAGACGCGTGGGCGATAGGCAAACCAGACATCGGGGCTAGCAGAACTGCCGCAGGTGCTGGCAGCGCCGCTGGATGCCGCGTTGACAGTCGTGCCAGTGCGGGCAATGCCATCGGCGAGGTAGAACGACTCGGAGCAGTCGTCATTGGGAATGCCATTGCAGTTGGGCGGGTTAATGGACATGGTGCCGGTGCCACTGCCAGGGGCGGCGGGGGAACTACCGACACGCATGAGGTAGGTGGTGCTGGCGGTTGCCGTCCAGACCACGCGCGATCCATTGGTGCCGCAGGATTCAGCGTTGTCGCTGCAAGCCAGTGGCGTGGCAGTGGAAGCACAGTTGGCATACACGGCGACTTTGGAATCAAAGTCCGCGCCGCAGAGGGAGGCCTCGTATTCACCAGCGCAGGTGGTGGTGTAGGTGTACCAGACATCGTTGAGGATTTGAGCACCGCCGCCTTCGTCACAGGCATCGGGGCCGTCGGTGGTTGCGCCGGCGGTGTCAATCGTGGCACCGCCCGCACCCATCGGCAGAGCGTTGGCGCAGTTGTTGTTAAAGGGTTGGCCTTGACCCGTGGGGCTGGGCAGCGTGACCGAGGCGGTCATGCTGCTCACCGTACCGGGCTTGAATAGATCGATGGTTGCAACGCCACCAGCGGGAGCGACGTTGCACTCGAACGAGAAGTTGTACATCGTGTCCCAGCGCAGGGCGTTCTCCTGGCGGTCATCGGTGTAGTTGTTGGGCATGGTCCAGGTGATGTCGTTGCTGGAGACGTTGATGGTCCAGTCGTCACCCTGCTGCAACTCGCCACTGTGGTACTCAACATCCTTGAACGTTGCGTTGGTCACGATGGCGTTGGGGGGCAGCGGGATGGAAAACCCATCGCTCGCACGGTCTGAGTTGAGGTTCAGCACCGCAAACTCATAGCGGTACTGGCCACCACCAAGCGGGATGGCCTTGCTGCCGACCCAGAAGCGACCGTCGCCCGCGACATCGACCGGAGTCAGAATGACGGTTGGATCGCTCACGGGCTGGCCACCAACGATGCCCCCGCCATAGTCGCGCCAGGCAAAGATGGGCGGGCTGGTGCGGCGGGTTGTGTCTGAGAGGGAAATAGCCTTGTTGCTCTGATTGACGCTGATGCGTCGGTACGACGAGTTGTTGTTGTCGGTGTTGAAGATCGGATCTTCGGGGTGGATGTAAATGCTGGAGACGAAGAAGAGAGCGTTCGCGGTCGGGCCGGTGGTCGTCACGTCGGTGTCATTGACCATCAGTCGTCCACGGAGCGTCCCGTTGCCGGTGGATGTCCCGACTAGAGCGTTTGCCGGGAATGCGCCGTTTGCGGGGTTGACTTCATGCTTGGGGCCAAGGCCGCCCTGGTCGCCGTTGAGGCCGCTGGTGTAAGGGTCCGAGCACTGGGGCATCAAATATGCGCAGGGAGGGTTGGACTGCTGGGGGCAGGAATCGCAGGCGGTGCCGTTGAGAGCGCAAAAACCGTGCTTAAGCCAGGCTTGGCCAACTTGCTCGATGCGGCCGTTATTCAAGCGATACATGTTCTGGCTAATGACTGGATAGAGGACGCTGGTGCCTTCGTCGATCCAGGTCAATCGCTGATTGCCGAGGTTGCAGCTCGTGGTTCCAACCGCGTAGGCCCGTTTGCCATTGATGGGCGCGCCGTTTGTATAATTGGAAACGTCCATGAGATCGCCGACGATGACGTCGGTGAACGTTCCTTGGGCGCGGGCCTGGCCACAACAGGCCGTGATGCCTGTGATCGCCGCGAACGCAGCAAGAGCGACACGATTGACTTGACGCATGTGTGAAATCCTTCTCTAATGAACTCACGTGGGAACTGAGAGACTACAACAGAGGAGCACGCTGCTCACGAGCGACAACAACGGTGGCCGGGCAACTCGAGGCCTATGCCGCGGGGTTGCAACCCGGTCACAAATATCCGTTGTTCGGGGCTTACGAGAAAGCGTTTCGTTGCCGACTTTTCAGACGGCGTTGAAAGTATATCAGAAACCTGATTCTCCGCAATGGTCGTTTTTGAGAATTGGTACCGTTTTCGGACGAAAGGTCGTTGAGACCCAGGGGAATCAGGGCATGAGTCTGAAGATCAGGCTTGGTTAAAAGCAAGTTATTTTTTATCACGGCCCGACAGCATGCGAACTAGGAGCTCACCGACCCTTTGGGCTGCTGGGCTTTGAACTTGTTTGCTCGCGATCTGTGCCGCGTGGTTGTTCTCGTTCCAACAGCCGTTGATCTTCTTTCTTGAAGATCAGCAGGTAATTGAAGCCTCTCAAGAAGAAGTTGCCATCTTCCGCGGCTTTTCGCCAGTTACCTCGGGCCAGTTTCTGGTTATGGCGGACCACCGCGATGATGTCGACCGGCTTCCAATGCTGGGCCATGATCGCAAAGAGCTCGAAGCCGATGGGCATGAGGGCACCCCCTGGCTTACCCTTGAACTTCTTGAACGAATCGCTCACATAGAGCGCCATGTAGCGCCGATCTTTGAGCACGCGATCAACCTCCGCGAGCACATCATTCATGGCGCGGTAGTAGGCCTGGCCGCCATCCTCGCCTCCCGAATCGAGTTTGCCGATGCAGCGCGGGTCGTCGGAATACTCGACATGCGTGGAGTACGGCGGATCAAGAAACGCGAAGTCTATTGAGTTGGCTGGGAGGGGCAACTTGCGTGCGTCGGCCTGCACGATGCCTGGGCGGGAAGGGGCAAGATCAAACCCTGCGCCTTTGCGATCCAGATCGGTACACACGTCCAGAGTCGTGCCGCTGCCACACATGGGGTCAAGAACCGTATCGCCAGGCCTGGTGTAGCGCATGAGGCATTGCCAGATGACCCACGAGGGCGTCGCTCCGACATAGGCCTGATCGCCTTGCATGCCGCCAAACTTCTTGCTTCGGATCGTGTTGCCATTTTCGTCCACCCAGGCGTCGTAATGCTGGCTGGGAAATTCCCACAGAGTGGTGGGCATCACGCGGAGGGGTGGTCGCTGGCCGGGACTGACACGGGGTCGCATGCCAGACAATACGAACCCCGGGCATCGGCGAGCGGGACAACTACTCACGAGGTTTCAGGAGTGTGCACCAAATGTGCGCCACTTGTGAGCCATCGGAATACCCCGTGGCTTGATAGCGTTTGTGTGTCAAACCAGTTGTTGCTGCACCAACTTTGAGATCGCCTCTTTAGCCTGGTCCAGCGTCAAGGGGGTCTTTGCTCCCGCCGCACGAATGTGACCCCCGCCGCCAAAGGTGCTAGCGATGGCGTTCACATCGATTGGCGTGGGCTCGCTCTTACTGCGCATGCTGATCTTGAGCACGGGGGAGCCAGAGCCATCCAAAGTGCCTGCCATAGAAGCGGGTCGCTGGTCGGGCGGTGTGTCAATCAGAATGGCACTCACGAGGACGGAAGGGATGCCTTGTGTGAAGTCGGTGATGCCGCCGGTTTCACCAGGATTGGCACCGCTCTCGCGGAGGTCTGCAAGCGTGAGATTCATCAGGGCAAGACGGTCGTTCAAGCGCAGTTCGAGGCTTGCGAGTGCGCGGCTGATGAGTCGCAGCCTGCCGGGCGTTTCGCGCTGCTCGATCAGCTGGTAGAGGCGCACGTGATTGGCGCCAGCGTCGAGCAGTTCGCCCGCCAGCGTCATGACACGGCGCGACACGTTGCTATGGCGGAACCATCCGGTGTCGGTACAGAGCCCGAGATAAAGTGGCTCCGCAATGCTGGGAGGGAGCTTATCGGCCCCGGGCAGATCCAATAGTTCCTGGCAAAGCAGCGCGACGGGCTGAACGACTGCGGCGGCCCCAGTATCCACCAATCGCAGCGAAGCAACGCTTGGGTCGCCCTGCACATGATGGTCGATGACGCTGGTCATCGCGACGCGCGATTGCAGGAAGGGCTTGAGCGGATCGAGTTGCATCCAGGAGCAGGTGTCGGTGATAACGATGGCATCGATATCGTCGGCTGGTGGCAATGCAAGCGAGAGAAAAGGCGGCTCAAAGACGCGATGGGGCGTGGACGCGTTGCCATCACGGGCAACGTCGGCCAGCCAGGAGGGCGTAGGTCCAAAATACCACGCTTCTGCCTTGGGGCGAGTCGTGAAACTCGGCACGCGATTAATGGCGCGAACCATCGCCATGGTGCTCCCAACCGCATCGCCATCGGGCTTGGCATGCGTCAGCACGACAACACGCTTGGCGGCGCGGAGGCGTTGGGCGATTTGCGGGATGGTCGCGTTCGTCAGGGGCGAAGGCACGGTGGCGGGCTCGGGCATGCGAATGCAGGATAGGGATGGGGCATTGGATGCGATTGAGGTTCTCTGGCAAGATACTACGCTTTTCACGGGGCCGCGTTGGGTGTTTGACGAAATGACTATGACTTGCGACCGGGTGTGGCTTTGGGAGCCGGGAGTTTTTGATGACGGCACATGTACTCATTTTGGCGGTGTTAGCAGCATGCACCATGACGCTGATCGCAACGACCAATTCGCACAGTGCGCCCGTGCGTCAGATCGAGAAGGTCGATGGCAAGCCAGCAATCAAGCCAACCAGTAAACCGGCTACAAAGCCCGAAGACAAGGGAGAGATCAAGTTACCGTGCGACTGGCAGGCGGGCGAGATGGTGGAGTATCGGGCAACCCTCAAGAACTCGCAAGGGCAAGGCACAAGCCTGGTGCGGATGCCCGTGGTCAAGATTGCATACACGATTCGGGTGTTGTCAAGAGATGCCGAAGAGGTGATCGTGGAGTGCTCAGCGACGCCTCCAGCGGTCGCAGAGTTGCCCGATGCGTTCATCAAACACAACTATGCGTTGGTCACGACGATGTACGATGTCAAAGCGAAGATCAAGATCAGACTGAGTGACGGCAGCGCGGCCGCGATGAACATCGAGGAAGGAGCAAAGGCACTCAGGCAGAATCTTGACGCATTGCTCAAACGCACGGATGACTTGATAGGCCTCAAGAAGGAGGCAGCGGACAAGCAACGGGAGAGCATCGAGCAGAACGCAGCGAACGACATGGATGGCACATTGATGCAACTCTATCGAGAGGTGATCGGGGTGGCACAGACGCGCGTAGTAGAAGGTGAGAGTCGCAGCGACACCGAGCAGGCAATCGCGACCGGACGTGTCATGACGGCAAAGACCGTGCGATCCATGGAACGGACCAAAGATGGAGGATTCAGCGTCGTGCTGCGAAGCACGGTGCCCAACTCGGCTGAACTAGGACAGCAACTGCTGGGCATGGTCCGTGACATGGGCGTGAAACTCTCGGAATTAGAACAGCGCACCATCCGTGACAGCACCACATCGATCATCAGGCAGGAATCAAACTTTGAGGCCGACGCGAAAGGCTGGCTCATCCGCGGATCAAGTCGCTCGGTGATTCGCAGCGGCATTCCCGCGATGGCCTTTGACCGCGAGGTTGAAGTGGTGCGAGTTGGAATCAGGCCCGTGAAGTGAATGATGACTCAGAGCCCCCCTCTCAGGCTTGATTGCGATTTGTCATTGCAGCCAGCCATAGACTCAGCCATGTCAATCGTGATGGCGCATGTGCCGCTTTCGCCGCTCTGGAGTTGCTCGCTCTCGCAGGTTGACGTGCTGACCAATGTCAGTTCCATTCTCGCTGCGAGCCCGCCAATACTCTTCTTTTTTCTCGGCGCGGTCGCACGACTCGCCCGGAGCAATCTGCAGGTACCCAAGCCTGTCACCAAGTTGCTCTCCCTCTATCTGCTCTGGGCGATTGGATTCAAGGGCGGCGTCGAGTTGGCTGTGCATGGTCTCACTCGTGATGCCGTCGCGGCGATGATCGCAGGCATGCTTTTGGCGGCGGCGGTGCCCGTGTTCGTCTTCTACATCACGCGCACTTTGACCAGTGTCGCCAATGCCGCTGCGCTCGCGGCGACCTATGGATCGATCTCGGCTGTTACCTTTATGGCTTCCTGTACTGTGCTCGAAGCCAAGGGCATCCCCTATGGCGGGCACATGGTTGCGGTCATGGCCCTCATGGAAAGCCCGGCGATCGTTGTGGGCGTGGTCATGTGGCGCACGTATGGCGTGAGCGAAACGTCCGGCATGCAAGGCGCTACTCAGAAAAGTTCGTGGGGATCGCTGTTGCACGAGGCGTTCTTGAATGGCCCGGTGCTGCTCTTGCTAGGAAGCCTCGCCATCGGCATGATCACGGGGGAACGAGGCTATCGAGCCTTCAAGCCCCTGTGTACCGATCTCTTCAGCGGGGTGCTCGTGTTCTTCCTGCTGGACCTTGGCATTCTGGCGGCCCGACGGCTCAAGGACCTTCGTCAGGCCCCCAAGCGGCTGATCCTACTGGGCATTCTCTTCCCGATAATCAATGCATCCATCGCTGCGGGTCTGGCCAAGATCGCCGGCTTGTCCTTTGGTGATGCGTTCCTGCTGATCGTGCTGGGTGCATCGGCAAGTTATATCGCGGTGCCCGCAGCGATTCGGCTCATTATTCCGCAGGCCACGCCTGGGCTGTATATTCCCATGGCGCTCGCCGTGACTTTCCCTTTCAATATTGCTGTGGGGATTCCGCTCTATCTTGCTCTATCTGCACTCATCACGAAGTGAGGGCGATCATGAATTGGCGCGAGGGAAGAGACGCACCAGTTCCGCAGCGATCAGCAGCGTGAGCATCGCCAGCGAGAAGTTATAGAAGCCGCCAGCAACGACGATGACATAGACGAAACTCTCAGACGAGCGCGTGATCCACCAACTTGCAATGTCGAGGGTCAGGCCGATTCCGTTGGCGGCGACCAGAGCGCCGACAACCCTTGACACACCCGGAGCACGCGCGAAGGAGCAGCACAGCGACAGAGCGATCACCACACCAGACAAGGCGGCGAGGCTCAATGCGTGCGTGTGCGTCGAGATCGCCAGCACCTTGATCGGCACCGGATTGACCGTGCGAGAGAAGACGACTTTGCGAACATCCTCCCAGGCTTCGAGCGGGATGTTCGCGCCTTTTTCCTTCGCAACCTTGCGGGCGTGGCAGGTATTGCAATTCGCGGCGATCAACTCCGCCGGACTGTTATCGCCCAGGTCGAGATTGTCGTAGTTCTCGGCGATCTTGTCGGTAGCGAGCCATGCGAGCAGCGCTTCTCGCGTGGGCTGGGCCAGCCCCTTGGGGTGGTCGTTCTCGAGGGCAGTCTTGAACAAAGCTGGAGCGTTGATGCCGTGGTATGCGGCGCGAACATCATCGATGGTGAAGCCGGGGCGCTCGTCGCGGTTCTCATAATGCCAGTACATGTGCAGGAGCGATGCTGCGTGCCCCATGGCAATCACGAGGACGACACCCAGCAGACCCAGTCGGACGGACAGGGAATGATCGCGAAGCGGGCGGAGCAGATTGATGACGCTGGGCAAGGTGGACATTGTCGAGCGTAGACGATGGATGCCCGCGTCGCAGTGTGTGCCGAAGTGTTGAGTCTGTGATGCGACCCAAGGTTCAGCGATGAACGATGAAAAGAAAAAAGCCCAAGATCTCTCGACCAAGGGCTACTTCCTACATGCAGATGTGTGTAATGCTAATGCTTCAGGCCCGCTTGCGACGCAGGAGCAGCAAGCCGCCACAGCTGCCAAGAGCGATCGAGCCGGGACTCGGAATGGTTGCACAGAAGATTAGGTACTCGTTGTAGTTCGCACCGGGCTCGAACGGATCGGTACCCTGGGGAACATCTGCCCATATCCAACGCGCTGCGTTGCTGATGCCCGCGATTTCTCCCCAAGGGGTAGCTGCGGCGGTATTCAACTGACCCACTGTGGGGTTACGGAAAAGGCTGTTCGAGTTTGCGAAGGCGATCTGTGCCTGCACCTCGGCGGCGCCGGGGGCGGGGTCGGCTCCATCGCGATCAAGTCCGGTACGGTAGACCTGCCAGGCCGGATCACCGGTCAGGAGCGTGGGTCCGCCAACGACGTTGAACTGGCCCAACAAGCCTTGGGCGAAGAAGTCATCGCTCCATGCGGCGATGTAGATCACATCGTCGGTCTGGAACGTATGGCTTTCGGCCAGGCTCCAGTTATACGTGCCCGGTTCACCAACTGGGCCAACTTCGTTGCGGCCCACAAAGTTGATTGCCCCGTTGTTCACGCTGTACAGCGCGTAATGGTTGTCGGCTGTGACAGTTGCCTGGACGGTTGCTGCCTGGGTCACCCCGGCAACTCCGACCACTGCAAGAGCCCACGCCGCGATTGCGGTTTTCATGGCCATAGCGATCTCACCCTTCTCTAAGGTTTGTCTGCAAAGCCCGCACACACTCGGGCACTACAACATGCCACAGAACTTGGGAAGTGCCAGTAAAGTGATCGACTTATTTGCTGAATCTGCGCTTCGTCGCTTTGAAGTGCGGTGGATTGGCGAGCATTCACCTACCGATAACGCCCAGAATGGGCATAGCGCAAGAAAAACCCGGACCGAAAGGGTCCGGGCTCGATAATTGTTTGTGCTTTGTTTGGACTGATGTTGCCTAGATGTAAAACTGAAAGACAGGTTGAGCGTTACTTCTTCTTGCCGCTCGTCTTCTCTTCCGTCATTTCCTTCATGATGCTGGCGGGCATCGGGCGGTATTCGAGGAACTCCATGGTTGCGCTGGCGCGGCCCTGGCTCATGCCGCGGAGGGCAGTCGTGTAGCCGAACAACTCGCTGAGGGGGATTTCGGAAGTGACCATCTTCACGGGATCGCGATCTTCGGTGTCGATGATCATGCCGCGGCGGCTGGAGACGTCACCCGTGACATTGCCCAGGTAGTCGTTGGGCACGGTGATGACAACCTTCATGATGGGCTCAAGCAACTGGGGACCTGCGCGATCCACGGCCAGTTTGAGGGCTTCCATGCCAGCCAGTTCGAAGGCGATCTGGCTTGAGTCGACGTCGTGGTAGGAGCCGTAGGTCAGGGTGGCCTTGACGTTGATGAGGGGGTAGCCGAACTTGACGCCGGTCTTGGCCTGCTGGCGAATGCCGTACTCGATGGAGGGGATGAACTCCTTGGGAATGACGCCGCCGACAATGCCGTTTTCGAAGGCAAAGTTGTCGGTGAAGTCGAGTTCGGCCTCTTCGGCCTGGGCGGCGGAATAGGGCTCGAGGTTGATCATGCAATCACCGAACTGACCGCGACCACCCGACTGCTTCTTGTGCAGGCCTCGGACATCTTCGACCTTCTTGGAGATGGCTTCGCGATACGAGACCTTGGGCTTGCCAGTCTCGACGTTGATCTTCATGTCGCGGATGAGTTTGTTGCGAATGATTTCGAGGTGCAACTCGCCCATGCCCATGATGATGGTCTGGCCGGTTTCTTCGTCGAACTGACTGCGGAAACTCGGGTCCTCGCGACGGATGACGCCCAGCGCTTCGGACAATTTGCGCTTGTCGTCCTGGCTCTTGGGCTCGATGCTCATGGCGATGACGGGCTCTGGGAAGTGCATGCGCTCAAGAATGATGGGCTTGTCGGCATCACAGAGGGTGTCACCGGTGTAACTGTTCTTGATGCCCACGATCGCGACGATGTTGCCCGCAGTGACTTCGTCGAGTGGGATGCGGTTCTGGGCATGCATCTCGAAGATGCGAGAAGCGTTCTCGATCTTGCCATTGCCGGGATTGAGAATACGCGTGCCCTTGGCAAGTTTGCCGCTGTAGACGCGGATGTAGGTAAGATCGCCGTGCATGTCGCTAACGACCTTGAAGACAAGACAGGAGAAGGGTGCGTCCGGATCGTGCGGACGACTCATCGCAATGTCCTTGTCATTGGGATCGGTGCCAGTGACGTTGGGCTTTTCAGTCGGCGCGGGGAGATACTCGACGATCGAGTCGATGAGAATCTGCACGCCCACGTTTCGCAGGGCGGCGCCACAGAGCACGGGGAAACAACGCTGCTTGATGGTGGCCCCACGAAGCGCAGCCTTCAGACGTTCGACCGAGAGTTCTTTGCCTTCGAGGAAGTCGGTAGCCAGATCGTCGTCCAACTCCGCGATTTTTTCGATCATGATCTGACGGTACTTTTCTGCGGTCGCCAGTTCATCATCTGGAATGGGCACTTCAACGACCTTCTCGCCGTGTTCGCCCTCGAAGAGATATCCCTTCATCGTCATCAGATCGACGATGCCGCGATGCTGGTGGCCCAGGCCGATTGGGGTCTGGATGGGTACGCCATTGGCGCCAAGTCGCGTCTTGATGGTGTTGTAACTGAAGTCGAAACTTGCACCGATCTTGTCCATCTTGTTGATGAAGCAGAGGCGAGGCACTTTGTAGCGGTCGGCCTGACGCCAAACGGTTTCGGACTGGGCCTCGACGCCTTCTTTGCCGTCAAAGACCGCGACCGCGCCATCGAGCACGCGCATGGATCGCTCGACTTCGATGGTAAAGTCCACGTGTCCGGGCGTATCAATCAGGTTGAGTTTGTATTCCTTGCCACGAAACTCCCACGGGCAGGTCGTCGCGGCTGACTGGATCGTGATACCACGCTCTTGCTCTTCCTGCAGGAAGTCCATCGTCGCGGTGCCCTCGTGCACTTCGCCGATCTTGTAATTCTTGCCGGTGTAGAACAGGATGCGCTCGGAGCAGGTGGTCTTGCCTGCGTCAATGTGGGCGCAGATACCAAAGTTACGAATGTGAGATAGGTCGGCTGGCATGGAAAGAACCTCTGAAAGTGCCCTTAAAACCGCGATTTCCAGGACTGGTTGAGCGGCGGGCGGTGTGTGAACGTCAATGCTGCGATTGATCTGTTGCTGACAGCCCGGAGCGTTGCAAACAGCGCCTGGGCGACATGTTGAAAATGGGGGAGCGTGCCTGAACCAGCACCGCTGGCGTGGCGAGTGCGGTCATCAGTGCGGATCGATTTCTTCTTCTTCGTCCATCGTGGCCACTCCACACGCTTCACACAATGCTCGTCCCTACGAGCATGCAAGTAGATAATCAAGGATACGGTGATACGAACAGAGTACAAAAAGTCGTTCCAATTGTAAGCGCCCACCGCTCGAAAACAAGGGCGAAGGCGTATGCCGTCACAGGCCAGTTGTCCTCAATTGCTTTGCTTCACTCTTGCACAACTCGGGCCGTCGCACTGGACAGCTGGCATTGTTCCGCCAACAGTCCGCTTTCCATCCTACTTGAGTCGCTCATCTGAGTCGGTCTTTGACTCGCACTGTGCTCGCTGCGTCGTTGTTCGCAATGCCAATACCTTCCAGGATCCAAACAGACAGCCAACTGAGCGATCAAGACGCCACTGGCTTACTCGCCGCCGCCGTGCGTGTGGTTTCGGGCCTGACACTGCTATCTCGATTTGCAGGACTGGCTCGGGATGTCATCACCGCACGGATATTCGGCGACTCGCTTTTAGGCTCGGCTTTTCGTGCGGCGTATGCATTGCCCAATTTGTTTCGACGGCTGTTTGGTGAAGGGGCGTTGTCCGCCGCGTTTATTCCGCAGTACGCGCTGCTGCATCGGGATGCACCGCAGCGAGCAAAGGCGCTGGCGAATGTCATTGTCGCGTTGCTCACGCTCACGACCAGCGTTTTGACCGCCCTCATCATGATGGGCCTGTTCATCCGGTTGCAGTTCTTTCCGATTACGGCCGATGCCGCCCTCTCCGTCAAACTCATCATCCTGATGATCCCGATGATGCCCGCTGTCTGCATCGCGGCGATCCTTGCAGGGGTGCTTCAGACACAGAACAAGTTTGCAATTCCCGCTGCGGCGCCGATCCTGCTCAATCTTTTCCAGATTGTTGCGGGTATTTTGTACTACTTCGCGGTGATTGAATCGAAGACCACGGCGGCATACGCCATCGGGGCCGCGGCTTTGCTGGCCAGTTGGGCGACGGTCGCGTGGAGCTTGCATGCGCTTCGCGGGCAAGTCGCGTGGCACAAAATTACTCTGCGTGAACTGTTCAACCCCTCCACCACTACCGGCGAATCTGTCCGCAGGGTGCTGGCGAGTTTTCTGCCCGTGGTGCTTGGGCTGGGGACGCTGCAACTCAACACCATGCTCGACACGGTGATTGCGATGTGGCCCGTGTGGATCGGGCCCACGATGTTTGGCAGGCCAACGCCGCTTGATGCTTCCAGCAACGCCATCATCAGTTACACCCAGACGCTGTATCAGTTCCCGCTGGGTGTCTTTGGTATCGCGGTCGCCACTGCGATTTTTCCGTTGCTGTCGAGCAGCAGCGACAAGCCCGAAGCGTTTGCCACACATCTGCGACGCGGCTTGCGACTGTCGCTGTTTATCGCACTGCCCGCGACGCTGGGCCTCATGCTCGTTCGGCACGACCTGGTTTCCAGCGTCTTTGGCGGGGGCAGCAAGACCTTCAAAGATGAAGGCTTGGCCAGAGCAGCCGATGTGCTGATGGGCTTCGCTCCGGGCGTGTGGGCGTACTCGCTCAATCACGTGATGACTCGTGCGTTCTATGCCAAGGGCAATACGACTACTCCGATGCGGGTCGCGATTGGATGCGTGCTTATCAACCTCACGCTCAATCTCACGCTCATCTGGTCTTTGAAGGAGGCTGGACTTGCGTGGGCGACCGCCGCGAGCGCGACGGTGCAACTACTGACACTGCTGATCCTCGCGCCGCGACACTTGGGTGTGAATCCACTGACCCGCGAGACAGTGGTTACGTTTGCCAAAATCGGACTGGCGGCGCTCGTGATGTCCGGTGCGGTGCTTGCGTTGCAGCGGGCTGCGCCGCTGGTGCAAGAGACGCTGCATCTGAAGCCCGACCGATGGCTCACGGGGACGCTGCGTCTTGGTGCATGTGTGGTGGTTGGTGCCGGGACCTACGCGGCGGCGGCGAAATTGCTCAAACTGCCTGAGTTGCGATGGCTGACTCAACGTGCCCCGCGTGCTACCCGCGGCGCCGACACCACTTCTGGCATGTCGTTTGATTGACACGCTTTCCTTGCTGGGGTCGTAGTGCGCTGCCATGATCCACTCGTCGAGCGAGGGAATGAAGTAGAGTGCTCCGAGACTTCGCGTGAGTTGGTCGGTAAAGCCGCCGCCGTCGCCTATATAGCCGAACGTGCTGACGTCGTAGGCACCGCTGAGGAACGCTTCGCGGTTGGTCGCCTTGCCATTGTTGCAGCAGATCGCACACGTGCGCCAATCCACCCCTCCCACGCCGAACATCTCCTGGCCTGGAATCTGCGTCCATCGGAGCGCGCCGGGGTTCTGAGGTGTCGTGGACGCTGCGCCCCAACGAAGCGGGTACACCCCGTGCGGTAAGCGATCGTTTGCTGGACGATCTGCCGCGGCGTTCATGAATTCAAGCCACTGCGAGGTCGTCACCTCATACTTGCCATACGATGTTCTATGTCCACGCGACCGCGACCGTTGACACGATTGCCAGGCCATGAATAGGGCGCATTGCCGATAGCACCAACAGTCACAAAGTCGACGTCAGAAACCGCATCGACCTGTGCATATGCACACGGCACCACGCCACCCCCCCCGCCATAACGGCGAGAGCAAACGCGCGAACTGATGTGAACCCCGAACCCATGCCCAAATCAATGCCCGATCCTCCCGAAATTTGTGCGTCCAGTAATGGGAATATACCACACGGGGGGTATGGGACCAGCAAAATGGCAAGTTGGTTTTTAGATGTGTGTCATTTGAGGGCTGTGCACCGCCCGACCGCTGGCGCGGTTGGACTCTTATAATCTGGGGTGAAGGTTCGCTCCAAAGTACTTGTTGCCATGTCGGGCGGTGTTGACAGTTCTGTCGCCGCGGCGCTGTTGCTGCGCGAGGGGTATGAGGTGGTTGGGTGCTTCATGCGGTTGGGGTCGCCTGGCGAGACGCTGGATGAGTTGCTGCCTTATGACCAGGCTGCGGCGCGGGTGTGCGAGATCAATGTGCGTGGAGGCGAGGGAATGGCTGGGGGCAAGGGCCTTTCCAAGACGGTTGCCCTGACGCAGGCGGTCAAGATCGGGCATCAGGGGTGCTGCTCGATCAATGATGCGGCGGATGCGCGGCAGGTTGCGGCGCAGTTAGGCATCCCCTTCTATGTCTGCAACTTCAAGAAGGACTTCGGGCGGATCATCGATTATTTTGTGGGCGAGTATGTCCAGGGGCGCACGCCCAATCCGTGCGTGCGCTGCAACGACTGGCTGAAGTTTGGCAAGTTGCATGAGTATGCCCGTCAGATTGATGCGGACTTTGTGGCGAGCGGCCACTATGCGCGGGTGCTGACGCTCGATGGCGAGGCGCGGCTGCTGCGCGGCATAGACCACAACAAGGATCAGTCGTATGTGCTCTTTGGCGTGCCCAGGCAGCAACTCGCGCACATGCTGCTGCCGATCGGGGGACTGGAGAAGCCGCGTGTACGCGAACTTGCCAAGGAGTTTGTGCTTCCTGTCTTTGACAAGCCAGACAGTCAGGAGATCTGCTTTGTTCCCGACAACGACTATGCGGGGTTGGTCGAGAGGCGTGCTCCGCATGCGGTGAAGGCTGGCAAGATTGTTAATACGCATGGCGTGGTGATGGGTGAGCACGAGGGACAGCACCACTTCACGATCGGCCAGCGCCGGGGACTGAATGTTGCCGTGGGTCGTCGCGTGTATGTTGTTGCGAGGGATGCGGCAACAAACACGGTGACGATTGGTGATAAAAAAGACTTGCTCACGAGCGAAGCGATGGTGGGCGAGGCCAACTGGATCATGCCTGGGGATGAATTGGCTCGCCTGATGGCTGGCGAACCGCGGCGCGTCTGGGCACAGTATCGATACCACACCGAACCTGCACAGGCGGTCGCACGCTGGCTGCCTGATGCCGACATTGTTGATGAGCCCAATCCGTCGGGGCGTCGGGGACGATTCAGCGTACGATTCGAAGCAGGGCAAATCGCGGTGGCGCCTGGCCAGGCGATGGTGCTGTTCGATGCGCGAGATCGCGATCTTGTGCTTGGCGGCGGGTGGATTCAATCAACCGGTCAGTGATGGCCAGATTGGTGATCAGGCTGGTGATTAGGCCAGGACATGCCGCGCTGTTCGCACTGCATTCTGGAACATAAGCAGGCCAGGCGTGGGCCCCTGTCGACTTGCTTCGGGCAGACGCGTCCACCAGGGATGACGATTCCAGTCGAGGAATCGTTCGGGGTGGGGCATGAGGCCAAAGACAAGTCCGCTGTTGTCGCAAATACCAGCGATTGCACGTTGGCTGCCGTTGTAGTTGTCGCCGTAGCGCAGCACGACTTGGCCATTGGCTTCGAGCGCCGCGAGCGTGGCATCATCGGCTGCGACGAAGCGGCCCTCGCCATGCGCGACGGGCAGTTGCGAGGCTTCGCGGTCGGCGCGAAAGGCTGGGGCGTCGAGCAGATCCTTGGTCCAGACGCAGACGGAGGTTCGCTCGTAGGTGACTGGCACCCAGCGATCGCGGAAGCGTGCGTCTTGATTGTCGGTAAGGGCGACTGTCTGGACTGGTGCTTGATCTGGCCAGGGCAAGGAGGCTGGGCCTGGGAGAAGCCCGACCTGGACGAGGGTTTGGAAGCCGTTGCAGGCACCGATGATGGGGCATCCTCGCTGGACGGCACTCCGCAAGGCGGGGTAGAGGCGTTCTCGCACTTTCATGGCGAAGATTCGGCCGCTCGCGATGTCATCGCCATAACTGAAGCCGCCCGGAAAACCGAAGAGGTCGAAGGCGTCGATGCGTGCGGGATCGGCGATCAGCGAGTCGAGATGCAGGAGTTGGACCTTGGCACCGGCCAGTTCGAAGGCGCGGCACATTTCGGCATCGCAGTTGGTGCCTGGGGCGCGGAGCACCAAGGCGCGGAGAACAGAATCACTGGAAGCGGCGGGCATGCGACAAGGATACGTCTTATCCGACGATGGAACCTACGCTGTAGCATGCTCCGATACATGGTTTCATCGTTGGCGGCGATCGCCTTCACGCACGCTGGTTTCGCACAGTTGGCGCATGAGAAGTACCAGTTGGCAAACGGCATGACTGTGATTCTTCATCAGGACAAGAGCGTGCCACGGGCGACGATTAACCTGTGGTATCGGGTTGGCGCACGCAACGAGCCAGCGGGGCGGAGCGGGTTTGCGCACTTGTTTGAGCATTTGATGTTCATGGGCACTACGCGCGTGCCGGGGAGTGACTTTGACGTGCTGATGGAAACGGGCGGGGGAGCCAACAACGCCTCGACGAGCCTGGACAGGACCAACTACTTCTCGTCGGGGCCGGCGAGCCTGCTGCCCACGCTGCTGTGGCTTGATGCGGATCGGCTCGAGGACATGGGCCTCAATATGAATCTGGAAAAACTCGACAAGCAGCGGGATGTGGTGCGCAACGAGCGGCGGCAGACGATCGAGAATGCGCCGTATGGAAAAGCGTATGAAGCCACGTACCAATTGATGTATCCGCCCAGCCATCCTTACTACAACGGCGTGATCGGCACGCACCATGACCTTGAAGCGGCTGCTGTGCAGGATGTCAAGGACTTTTTCGCAACGTTCTATCAGCCCAACAACTGCTCGCTCGTGGTTGCGGGCGACTTTGATCCTAGTGCGATCAAGCCGCTGGTCGAGCAGTTGTTTGGATCGCTGCCCTCGGGCAACGTTGCGCAGCAGCGGGTGGTGCCATCCGCAAAGTTGGATCGGGTGATTCGCGTGACGACGCTGGACAAGGTGCAGTTGCCAGCGCTGATGATCGCCTATCACAGCCCGGCACAGTTCACGGATGGAGATGCGGAGTTGGACCTTGCAGGGACGATTCTGGCGGACGGGAACAACAGTCGTCTGTATCAGCGGCTGGTTGTGCAGGAGCAACTGGCGAGCGAGGTATCGGCGGGCCAGGACTCGGCAGCGCTGGGGTCGATCTTCCGCATCGGGGTTTTCGCACTGCCGGGAGCGGATATGGCTCGCATCGAAGCGATTGTCGATGAGGAAGTAGCTTTGTTCACTGCATCTGGGCCAACCGGCGATGAGGTGGCTCGCGCTCAGGCAAAGTACGAATTGAATCTTGTGGCATCGCTGCAATCCATCGAGGCCCGGGCGGATCGGTTGAACCAGTATGAGTATTCGTTCTCCAATCCCGACAGCCTTCAGCGTGACCTCAATCGCTATCGCAACGCCACAACGGAGTCGGTCAAGGCGTGGACTGGGGCCGTGCTTCGGGGTGATGCGCGGCTGATTCAGCGGGTGCTGGCGGAGGAGCCAGAGCGGGAGACGAGTGCTCGTGATACGCGGCCTGTTGATGCACCCATGGCTGCCTTCGTTGCTCCCACGCCCGAGGCAGCGACGCTTGTGAATGGTGCACGGCTGATGGTCTTTTCTCGTCCTGGACTGCCACTGGTGGGGATGGACATCGTGTTCACACCGGTAAAGGGCGTCGCACTGGACACGCCTGCGAAGGCGGGTCGCAGTGCGCTGATGGCCGACATGCTGGACGAGGGCGCTGGGGTATTGAGTGCGGAGCAGTTTGCGGATGCGTTGCAGGCGATTGGGGCGAGTTTTGACGCGGGTGCGGCGAAGGAGTCATTCAGCGCTTCGATGACGGTGCTCAAGCGGGGCGTGGATCGCGGGATGGAACTGATGGCTATGGCACTCTCCTCGCCTCGACTGGCGGAATCGGACTGGTCACGCGTGCAGGGACTGCACATCGAGAACCTCAAGCAAGCCGATCAGAATGCGCCGGTCGTGGCGGGAAAAGTGGCGGCAAAATTGCTGTTGGGCGAGAGCAATCCCTATGGAGCGCCAACGGGCGGATCGGTGCGGACGACGAGCGCGTTGACGCTGGACGACATTCGCGCGGCGAAGGACGCGATCCTGAACCCGGCGAACGCGACGATCATCATTTCGGGCGACATCACCAAGGACGAGGCGATTGAACTGGCGACCAGACACTTCGCGGGTTGGCAGGCAGGCACGAATGAGAAGTGGGCTTCACCGATGAGTTTTGCAGTGCCAGCCCCGGAGAAGAGCGGATTGCGCGTCTTTGTGGTCGATCGGCCCGGCGCGGTGCAGACTGTGCTGCACCTGCGATCACCCAGCGTCACAAGCGGGGATAGCAATCGCGTTGCCCTGGACCTTTTGAACACCATTTTGGGCGGAAGTTTCACGAGCAGGCTGAACCAGAATCTGCGAGAGAAGAATGGATACACCTATGGCGCGAGGTCGGGCTTTGCCCTGAACCCGTCGCTTGGAATGTTCACGGCGAGCACGAGTGTCAAGGCTGAGCAGACTGGCCCGGCCCTTCGAGAATTCATGGGTGAACTGACACGCATCCGCAGTGGTGATATCTCCGACGCGGAAGCAACCAAGGCGCGTGAAACTGTGCGGGCGGACATGGTCGGCTCCTTCGGCACGATCAGCGGCGTGACGGGCCTGGCGGCACAGATGGTTTCGAGCCGCCTGGCATGGGATGCGGTTGCGTCCGACATCGCGAGCGTCGGTAGCGTCGACGCGACTAAGTTGAACTTGCTGGCGAAACAGTCAATCAACATGGACGCGGCGGTGCTGGTGCTGGTGGGCGACAAGGCGCTGGTGCTGGAACAGATCAAGTCGTTGGTCGATGACAAGACCATTCCATCCCCGACAGTCGTGAACAACGATGGGCAAGCGACCGCTGAGGCGAAGTAGGCATTTTTTTAGTAGTCCACCAGCAACACGGCGGGGTGCTTGATCGCAAGCATCGCGAGGCGCTTCCATGTGGTCATGGATTGCAGGACTTGTTCTCGAAGTGGGGTTGGAGATTGGACGGCGCTCCATCCAATATTGGCCATGGCGCGTTCGAGTTTTTCAAGTTATGAGAGTAGCGAGGCAATGGAGCCAACCAATTCGCTCTGCCCCGATGGCAGCACGACCGAGGTCGGCGACCTCAGGTGGGCATCTCATCCCATATCACGCCGTCCGCCCCGTTGGCTCGAAACGGCTGGTTCAGCGACCGTCGCCATTCCAAGATAAAAGGCCTCAATTCGGCTGCTTTGCGACGTTCAATCAGTTTTCCGTCGCCTCCAATCACCTTCACATTGACGCCAGGCATTATCTGCTGGACTGGTGAAACGAAGTCGCGAGCGAAGTATCGACTAAGGGGACAGGCGTATAGATCAACTCCCATGATGGATTCCTCTATGAGACTACTGGTCTACAGTGGGAACCTTGCTGGCGAGCAAGCGAACGTCTACCTTACAGCATGGGATCGAAAGATCATTCGGAGAATAGAACGTCATGCAAGCCAGCAGCCTCAGCCCGGGCATGGGTGTCAAAATGGATGGTCGTCTGTTTGTGGTGACGGGGATCGAGCACCGCACGCCCGGCAATCTTCGCGCGTTCGTGCAACTCACTATCAAGGACGTGCTCAAGGCTCAGACCTTGGAAAAGCGTCTGAAGCCTCAGGACGACATCGAGGTGATCGACCTTGACCGACGCGAGATGGAGTACTTGTACTCTGATAGTTCGGGCGCGACGTTCATGGATGGCGAGTCCTACGAGCAGTACACGATGCCCGAGGATGTTCTGGGCAAGTCACTCAAGTTCCTCCGCCCCAACAGCAAGACGCAGGTGCTGCTGTATGACGGCAACCCGATCCAGATCGAATTGCCCGCGAGCGTTGAACTTGTGGTCAAGGACTGCCCGCCCGAAGTCAAGGGCGCGACGGTCACGAATCAGACCAAGGATGCCGAGATGGAAACTGGGCTCGCGGTTCGAGTGCCAGCATTCATCAAGGCGGGCGAGATGATCCGCGTGAGCACGTCTGATGGCAGTTATCAGAGCCGGGCGTGAGAGTGTGTCCGGTTGGGCATGCCTTGCGAGTTTTTCTAGAGGTCTAGAGGATCACGCAAGAAGCCAAGAAGCAATAGCAACGATCAAACGACCGCCTCCAATCGAGCGGTCGTTTTGCTTTGGTGTGGAAACTGCAAGCAAGAAACCTCGCGCCAGTGCGCGAGGTTTCAAGATTGAACCAGCGAATAGGTCGGCTTCCAGATGGGTCGGCCTCAGGGCTTGCGGGCAAACTTCGGGCGGTGGAGGTAGAGGTTGTCGGTGTTGAGATCGGCGAGCGTGCCGTCGACTTGTTTCTTGAGGCCCACTTCGCCATCGGGGCCTGCGGAATAGAAGTAGGGTCGAGGGCCATCGCAACGTCCGCCGTCGCTGTCGGTGAGGACGCGGGTGCCATTGGCTCCGGAAGCGGGCGAATCCTGATCGACCCAGTTGCGACGCACCTTGTCGATTGTGAATTTATACTTCACATCAGGTGCAGTGCGGACGCTACGTAACAAGCCATCTTGGGGCAGAGGCTGAGGAACCAGGCCCTCAACTAAGATGTCGACTTCAGTTCCTTGACCCGCAGGGTACATATCCGGTTCGACCCAGAGGCCATCGGTTTGGGAAAGTACGAGGCGTATGGGTTTGCCCCAAGCATCGACAATCGTTGTCAGTGTCGGGAACTCTGCAGGTGGAGAGTTCATCGGTTCCATCCCGTCAATATCCATGTCCCATTCGCGGACAAACTTGGGCGGAATTTTGTCGAGGATTTCTTTGACGCGGGAGTAGCGGCGTGCGTCGGTCATCCAAAGACCCACGGTGTCGATGATGGGTCGATTTGGCGAGTCGCCTGCGCGGGCATCGATAATGGGATACACCTCGTAGATGCCGCCAGGCATCGTCTCGACATTCGTGGGGTTGAACGCGAGGGTGATCGGATCAGTGTTCCGAACCTGCTCGCGTTCCTCGATATATGCCTGCATCGCAGCGTCAAGGGCGCGGATGGTGTCCAGGGTGGCGCGTTCCTTGCCGCCGCGTACGGCGGCGGTACCGGCGGTGAAGACCAGGCCAATCAGGATGGCGATGATGGCGAGGACGACGAGGAGTTCGGTCAGAGTGAAGGCGGCGCGAGGCTGGGATGTCGGGTTCGTGAAACGCGGGTGCATCGAGAGACTCCGTAACCTGCCCAGGTGAACAAAGTGTCGAATTGAATCGTGTTGAATCGTATTGAATCGTGTCGAACTGAGTAAGGCTGTCCGCAGAGTATAAACAGCCGCGCACAGTTGGTTGGCGCGGCTTCAAGGAACTTGGTTGCTCTTTGTACGGATCGAATCGGGCTGGAGTTGCATGAATGCGGCGTGATTGCGAGATCGTGTCGACTGGGAAAGTATCGGTAGATTGCGTGGTTCACGCATAGGCGTGCAAGCCTGGAAGCAACAGGTTGACACCGAAGTAGGTCCAGAGCATGATGATGAACCCGATGACGCTCAGCCAGGCGGTGGTCAGGCCCTTGTCATTGAGGCCAGCGCGCCGGACGTGGATCACAATCAGGTAGACGATCCATGTGATGAGCGCCCAAGTCTCTTTGGGATCAAAGGCCCACCAGCGGCCCCAACTGTGGTCGGCCCACCATGCCCCCAGGAGGATGCCCACGCCCAGGGTCCAGAACGCAAGTTGCAGGACGATCATCGTGGCCTTGTCGAGGTCGGCTAGGGTGCGATAGATCGTGGGCGCTGTTGCGGCAACTCCCCCATTGCTTGCGACAGTCAAGCCAGTGGAATCAGCCAGCGAGTCGGACGCAATCTTGATGGTCGATTCGGGCGAGAGTGCGGTCAGGACTGGTGCAGGGTTGGAGGCGTTCAATGCGGTCTTGAACTTTGCCGAGTAGTGCGTGCCCAGATAGAACAGGCTGGTGACGAAGCCCAACGAGATGAGACCATAACTGACAAGCACGATGGTCACGTGGTACTTGAGCAGGACACTGGTGTTGAGGATGGCGGCCTCACGCTCGATGAACTCGCCTGGGATTGCGGTTTGCGTCGCGGTGACGAGCACCATGAAACCAACGGCGGCGGCGGCGGCGCCAAAGAGCCATTGACGCCGGGCGATCATCAGACCAAGCGCAACCAGGACGGCAAAGAGGGAAATGCCGGTCATGCTCTCGAACTGATTCTGGATCGCCCATCGCTCCGCGATGAGTCCGCGAGTGATGAAACCTGTGGCGTGCAGCGCGGCACCGGCAATCAGCAGGAATGTGCCGAAATAGGCAAGCGACTTGCGCCCAGTGCCAAAGGCCAGGAGCAGCGTGACGAGTGAGCATGCGTAGACGACCCAGCCCCACTCGAAGGCGTTGAGTTTGTTGTAGAAGAGTTCGAGGCTTCGGCTTGATGTCGGATAGACACCTGCGTTGATCCGGGGAAGTTCGCTCGCGAGCGTGACGATGGCTTGGTTTGCCTTTGCAGCGTCCAAGGCTCGCCAGGCTTCGCCCAGTTCGAGGGCGGCTTTGCGGGCTGGGTGGGCAGGTGGAAGCGTTGCGAGGTGCTTCCACGGGAGGTCGCTGCGCTCAGGGGCGACCACTTCGTAATTCGCGGAGGACTCCACGAAGCTCATGAGGTTGTTGTCTGTGCGGTTGAGTGCGTCAAGGTATTGCTGCTCCCCCATGTGCGATTGGCGAATCGTGCTCGACCAACGATCGACCATCAGCGGAGCGATACGACCTAGGCGGAGCCATGCTTCCTGTTTGTCTGCGTTGGCGGGATTGTCCTTGAGCGGGAATTGCAGTTCGAGAATCTCGCGACGCAGCGGTAGGTACGTGATACCGATCAGGGGCTTGTCGAGGTAAAAAACCGGATCAATGGCGAGGTCGAGCAGGGTGAAGAGAGGCTCAAAACTCAGTTTGGGTGTTGTCTGAGCCGTCGCACCGGCGGACTTGTTGTCTACGAGTTGGACCTGATCTGCGGTCTTGAAGGACTCGGGAATCTGGAATCGCTTGCGGCCTGAAATACGTTCGACGGTTTCCTTGGCGAGCGTTTCAAGCACCTTGATCCGGCCATTGTGAAAGACGGCGATGCCTCGGAGCGGTTCGGTGTTGAGTTGCCTGGCAAAGGCATGCTTGGCTATGGGGTCTGTGAACGTATCGCCATGAGTGTGTGCCTGGCCTTGTGAGGGCAGGAGAACCTTGCCGAAGGGGGAGTCAAGGTCCTTGTTCTCCTCGGAGACGGCCTGAGTCTGGGGATGGGCGTTGCCTGCAGGGGCTTGCTGGGCACGGGCGTCGATGCAGAAAAAGCAGGAGAGGAACCAGCAAAGAACTGAAAGAAAAAGATGGGGATGGAACGTTCGCATGGTGGATTGGGCGAGGGAGATGATGAATGAGAGTCTACCGCGGCTCATGCAGTTTATGGGGCTTTCTTGCATTGCGAGACAAGAATCCAGCACAGCGGTAACTGGGGAGAGCACGGGCGATTGCATCAATGAAAGACAAGCCCCGACGCGGGTCGGGGCTTGTGGGGAGGAACATGGGATTGAGGAAGGGTGATTACTTGGCGAGGGCCTTGGCGCGCCGGCGAGCGACGAAGCCGACAAGCCCCAGACCAGCGAGGCCCATCATGGCCGGAGCCGGGAGGGGCACGAGCACGATGTTGCCATAGTTATTCCCATCAAACCAACCCTGGTTGCCGTTGTAATCCCAGCCGCAGAGTGTCCCGTCGGCGTTATACCCAGTCTGGAGACCGGTGAAGGTGTGCATCCAGAGGCCTAGGTTGGGACCAAAGGCCAAACCGGTCCAGTCATTGGCCGCGGAGTTCTGGGTGTACGCGGGTAAGTGGTTCTGGATGGTGGTAGCATCGATGGTGAGTCGGAAGGTGCGCTTGCCTGCGGCATCGACGACGCTGGCATCCTGAATCCAACTGGTGTCATTCGCGCCGTGGATCAGATCGCCAGCCTGGTTGCCTGACTGGAAGGGGTTGCCATCCTGCCAACTGTTGACCGCGTTCTGGCCGTTGTAGGCGTAGGCCGTCACCTTGGGCGCGCCGAGGTTGGAAGCGTCGAAGTAGAGCAGCGCGAGTTCGGCCGCGTGTCCCTTGGGGTTTGGACCAGGGCTGACGGCGAGGGTGTAGCCGCGGGTGGTCTGGTTGCTGAAGGTCGCGTTCCAGACGAAGCGGTTGGTGACGGTATCAAACTCCGCCTGGATGCTCTCAAAGATGCCTGCAGAGTTGTTGGTTCCATCGGCACCAGTGACGGTGTGGTTCCAAGAATAGATTTCGGCATTGGCTGCACCTGCGATCATGGCGACGGCCGCTGCGCTCAACATAAGACGAGTCTTCATTTATCCATCCCTCCAAAGTCGTATCCACGCTTGAGCGACACGAACGCTCATCGCCAGCCCTACGGCATCGCGATGAAGGCAAGATACATCGTGTCGCTCTATGTGCAACCAGAGATGGGCTTGGCGAGCGCCATTGATTGATAGTGGGCCGTCATAGACAGACTTGGTGGTTCGAAACGAAGTTGCTCAGTTCCGAGAAGACTGGGGTGTTGCGTGGTCGAAACGCGGTGATGCGTTGGGGCAACATGGGTTGTTGGTCTCTCGAAGCGATGGGAAGAGTGCATACTCCCGCCACTTCGAGCAGCTCGCATCTAAGTCAAGCGGGAGGATTCACGCCGCGAAAATCTGGCGTGAC
The DNA here is from genome assembly GCA_964425995.1 of uncultured Phycisphaeraceae bacterium. Classification (GTDB taxonomy): domain Bacteria; phylum Planctomycetota; class Phycisphaerae; order Phycisphaerales; family UBA1924; genus BJHL01. Next base: position 44,401 of record CAYRPC010000009.1, read on the forward strand.
AATTCGAGCCGAAAAAAAAGGAGGGGGAAAGTGAGCGATCCCGGATTCGAACCGGGGACCTCATCCATGTCAAGGATGCGCGCTAGCCAACTGCGCTAATCGCCCTACGCCAATCGCGACCTGTATAGCGAATGGATGGGATTCTAGGCGGTGCGGGGCCAGTGGCAACTATTCAGCCATCACGAAGAGCACAGACTACGCCAGGGCGCTCTGTGCGGGGCTTCTTGAAGATCGCAGTGGCTGCAACCAGGACATCACACCCTGCGGCACGCACGTCTGGAGCCTGGGCTGGGCCGATCCCGCCGTCCATCTGGAGGCGCTGGTTCTGGCGTAAACGCTCGCGAATGGCTCGAGTCTTATCGAGGGTTTGGGGAATAAAGGCTTGTCCCGAGTAACCGGGGTTGACGGACATGACAAGAATCAAGTCGGCAAGACCAAGCAGTGGAAACACAGCGTCCACGGGGGTGGGTGGGTTGATGGCGATGCCAACGCTCATGCCCATGGCGCGAATCTTGGTGGCAAGTTCGGATGCGGTCTGAGCCTGTGCGACTTCGACATGGAACGTGAAAAGATTCGCGCCAGCGTCAGCGAAGGCATCGATGTACTTCTCCGGATCGGTCACCATGAGGTGGACATCCAGAAAAGCCTTGGGCAATCTTGCTCGCAGGCAGCGACAGAGGTCCGGACCCATCGTCAAGTTCGGTACGAAGTGACCATCCATGACATCCAGATGCAGCCAATCTGCGCCCGCACCATTTCGAGACGCTGGCGTGAGCACGTGCTCGCATTCGTCACCCATGCAGGCAAAGTCAGCGGAGAGAATCGACGGAGCAATGATGGGAAGGCGCTGTGGCGAGCGCACGCGAGGATCCATTTGAGACTCCATACAAGAATCCATATAGGACTCTAGCGAGCCTGTCGGCTTCGCCTTGGGTCGTCGGTCACTCAGAATGTTCGGGCCAAGACGCTGTCTGCCATGACACGAAGCAGTTCGCTTGCGGGCGAAACTGGCAGCATCGAGAGTTCACGCTTTGCGTGGGCGATGAAGTGCGCCGCCCCAGCACGAGCGGCCTCGAACGAACCGGTTTGCTCGAGTGCAAGCACGAGATCGCGCTGGCGCTGGTGATGTCCATCGCCCGAGGCCAGATCAAGCAGTTGCAGCGTCCTGCCACGTTGGCGGGGCGATGCGTGCGCCAGATGATGGATGACGGGAAGGGTCATCTTGCCCTTTTCCATGTCTTTGTTGACAGACTTGCCGACGACCGACTCTTTGCCCGTCAAGTCGAGGATGTCGTCCTGCACCTGGAACGCGACGCCAACGCATCGTCCGAATCGTCCGAGTGCGAGCCGGACCGCAGGATCAGCTCGCGAGGCAACGCAGCCCAACTCGGCGCTGGTGGCGATGAGCTCGGCGGTTTTACGAGCGACGATCTCGTAGTAGGTCGGTTCATCGAGCGAGAAGTCATCGCGATGGTGCAGTTGGAGCAATTCGCCCGCGCATGTCACCATGCTTGCACGCCCTACGGCCACCGAAGCATCGTTGCTGGGCAGCGTCGAGCAGAGGTGATAGGCGGAAGCGATGAGATAATCGCCGAGAATCACCGCGGCTTCGTTGCCACGAAGTTTGTTGACAGTGAGGCCGCGTCGACGGGTTTCGGCATCGTCCAGCACATCGTCGTGGACGAGCGTTGCCATGTGGACCATTTCCACGACCGCGCCCATGACCATGTGATCCTGGGTGATGAGACTCTCGTACTGAGAGATCGGAGTGGTTGCTATGGCGGGATGGGAGGCGAGTCCGGATGCGATCACGAGACTGGGCCGGAGCATTTTGCCCCGGTAGTTTTCGACGTGCTTGACCAGGCTGGCGACGGGTGGCAGATCGCTGGACAATTGGCGATCAAAGACTTCCTCGACACGTACCAGGAGGCGGGTCAGGAGGGTTGAGACTGGCACGATCTCGGGTGGAACGTCTAGGACACCCTGCATGGCTGGAGAGTAGCAAGCGAGCTGGGGCGTCGGGACCTGTGCCCAGGTGCTATACCTTGGGAATAGGGTCAGTTGGGGGGGCACCTAGCGTCGGTCGATTGGCCTCGAACAATTCACGTGTTCTTACTGCATCTATCTTGGCGAGGTGTGCATGGGTGGGCGGGTTGATCTGATTGCACTTCGTGCAAAGGCCGCCATGCTCGCTCCATCTTGCATCGCGCAGGGTGTGACCGCAAGCAAGACAGCGATCTTTGTCGAGGCGGGTAGTCAGAGAATTGATGGCAACCACGAGGGTCGCGACTGCAACACCCAGGACTGGCCAAGCGGGAATAGTGGTCCACGCAATCACGCCCAAGGTGGTGGCACAAATGCCGACCATAAGCCAGACCACACGGACGCGAGCTTTTTCGAGCAGCTTCAAGGGCGAACGACTCCCAAGCAAGTGCACAGAAGTGCGAGTTGACCAAAACCTGCGCACGATTATCGCAGGAATCTACTCATCGCAATATCCACATCATCCGCACCGCCCTTGGCAACAGATGCGGTCCAGAAACATCAAACTTGGCGCTATCGACTGTGCACCAATATCTACTTCCGTTAATCGTATCGCTCGTTTCGTGCCCTGACCTTGGTTCCTCTTGCCAAAGGGCGCGATACCACAGACGCATAGGTCACCAGCACTCTCCAACGTCGTTCTGAGGCATGACGGACACCGAACATGTCCCCCGCCATTGATCGTCTGAGCGCTTATGCCATACCAGAAACAACGTCGATCTCGCCAACCCGAGGGCACAAGCCAGCATCCGCCCCTTCATCCAGCAGCCACCGAATCGCGGTTCGGCCTTCCTCGCTCATGTCAACGGTCAGGCTTGTCACATATAAGTCGATGTATCGCTCCACAGTTTCTCGAGACGGTGTGGGCGTGTTGCTGGTCTTGGCGTTGACCTCGGCAAAGGCCATGGTGTAATCGATGCTCTCTTCGCGATGCTGCATCGCATAGTCCAGGCTTCGCTCCAGCAACGCAGCAACCTCGCGCATGGTCCCCTCGCCATACCGGTCGTCGAGGTCTCGCTTGAGCGAGTTGATCCCCAAAGGCAGCACTAGCCCGCGGGTCTTCTTCCACCATGCGCCAAGATCGACAACCTGTCGCAATCCAATCTCGGCAAACGTGATCTGAGCCTCGTGGATCACCAGGCCCGCATCGACTTCGCCCGAGACGACAGCAGGCAGAATTTTATCAAATGGAACTTCCACAAAGCGTGCATGTTCTGATCCCTGCACATCAAGTTTCAACAGCAGGGCGAGGGTCATGAACGCGCTCGTCCGTCTGCCCGGCACGGCGATCCGAAGATTTGACTGTGCAAGATCACTGGCCTTCTGGATCGATGCACTTGCCTTGCACACGATCTTGGGCCCATACCCCTCGCCAAAGGACGAGCCGGTATTCGTGATGGCGTATCGATTGGCGACATCGACCCAGGCTCGGACCGAAAGAGCCGTGATGTCGTATCGCCCGCCACCCTCAGCATCCGGGGTTGCCGCGAGGCGATTGAAGGTGCTGATGTCGCCCGGGATCGCTCGAAACGTAAACCGATCACTCTCGATACGCGGCGATGCCGATGCACCAGTGCGGGGAGACCCATCGGGCCATACTTTGCCGGTGAGAGGCCACCACATGAAGGCATCGTCGGGGTCGCCGGAATGGGCGAGCGTGAGTTCCTGCATGGGCGAATGTACGCAGGGAGCCTGATGTCACGCTGCGGGGCTGTTCCTGAGGAGAGCATGTTGAGATTTTTGATTCCTCTCTCAACCATCCCGCTGTAGCCCGCTCAACCAAACACCTTCATCTGCTTCGGCTCAACGACTTCTTCCGAAATCGGTGCCTTTGGATCCAGCCGATAGTCGCCAGTGAAGCAAGCGTCGCAGTAATGCTGCGGGTCGCGTTGCATGGTGCGCAGCATGCCATCGCGTGAGAGATAACTCAGCGTGTCTACGCCCAGATATATCCTGATTTCTTCGACGCTGCGCCCATGCGCGATCAACTGGCTACGTTCGGCAAAGTCCACGCCGAAGTAGCATGGGTGCTTGATGGGCGGGCAGGAAATCCGCAGATGAATCTCCTTCGCACCCGCTGCGCGAAGTTGGTCCATCTTGGCCTTGGTCGTCGTGCCGCGTACCACGCTGTCGTCCACGATCACAAGCCGCTTTCCACGAACAAGTTCGCCGATGATGTTCAGTTTCAATCGCACCGCCGCAACTCGGCTGGCCTGCGTGGGCTTGATGAACGTGCGACCCACATACCGATTCGGCACGATCGCCTCGCGATACGGAATGCCGCTCGCGCGGGCATATCCAAGCGCCGCGCTCCGCCCACTGTCGGGCATCGGCACCACGCAATCAGCACCCGCAAGTCCAAACCCACCGGGCGGCGGTGCCTCTGCGGCCAACTGCTCGCCCAGCAGTTCACGGGTAACCTGCACATTCTGCCCAAAGACAACGCTCGCTGGGTTGGCGAAGTAGACGTG
>CAYRPC010000010.1:0-25660 GCA_964425995.1 uncultured Phycisphaeraceae bacterium
CACCAACAACCTGCTGGAGGATCTGCGGGTCGAGGGCAACGGCGGGCGGGGCATCATTGCCGGAACCGCCAGCACGGTGACGGGTTGCACGGCCCTCTTCAACACCGGCACCGGCATCTTAACGGGCACCGGCAACACGCTGACGGGTTGCACGGCCAGCTCCAACAGCGGCGGCGGCATCAGCGCGAGCTTCGGCAGCACGGTGACGGGTTGCACGGCCATCTTCAACACCGGCACCGGCATCACCGTGGGCACCGGCAGCACGGTGACGGGTTGCACAGCCCGCTTCAACAGCGGCAACGGCATCTTCGCGAGCGACGGCAGCACGGTGACGGGTTGCACGGCCTACCTCAACACCGGCGACGGCATCAGCGCGAGCATTGGCAGCACGGTGACGGGTTGCACAGCCAGCTCCAACGGCGGCGACGGGGTCCAAGTCTTTAGCGACTGCCGCGTGACCGACAACACCTGCGACAGCAACGGCAGCGGCGGCGACGGCGCAGGCATCCACGCCACATCCTCCGACAACCGCATCGAGGGCAACAACTGCACCGGCTCCGACCGCGGCATCGATGTGGACGTCGCCGGCAACATCATCATCAAGAACACGTGCTCGGGCAACACCACCGACTGGGACATTGTCGCCAACAACGTTTATGGCCCGATCATCGACCGCCGAGCACCCGCCAGCGCGGCCGTCGTAGGTTTCGCCGCCCCTAGCACCCTTGGCACCACGGACGCAAATGCAAATTTCTCGTATTGACCCCGTCGTTCACACTATTTTGTTTCGATCCAGCACGCATTCGGGCACACACGTATATCTGAAACGGAGCACACCATGAAGACCTTACTCGTGACCTTCCTTACCTTTGCAACTCTTGCTTTCCCTGCAATTGCGCAGTCCAACGTCGATCCTGCCAGTAAGTTTTCTTGGAGTGAAAATTGCGGGTATATGAATTGGTTTGATGCGGGCAACCCCGCCGGGACGCAGGGGGCACGGATCGATCTGGTTTCAGGCTACGCGCAGGGTTTCATCTGGGCCGAGAATATTGGCTGGATGAACCTGGGTAACGGTGGACCTTATACAAACACGACTGGACTGAACTATGGCGTCAACATCAACCCAAGTACTGGCGCGATGACTGGGATGGCGTGGGCGGAAAACGTCGGGTGGATTAACTTCAGTGGCGGTGCTCTTGCAACACCGCCCAACGCCGCTCGTGTCGATATTGCTTCGGGCCGCCTGCGTGGATATGCGTGGGGCGAGAACATCGGCTGGGTCAATCTCGATGTCCTCGACTCGGGCAAGTTTGTCCGCGTCAACATCGGTCCAACTTGCGATTCGATTGACTTCAACAACGACGGGTCGGCCTTTGACCCACAGGACATCGAGGCGTTCCTGAGCGTGTTCAGCGAGGGGCCCTGCGTGCCCGGCACGGCAACGTGCGGGGATATCGACTTCAACAACGACGGTTCGCTCTTTGACCCATGCGACATCGAGGCCTTCCTGCTGCTGTTCAGCGAGGGGCCTTGCACGTTGTGCGGGGTGTGATCATTGTGCGGGCTTTGGGCGCGCTCGCCTCCTCTTGGCGGGCGGGGCGCTGGCGGAGGAGCGTCTATCAGTGGACGTGACCAATAGGCAAGGCGAAAGCGATCGAATATCTCCATGCGCACACACGTGGATCGACAAGACACAGGAGTGTTGCTGTCGCGATCTGTACGGGGGTAGTATTAGGATATTAGCAGGCTTTAGGTGAATGTTTGTAAAAAATAAAGTTAGCAAAAATGGAATTATTGAAGATAAATTAGTCCTATTTGATATAATTTACGCATGTAGAGCGTTCCGATCAAAAAAAAGGGGTACTTATGAAGATCAAAACGCACGTTCAGTTGTTTGTATTTTGTACGGCGTGCGGCGTGGTGGCATCTGTCTTCGCCGAACCAGAATATGACTTTTACAAAATCGATTCGTTCAACGCCAATCCGCTCGCAGGAGAGACCTTCGTTTGGGATGTCAACGACTTAGGCGTTGTGGTTGGCGAAGCGACGATGGATAATCGAATCGGGTATCCAGGCTTTGTCTGGACCCAAGCCAACGGCAAGGTCGAGATTCCTGTGACGGGACTCAAGGGAATCAACAACACGGGTTTCACTGTTGGGCTGGCGAATATCCACAACTACGAAACCAACCAGACATGGACTCCACCCTCGCTTCCTGGAACGTACTACGGCCCCCGCTTTGGCGATGTGAATGACGCGGGGCTTGCTGTGGGGACGATCAGTGGCTGCTCGTGCTCGGATTCCGGCGGCGTGACGTATGTTCCATACCTGTGGGACCCGGTAAACGGCGCACATGCGATGCCGTTTCCAATTCCGAGTGCAAAGGGCCTGAGCCGAGTGAACAACTCTGGCATTGCCATCGGGTGGTTGAGCGGCTTCGTTGCTGGCGGATGGTTCTTCACAAACCTCAATACCGGTGCGTACACGTTGCTTGCTGATGTTGTGCCGCCAACTCTGGGCGTAGGCATCATCGGCGCGACGGACATCAACGATCAGGGTGACATTCTCTGCATTCGCCCTGGAACGTTTCCGATCTACCGATACTCGTTTATTTATTCGCAGGATGGTTCGGTGCATGTGCTGCCCTTCCCCGGTGCTGGATATCAGCAGCAAGTGTCCGCATCAGGCTTCAACAACTCTCGCACGGTAGTGGGATCAATCGCGAACGAGTTTGCGTCGCAATCTGCATTTGTGTATAACGATGCGACAGGTCTTCGCAATCTGAACAATGCAGCGATTGTCGCCGGGATTCCTGCGGGGTACACGATGAGGAGCGCGGTGCGCGTCAGCAACTCAGGCTGGATCATCGGCAATGGCTCGCAGGGAAACAAAAATACCGGCTGGGCACTCAAACCGCGAGGCGTGGTATGCAACAGCATCGACTTCAACAACGACACGTCGTTCTTTGACCCACAGGACATCGACGCGTTCTTGAGCGTGTACTCGGAAGGGCCCTGCGTGCCCGACACGGCGACGTGCGGGGATATCGACTTCAACAACGACGGTTCGCTCTTTGACCCATGCGACATCGAGGCCTTCCTGCTGCTGTTCAGCGAGGGGCCTTGCACGTTGTGCGGGGTGTGATCATTGTGCGGGCTTTGGGCGCGCTCGCCTCCTCTTGGTGGGCGGGGCGCTGGCGGAGGAGCGTTGCGTGGAGGGTCGCTTCTTTCGAGTCACAGGGGCGAGCACTGTGATGGATGAGTACAAGCGGCCCTGGCACTTTGGGCGGGCACCATCCATGAGCAGTTTGATCTGGTACATGAGGGCGCGGACCTTGCGAAAGTCCTGGGGTGTCAGCCAACTGAGTTCGTAGTTGATGAGGAAGTTGGGTTCGGGCGTGGGAAGGACGAGCGCGTCGGCCTGGGCTGAGTCGACGATGGTTCGGCGCATGGCATCGAGAAAAACGCGGGCGGTACGGGCGACGCTGGACTTGGCCGCGTCGCTTCGCACATCAGCAAAGGCCATCGCAAAGTCGTCGGCGGTGAGGTCGAAGAGTCTTTCTGCGGATCGGCCCCGCTTTCTGATACCCGATTCGACGACATAGCCGGCGCGTTGGAGTTGGGCGAGATGGCGATACAAGGTATCGGCAGGACGATCCAGCATGCGGCCCAGTTCTGCGGCGGAACAGGGGCCCAGACAGCGCAGAGCCTGGAGCAGTTCGCTGCGAATGGGAGCGAGCGGGACAGCCCACTGCTGCGGGCTGGTGATGCGAATGAACTTGGGTCGACCCATGTACCAGCCTAGCACGTCGAGGGTTCTGGGGCTCTGGAACTGGGGAGGACTCCGGGTTTGGGTGGATGAATCGGCAGATAGGCTGGCGCGTGCGAGGATATTTGAGTGGATTCGTTGTGGTTTCGATATTGACGATTGCGGAATCGATGTACAATGACAATGGTCAACTTGTCTGCATATCTGACACCGGAGCCCGCTCATGCGTCTTGCCACACCAATCGTTCTTCACTTGCTCGCGCTTGCAGGTGTTGCGTCCGCGCAGCCCACCTTCCACAGGATCGGGCTGCCACCAGGAGAGGAGCCACAGAATCCCGCGTTCAGCAACGCGATGGGGGTATCAAATGACGGGGTGGCGGTCGGTGATATGTACGTGCCCAATGTCGGTTTCCGCTCGTTTCGATGGACGGTGCTAACGGGCATAGTGCAGATCAATGGACTGGCACCGACCTCGAACATCTTCGCGCGGGTGATCACACCGGACGGGAGCGTAGTCGCAGGAGAGAACACCAATCCGCAGGTTGGGTTCCGCCTCGGAGACACGATCGGGCTGCAGGGACTGAACGTTCCCAATGAGATTGAGTATGACGCGAGCGCCGGGAACGACGTCTCTGACAACGGGGCGGTGGTTGCCGGGTTGTTATCGCGGGTGGAGGATGGCACATTTCGCGCGGCTCGATGGACGAGTGTGGGCGGCTGGCAGGATCTGGGAGCGTTGGTGGATGACTATGAGTCCGCCGCGAATGCGATCTCGGGTGATGGCAGCGTGCTTGCGGGTTACTCGGTGGGAAATGTTTTCACGGCGGTTCGGTGGGACGAGGTCGGGGGGCTGGTGGCCTTGCCCAATCCTTTCGGTATTCAGTCAAGCACGGCGGTCATTGCGATGTCTGGTGATGCTGGTGTGCTGGTGGGACAAGCCAACGACGCGGCGGGCGCGACGCAGGCAGCGGTATGGCGTGCCAACGGCACGACGCAGTTGCTGCCTGTGCCAGCGGGTTATGACGCTGGCTCTGCGTTTGGCGTTTCTGCGGATGGTGGAGTCATCGGCGGCACAGCGTTTCTCAACAATCTTGGTGCCGATATCGCGACGTACTGGATTGGCAATTCGGTGATTGACCTGCGAGCGTCGTTGCTCGCTTCGGCCCAGGACGTGCTTGCATGGACTCTCCTGGCGGTGACGGAGGTTTCACCCAATGGAAGATACCTGGTGGGTCGGGGAATCAACCCGGACGGAGCGCTCGAGGGGTTCTTTGTTGATCTTGGCCAGAGCCTGCAGTGCGATTCGATCGACTTCAACAACGACGGTTCGCTGTTTGATCCGACGGATGTTGATGCGTTCCTGAGTGTGTTTAGCGAGGGGCCTTGTCTGCCCGCGTCGGCAACGTGCAATGACATCGACTTCAACAACGACGGTTCGCTCTTTGACCCATGCGACATCGAGGCCTTCCTGCTGCTGTTCAGCGAGGGGCCTTGCACGTTGTGCGGGGTGTGAACCTTGGTGTGACGAGGCGTGATGGGGCGTGACGGGATCTAGACGATTTCCTGGCGAGAGCCTTTCCAGAGCCCAAGGCCGGCCGCGCCTCCACTGGGGAGATATTGCTGGGCGGTTTCCCAGTACGCATTGCCCTGGGCCTTGATGGTGGCGGTTGCGTGCTGGACACCTTCCTTGAGTTGCTCGATGCCTTCGGCGGAGACGCCCAGGCCAAGCCAGTGCAGGAGCATGGCACCGCCAATGAGGAGGCCGCCGACGATGAGGGCCATCTTGATCGCGAGACGCATGAGGAAAGCAAAGACGAAGGCGGCCATGAAACTGACGCCCGCGCGGAGGCTCCAGGGGGCCGCGTCGAGGGCGAGGCCATCGACAGCGCCTTGGTTGATGGCGTTGTAGGCGAGGGCTCCGGCACCAAAGAGGACGGCGATGGTGGCGAGGGCGAAAAGTTTGCTCTTGAAGGGAAGGAAGATGAGGCGCGACCAGCGGAAGCCGGGCTTGGCGGCTGGCTGCGAGGAGTACTGCGTGGTTGGTTGTGTTGGGGCGGTTGCTGGTGCGTGGGACGGGGCTGGCGGGGGCGACTGAGGTTGCGTGGGTTGGTCGGCCATGGGGGATGATATGTTCGCATCGATGTCGGCTGGGTTGTGCTGAGTTTGATGCGGAATTTTGCGACGTGGTGATGCTGGTTGTTGGCATCGATGTCGCCTTAGAGCAGGCGACATCGATGGCACGGGCACGGGATTCTCATCGCGTCAGCGACGGCGATACAGGACGCGCCAGAGGTATTCGCTTGCAAAGCCTGCGCGGCTCCAGTCGCGTGGAAGGAGATCGCGGGCGTAGGGGCGGCCGCACTCGGGACAGGGGCCGAAGGAATCACAGCCGCGGAGGTCGTAGGCGCAGCGCGGGCAGATCAGGTAGTCCATGCTCTGCACCAGTGCGCGGACGTGGCGCTTGTAGATGGTGATGAGGAGCGGGACGATGGTGATGGCGGCGAGAAGCAGGATGATGCCCGAGAAGGGGTGGATGAGGATGAGCTTGGTGAAGTCGGCGGTGCCCAGGTGATACCAGAGCGCGACGTATGAGGCGGCGGCGAGGAAGAGGCCGAGCCAGGCGAGGCGGAGGAGGGCGATGATGCGGAGGGGGAACATGGGGCGCGTGATTGTGTGCTGGGTTTGGATGCAGGATGGGAACGAACAACTTGATTGTGGTCAGGGAACGGAAGGCTGCGTGATTCGAGGATTGTGAAACGTTCGCATGCGGTACGGCGAGATTGAGGGGGCGAAGGATGGCCTGCGACGCGAGGGAATGTTGCGGGGCTTGAATAGTCCAGAACTTGCTTGACACAGGTACTCGCGACTGGGTATCTTGGACTGCATGGGAATTGAGTATCTGTCACAGAAGATGCTTTCGGGGCATCGTGCGTGGTGCATGGCGGCACATCTGGAATTCGCGGCTTGCCTGGGCTTGGGTGTATGTGACGCGAGGGGGCAGGACTTTGTCATGATTGATGCGGTGAACAATCCGGCGTACAACGGACCAAACCCATTCGGCTCTGTGGCAGGGCGCGGATCGGTTGGGTATGAATATCGAATCGCACAGACAGAACTAACAACCGGCGAATGGATCGAGTTTCTCAACACGTTCTCCAATACAGCGACGCCACATCCATTCTGGCCAGCATTGCCCAACGGATACTCCGGTGCGTTACCTGATCACAGTGGGGCGGGCCGGGCCTGCGCTGGCAACTGGTCAACGAACCGAACGCCGCGCAGACCTCTGTCTACGGCATCGGTTGGCGGATGGCGGCGCTCTATTGCAACTGGTTGACCAACGGCAAACAGTCGACGACAGCGTCATTGATTCCTGGCGCGTACGACTCAACAACATGGGGCGAGACTACGGATGAGTTTGGGTCCTTGCTGTATACCGATGCCGAACATCGCCTTACGACGGCGACCTACTTCATTCCCACTTTTGATGAGTGGTTGAAGGCCGCGCACTTTGATCCGAATCGGTTCGGACCCGACGAGGCGGGCTGGTGGCGATTCTCGAACAGTTCCGACACGTTGCCGGTGTCGGGTCCGCCGGGCGTTGGTGAGACGAGCGCGGGCTGGCGAGGCACCAACGGCGCGGAACTGGACTTACCTGTCGGGAGTTACCCAGATACTCAAAGTCCGTGGGGATTACTTGATACCAGCGGCGGTGTGGCGGAGTGGCATGAAGATCACTACATACCCAATTACAGGTACTACGGCGGGTCAAGTACTTTTTTTCGTGATCCAAATCAAATCATCGAGGATATTACTAATTTTGGAGCGACACTTCGAATAGGTGGCGGTGAAGTCGGACTTCGAATTGGCTCTACTGTGCCATCACCAGGATCTATCGTGATATGGGGAGTGCTCGTAGTCATTATCCGGAGGAAACGGAAATGAATAATCTTTGGGGTTCTATAGTGGCGTACGCAATTGTTGGTTGTGCTCTGGCGGTTGGTGAGACGGGCACGTTTGTGGCATAGAGGTTATTCGTACACCGCGCGACCGTTGATGGGCCGACTGGCAAAGAGCAGGCTACTTCAGAATGGTGAGGCCGACTTTCTTTTCGAGCTCTGTGATGGGCTTCGCCACCAGGTCATACCCGTCAAAGCCGGTAATCACACATCGAATAACTTCGCCCGGCGAGAGTTTGTCCTTGCTCTGGACATAGGTGACGCCGTCGATCTGGGGGGCCTGGCTGGTGGTGCGGCCTTGATAGAGGCGACCGCCTTCGGAGACGCCGGTGGTTTTTTTGCCGGTGGTGCGGAGGGGGGCGTCGATCAGCACATCGACCTGGTGGCCCTTGACCTTGCCGCGTTTGTCGATGGGGTGTTTTTCGTCGAACATGTCGGCGAGTTTTTGGTTGCGGGCGAAGACGAGCTTCTGCTGGAGGGCCATGACTTCGCCGCGGCGGTGGGCCTTGTCTTCGGGGGCGACGGCGAGGGAGGCATCTTCTTCCATGGTGCCGGCGACGGTGCCTTCTTCGTGGCTGTATTCAAAGACGCCGACGTTTTCAAAGTCCATGTCGTTGACGAACTCAAGCAACTGCTTGTGGTCCTTTTCGGTTTCGCCTGGGAAGCCGCTGATGAACGTGGTGCGGACGGCAAAGCCGGGAATTTTCTTTTTGAGCTTGGTGATGAGCAGCTCTTGCTGCTTGCGGGTGGCGTTGCGGCGCATGAGGCTCAGGACGCGGTCGCTGGCATGCTGGAGCGGGATATCGAGATAGGGAATCAGGTGGCCGGTGCTGCACAGTTCGGCGCAGGCGTCGATGATGTCATCTGAAAAGTTGGTGGGGTAGGCGTACATGAGGCGGAGCCAGCCCATGCCGGTGGTTTCTTTCACGGTGTCGGACAGTTGCTTGAGGATGAGGGGGAGGCCGCGATCGAAGCGATCTGCACTCCCACTTCCACCCCCACTTGTACCCCCGCCACCACCCACACCGATGTCATCGCCATAGCTGGTGGTGTCCTGGCCAATCAGGAGGAGTTCGTGGGCACCATCGACGAGTAACTCGCGGGCTTCGTTCATGATGCTCTCCACGCCCTTGCTGCGCATCTTGCCGCGGATGCTGGGGATGGTGCAGAAGGCACAATTCTGGTTGCAGCCTTCGGAGATGCGGAGATAGGCGTAGTGGCGGGGCGTGAGGCGGAGGCGGGCGGAATCGTCCTCGAAGTATCCGATGCCGTTGCCATCCTTGCCGTTGACGGTGAGGCCGGTGGTATTAAGGCCGCGCTCCTTGGCGGCGACCAGGGCGTTGCCGGCTATCCAGTATTTGGGGGCTTCTTCGATCTTGGCCTTGGCGGCGCGGCGGGTCTCACGTGGGATACTGGGATCGTTGCCAAAGACGGCCTCGACGATCTTGTCGCGATCAAAGACACCCACCATCGCGTCGATGCCAGGAGCCCATTCGAGCATCTTGGCACGATGACGCTGAACGAGGCAGCCGGCGACGACGACACGCTTGACCTCGCCACGTTCCTTGGCGGCGATGGCTTCCTTGATGACGGCGAGGGACTCGTCCTTGCTGGCTTCGAGGAAGCCGCAGGTGTTGACGACGACGGCGTCCGCACTGCCAAAGTTCTCCTGCTGGCTGGAAACGGGCGTGAGGCCACTCTCAACGAGGAGGCCGAGCATTTTCTCACTGTCGACGAGGTTCTTTGGACAACCCAGCGAGACAAGGGAAACCGTCTTTGGGGATTGGGCTTTGGATGTGGGGGCAGAAGACTTTGGCACGGTGCAGTTTAGGGGCGTACGGGAGGGGGACACTTCGCACGGGCAAACACGGGCGAGGGTGCTTACCGTCGGCTTCCTTGCAGGAGCCGATTGTCCAGGATGGTTTGGGGCGTGTGCCAGCCGCGATGATCGCGGCGTGGCTGTGCGTCGTGGCGGGAACGACCATGGCCCTGGGCCAGGACGCACCGGCGGGGCCTTTGCCAGCGGTGAAAACGCTGATGCAGGATCCGGAGTTGGTGGCGCTGGCGGGGCGAGCGGTTCGACGGACCACGTTTCGCGTGCCGGAAGCGAGCAATGCGGGGCAGGTTCCATCTGGACAGGGACTGTCGGGACAGGCACAGGCATATCGGGGACTGGAAGCGGACGTAGATGCGCTGGCGCGGAATCAGTTGCGGCTGCGTGAGGGGGCACCGTTTGACGCGGCGTTGGTGAGCGAGGACCTATCGCGGCTCAACCGCGTGGGGCGGTTTCGCAGCGTCGAGGCGAGCGTGCAGGCGCTGGATGATGGCAGCGTTGAGGTGATTTACACCGTGCGGTTGCAGCCGCTGGTGACGGTGGTTGACATCACGGGCAACACGCGGATCAATGACGCGCAGTTGACACCGCTGATTGATCTGCTTGAGGGAACGCCCGTGGATCCGTCGGCGCTGGACCGAGCAGCAAGGCGTATCGAGCAGAAGTATCGGGAGGAGGGGTTCTACAACGCGCGTGTCGGCTTTGACAAGCAGCAGATCGAGGAGACTGGTGCGGTCATCTTCCAGATTCGCGAGGGAGAGAAGTTGCGGGTGTCGCAGGTGCGATTCCTGGGCAACAACAACGTCTCGGAGCAGGAACTTCGCTGGCAGATCAGCACGACCGAGGCGTGGCTGGTCTCGTTCATCGAGCCCGGAGAACTTGATGATGATGTGCTGGACAGCGACATTGCAGCCATCGTGCGATACTACCGGGATCGGGGCTATCTCGATGTGCGGTGCGCGCCAATCCTAACGCCCAGCCCCGACGGGCGCGAGGTGCTGGTTGACTTCCAGGTTGAAGAAGGTTCTCCATACAGCGTCCGTGAGATCAAGGTTATCTATGACGGCAGCAACGGGAGGAAAGACGCGACGGGCGTGTTTGTGCCTCTGCAACTCATTGGCCTGATGACGATCAAGCCTGGCGATGTGTACAGCGACGTGCGGGTGCGCAAGAGCCTCGATGAGATCAAGGGTGCGTACGGCAAGCTTGGGTATGCGGATGCACGGGTGGGCAAGCGCGAGCTTCGTGTGCCGGGTCAGCCGCTGGTGGATGTGCTGCTGGTGATTGACGAGGGGGAGCGGTTTCGAACCGGGCTGGTCGAGGTCGTGGGCAACACGATCACGCAGGATCAGGTGATCAGGCGGCAGATTGAGATGCAACCGGATCGGCCCCTGGACGCGACGGCGGTGGTGGAGAGTGAAAAGCGCATCCAGAACACCAGCCTGTTTGATCGGCAGGGTGTTCGTCTGGCGATTCAGCCGGAAAATCCGGATGATCCGGGCTATCGCGACGTGATCGCGGAGGTGACGGAGACCAACACCGGCTCATTCAACATCGGCGTATCGGCGGGCAGCGACGGCGGCGTGACGGGCCTGATCGGCCTGACGGAGCGGAACTTTGACGTCCTGGACACGCCCGAGACGACGGGCGAGTTTTTCAGCGGGCAGGCATTTCGTGGCGGCGGACAAACGTTCAGCATCAGTTTGCAGCCTGGCGATCGCCAGCGCAGGTTTGAGATCGCGTTGTCTGATCCCTATCTGGGCACGTCGGATTATGCCGGCTCGGCGCGGCTGTACTACAACCAGCGCATCTATCGTGCGTATGACGAGCAGCGCGTGGGCGCGAGTTTCGCAGTAGGACGTAACTTCGGCTCACGCTGGAAGGTGAGCGTGCCGTTTCGTATCGAGACGGTCGAGTTGTCTGACATTGATGACGATGCACCGCAGGAATACTTCGATGATGCCGAGCAGCGATTGCTCAACAGCATCGGGGTCACGCTGTCGCGGCGGACGATCGATCAGGTTGTGTTTCCCACTAAGGGCGAGTTGATCACGCTGGGCATCGATCAGTTCGGGCTGCTGGGCGATGACACGTTCACTCAGGTTTCGGGCGAATATTCCCGCTATTACAAACTTGACGAGGACGTGCTGGGTCGGAGCACGACGCTCTTGCTTCGGGCCCGTGCAAATTACATCCTTGGGGGCGAGGATGCCGCGCCGTTCTACGAGCGAAACTATCTGGGCGGCCAGAACTTCCGCGGGTTTGCCTTTCGCGGCGCGGCTCCTGTCGGCACGGATCGGGACGGGAACATCACGGACGACCCCATCGGCGGGAACTGGCTGTTCTTCCTGGGGGCGGAGTACCAGCAGCCCTTGTACGACGAGTTGATTACGGGCGTGGCATTCATCGACAGCGGCACCGTCACGCCCGACATCGGGTTTTCGTCGTATCGAGTTTCAGTTGGTGTGGGATTGCGGATTTCGGTGCCGCAACTGGGTGCCGTACCGCTGGCCTTTGATCTTGGCTTTCCGATCCTGAAGGAAGAGACGGATCGAGAGCGGCTGTTCACGTTCTCGCTGGATATTCCGTTCTAGATGTTGCGGGTCAGGGCTGGGTTGTGTCACCGCTGGGCGTGGAACCGGGGACGAACATTTGCGTCGAAGATCGTGTATAATGGCTACTAACTCAACGTGTCGTGGTTGCGCCGCGTTGTAGTGACGGTGCTGTTGAATCTCTGATGGATCGCTAGAAGTCTTTGCCACCTCATTCTTTGATACTTGTTCGAGACTTTGCTATGACCAACGAGCCTATGACCATGACAACTCACGACGGACCACACACACACTCGCCCGCCCCCACTTCCGGCCGTGCTGGCCCTCGTTCTGGCCCACGTTCTGGCCCTCGTTCTGGCGCGCTGCTGCGGCGTTGGGGAGCGGCTCTAGCGATCGGAGCCGGGATTGCGACCATGGGCGTGCTGTACTCGAGCGCAAACGCCGTTCCACAGGCAACCCAGGCGGCGACGCCTTCGCGGGTTGCGATCGTGGACGTGATGACGCTCATCAACGGACTGAGCGAACTCAAGGATCGCAACATCGCGATGATGCCAGCGCGTGAACAGATGCGGGCCGAACTCTCCCAACTCGAGCAGCAGGTCAAGGCGCTGGAGGGTGAACTCAAGGACAACATTCCCAAGGGCGAGACGCAGCGCCGCATCGAGAAACTGATGCAGTTGCAGGAGGCCAACAGCACCTACAAGGTGCGCAACGAGCGGTTCGAGAAGACGCTGGACATTCTCAACGCGCAGGTGATCCGAGAGCTGTATGGCAAGGCATCGACCGCGATCAATGCCTTTGCGCAGCGCGAAGGATTTGATCTTGTGGTGCTGGACGACCGTCCGGTGACCCTGACCGAAGTAGCCGGCACCAATCAATTGCGTGATGAGGTGCTGATGAAGCGAATTCTGTTCGCCACCCCCACTATCGACATCACGCAGCGCGTGCTGACAGTGATGGAGAATGAATATACCCAGGGCAAAGCAACGTCGAGCAATCCATAATCTTGGGTTCCCGATGCCGCACCAGATGACAGGACCACCCGATCCAGCACGACCAACCTCGCACACTGCGGGGACAATCGCAGAGCGGCTCCGTGCGCGGGTTGTGGGCGATGCGGGTGTCGCTGTTCATGGACTGGGTACCTCGGACTCGTCACAGAGCACAGACCTGACGTTCCTTCGCAGCAAGACGTACATGCAGCAATGGATCGAGCGAAGCAGCGGGCCGCGCTCTGCGCTGGTTGCAGAGTCGGTGCTGGAGGCTTCGAGCAAAGACATTGCGGCGCGCATCGGTGATCGGACGCTAATCGTCGTGCCCGATGTCGACCTCGCACTGATTCAAGTCCTCACTCTGCTTGCTCCAGCCTCGCAACATCGCGAAGCGGGCATACACGCCAGCGCGATCGTGCATCCCACCGCGAACGTGGACGCGAACGCGCACGTTGGACCGGGGTGCGTGATCGAGGCGATGGCCAGTATCGGTCCGCGATGCGTCCTGGTGGCGCAGGTCTATGTAGGATCGCGGGCGAGCATCAGTGATGGCACGACGCTCCACCCGGGCGTGCGCGTGCTGGACCGCTGCACGATTGGCCGAGATTGCATCCTGCACAGCGGTGTTGTCATTGGCGCGGACGGGTTTGGCTATCGCCCAGACGGCAAGGGACTGCTCAAGATTCCTCATATCGGCATCGTCGAGATTGGTGATGACGTGGAGATCGGCGCAAACTCCTGCGTGGATCGGGCGAAGTTTGGCAGCACCACCATCGGGTCCGGCACCAAGATCGACAATCTCGTGCAGATTGCGCATAACTGCATCATCGGGCGGAGTTGCATCATTTGTGGGGAGGCCGGCCTGGCGGGTTCGGTCACGCTGGGCGATGGCGTGATGCTGGGCGCGAAGGTGGGAATCGCCGACAACCTTTCGGTTGGCAGCGGAGCCAGGGTGGGCAGCATGTCAGGGGTGATGAACAACATTCCCGCTGGCGAGACGTGGCTGGGTGCCCCGGCGGGGCCTGCGCAGGAAACCCTGCGTATGCTGGCGCAACTTCGGCGCATGGGTCGCAAGAAGTGATGGGTTGTCGTGGCAGCGCCACCAAGGTTCTGGCCAAAGTCACGACGCAATCCGTCCGAAAACATGTGCATGAACTCACGACGCTTCCTCGACATCATGGTCGCGTGCTTGCTCATTGGTGCTTGCGACGCAACTGCACAGTTGCAACCTCAAGTAGCGGATGGATCGGTTGCGATCTCGAAAGAGTCGACGCTGCCAGGGCCTGTGCTTGAGTCGCTTCGCGCATATGCGGGCGTGCGTGCGGTGCGCGTGATTCTGGAAACAGAGGCCAACAGGGAGGATGTGCCAGTGCGCATCGAGATTCTGCTGGACTCGGGGCGACGCTTCAGCCAGCGCGTCTTCAAGCGCGATGCGTCGGGCGAATGGGACCGAGAGCGTGGCTACTTCTCTCACTACGACGGCACACACTTTCGGGCCCGCAGGGGCACGATGCGAATGTACATCCAGCACGACGCTGCGTCGGCGTGGCTGCCCAGCCCCGGGCCTGCACTACTTGCCTATGCACCCTGGCCGATGCTTCGGTTACTTGATGGCATCGCGAAGGCTGGGGTTGAGACTTCGCAGGATACTTGCACGTTGCGGCTTGAGGACGGGACGACGCTGACGTTTAGCACGGACGGGACGCTGACAAAGTGGGTGAGTACGCGCGGGACGAGCGACACTGTTGAATATCGTGACTTCATGAGTACTGACAGGGACAAGGGACAGGACATGCCCGCCTGGCCGCAAACTATCGTGGAGTTGCCCAATAAGCCGGATGACAAGGCGGTCACATGGCGGGTTGTATCGTGCGGCTTCAACCCACCCGTGGAGCAGTTTGAGCAAGAGATGGCATTCGCGCCGCTGGGAGGCGAGTTCCAGCGCTTTGACCCCGACACGGGCGACATCACCAATCCCGATGGCAGCAGCGGCGGGCGCGAGATTCAGCCCGCTGCAAGGGGGATTGAGTTGTGGGAGGCGAACAAGAAGACCAGCGCGTGGAGTGCGTTGTTCAAGTGGGGCGGGATCGCGACAGGATTGTTCGTCGTTGGATTTGTGATGGAGTTGATCAGAAGGCGGCTGTGAGTATTGCCCACGATGAAGGTTTTCTGCGTCGTCTTTCTTCACATGGTGGGCAAGCGTCACAGCAAGTGCGCGGGGCTGGGGGTTTCTTGCGAGATGCGTTCTTTCTTGAGTTTGCCGCCAATGGTTTCGAGTGACAGCATGCAGTTGTCTTCGCTGAGGTGCATCATGAGGTGGACGGGGCGGCCCCACATCATGCGCAGGCTCTGCATCACTTCGTTGACGCGGGCGATCTCGACTTCGACGCCCGTGAACTTGTGGGCAAGGACGAGTTCGCCACGATTCATGTAGTTGGCATCGACGACATAGATGAATGGCTGGCCTGCGTTAGTCAGAAAGTGCAGAAGCGTCTGCTTGACGCGGTTGTAGTCGCGGCTGGCGATTTTGATCTCGCCGGTCTGGGGGTCGCGCTTGTGCTGGTACATCTTGTGTCGCTCGACAAATTCCTCGGTGAGGAACTCGTCGATGAAACTGACATCGTTGTAGATCTTGCGGACCTCGAAGATCTTCTCGCGTCCCTTCATGCTCTTGTCGTCGAAAGACTCTTTGACACCCAGATCGCCGATGTCTTCCCAGCGCGGTCCATGCTGGCCCATGTCCCAGCGTCGCTCGATATCTTTGAAGAGTTCGATGCCGATCTTGTAGGGGTTGAAGCCGCCCGGAGCCATGTACACAACTCCGCTGTGCTGGTCGGCGTAGTGGATGATTTCCTTTGCCTCCAGGAAGTGGCGGGTCATCAGCTTGCTGTGCCAGTAGGTGGCCCAGCCCTCGTTCATCACCTTGGTCATGGCCTGCGGGGCGTAGTAGTACGCCTCGTCGCGCACGATCGCGAGGATGTCCTGCTGCCACTCGGTGAGCGGCGCGTTGCTCAGCAGGAACAGCAGGACGTCACGTGCGGGCTCCAGCGGGAACCTGTCCTTGTCGGCCTTGATCTTTGCGGCATCGACCTTGCGCTGCCTTTCCAGCACCTCTCTGGGATTGATGAACGGATCCATGTAGTCCTTGGCGACGAACTTGTCCTGGTTGCCCGGGCTTGCTGCGCCATCGCGTTCATCGTCGGCCTCTCGAAGGCCCCTTCGGTCTGATGCTTTGTGCCTGCGAGCCTGGGCCTTGTAGACCGAGTGCGGATCGATCAGGTTCTCGATCATGAGCGCGGCATCGATAAATCGTTCGACTTCGTCCTGGCCATGGCGCTCGATGTGGCGACGGACGCGCGTGGCGTGGTTGGCCATCTCGTCCATCATCTTGCGGTTGGTCTTGCTGAACCAGTAGTTGTTCTTGAAGAAGTCGGCGTGCCCATAGACATGCGCCATCACCAACTTCTGATCGGTGACGTTATTGGATTCCTGGAGGTATGCGTAGCAGGGATCGTTGTTGATGACCATTTCGTAGATACGACCCAGGCCATACGCATCGCGCTTGCTGAGCTTGTCGTACTCCATGCCCCAGCGCCAGTGCGGATACCTCGTGGGAAAGCCGCCATAACTGGCGATCTGGTTCATGACCTCAAAGGGCAGGACCTCGAAGACAACCTCGAAGAAGTCCAGGCCATACTCGATGGCCTTGGCCTTGATCCGCTGCATGTGGTCGAGCAACTCGGGCGAGAGCTCGGTGTGCGGCATGGCCCGGACGGTGCTGCCCTGGGGAGTGGTGCCCATGACATACTTATCGGCCCGGAGTGATCGGCGGTTCGTGGAATCTGCCAGAAGGCTATCGAACACACACGCCCGCGAGGGTGTCGCGGGCGTGTGTGACATCGGGCTTGAGATTCTGAACTGTCGCGTGCTACTTGACGATCCTGAGCGTGCTTTCGATTCGATCAAGGCGGGCCTTGAGGTCGGCGTTCTCGGCTTGCAGGGCGTCGATGCGTTGCTGCTGGGCCTTGATCGCTTCGACCGTGATGGGAACGACGCGGCCATAGTCAAGGCCCGTGGCCTTGCCCTCTGGGGTGCGGGTCACGAGCTGGGGCAGGACATCGGCGACTTCCTCGGCGATGAAGCCCAGGTCGTGGGCACGGGAGCCATCGGCAAGCGCGGCGCGCCAGTCGAAGGAGACGCCGCGGAGCTGGTTGATGATCGCCAGCGGTTCCTTGAGGGTCTGGATGTTCTGCTTGAGTTCGCGACTGGAGTAGGTGACCCAGGCGTTGGCGCGGCCCTGCCCGGCGGGGCCGGCGGTGTTGGGGAGTTCGAGGCGATAGCCGCTGGCAGAAACCCCTCCGGTGCCCAGAGACAACAGGCCTGAGTTGGTGAGGACGAACTGGTCGCCGTTGTTGAAGATACGCCAGGTGTTGTCGGTGCCTCGGTAGTAGGTCCACGCCGCTCCACTGTTGCCCGCGAAGTAGCCATAAAAAGGCCAGCCGCCCGTGAGTGTTTCCATGTACATGCCGCCGTAGCTGCCACTGGTGGCGGCGGTATTGATGTCAAACCTGCTCGCGCCAATGGGTGTCTGGCGATTGATGCCGACGTATCCAGAATTTGTGTTCATGGTGAGGCCCCAGCCAATAGTGGGGCTGTAGAAGCCGACCGAACTGGCGGACTGGAGGCCCACGAAGGCACGGGCCTGCGGGTTGGCTGCGGGAGAAGCAAGCCACATGCCGGGCGTGTCGTTGGTATCCGCGCCACGAAGCTGCAGTCGTCCGTTGATGTCGAGGGGAAGCTGGGGGTTGCTGACACCGATGCCGACATTCCCTGCGGTGGTGTTGATGCCGCCCGAGACGTTTTGCCAGACTGGATTGGCGAGAAAGGGTGGCAGGTCGTAGATGCCCGTCCAGGGGACGTTGCTGGCATATTGGGAAGCCATGGCGTTGATGGCGAGGGGCGCCTGGGTGATTGGTTGACGCGGGGAGAGGGTGGTGTAGGTTGCCAAAGGATTGGTGCGAACGGCGATCTCGAGGAATGGCTCGCTGGTGGTGCTGAAGAAGAGGGTGTTGAAATCAAATGGAATCTGCACGGTGAAAAGACCATCGGTGACGGCAACGTTGCGGACTAAGAGTGGTGTGGCAAGGGGCGAGCCGCCAGCGATGGACTGATAGACGCCAAACCGCATGTCGGCGCTGCCGGTAAAGGAGGCATTGGCTTGCTTGAGGCGACCCTGATAGGTGAAGCGCGAGTTGGAACCCGTGGCGCGAAGCAGGAAGTAACCGGGCTGTTGTACGATGGGACCCGTCGCCTCATCGACGGAGTAATTGGATGCAAGATTCGCAAGGTTGCCGCCCGCGGCACCCTGGACGAGATATGTGGAGCCAACGCTGTATTGCGCTGCGGGGACAATGCGATAGGTCGCGGCGAAGTTGCCTGGACCCGATACAAGCAGGAAACCTACATAGAACGTGCCCGACACACTCACCGGGGCAGAGAGCACGTATGTGTTGAATTGTCCGTTCACGTTGGATTGAAGCGTGACGGATTGCTGGTGCAGCAGAATGGCGTTGGCAGGGTTGCCGGATCCGTTGTCCTGCCAGATGGCGATGCGGGCGGGGCTTCCAAGCGGAAGAAATTCTGCCTGAAACTGCATCGAAGAGATCGTGTCGGTGCCCCCCCTGGCCTCGAAGCGGTGGATGCCGCCGATCTCGTTGTTGCCCGCACCCCATCTCGCGTTGCCCGAGCCACCGTCGTTGAATGCATAGCCAACATTCTGGATCAATGGCTGCACTGGGGGTTGGCCATCGTCAACCAGGACGTAGGTTGCAATCCTGGGGGTTTGGGACTGGGCCTGAGCGCGGGCCAGCAAGGCTGCTGGAATCAGCAAAAAGAACGCGAGAACAACTTGGAATGCGGAAGAATAAAAACGAGACATATGCGGCCCTTTCGACCCCCGTCGTGCGCTTCAGTGCTTGGCACGGAATGACACAGCGATAGGAGGGGCGAAAGTGCGACACGAATCTCTGCAAGTCGTGGCTTCAGCTGCATTACTTCTGGCTGAATCAACACGGTTGTTGTTATAGGCCACAGGGTGTGCAGGGGCCTTCGCTGAAGGAGAGCAGGAACGAATCGACGTCGCAGGGATCAAACACCGATCCGTCATTGTTGAAGTCGATATCGTTGCAGAAGCCAAACTCTGGAATGCAGGGGCCTTCGCTGAAGACGCTTAGGAACGCTTCGACATCGGTGGGATCAAAGAATCCCCCGTCGTTGTTGAAGTCGATGGAGTCGCAGACCGGAGTATCCTGGATCGTAATCGATCCCGACACCACTACTGGGAAGGAGAAGGAAAGTAATCCGCCCACACGGATGATGTAGCTGACTTCCTCGTCGCCCTGGAATTGCACGAAGTCGCGTGGTGCATCGCCCAAGGGGAAACTGCACGTGATGGGATCGGCGTAGCAGGCTTCGTAGACAGACACCAGCAGACCGGCGAACGCCGGATACGTCTCGCCGTCATCGATGGTGATCCAAACCGGTCCGGTCTGGTTGGGCGTGAAGCGGTAGAAGATGTCCGCATTGGTCGCGGGGGTACAGGCATCACTCTGGGGCGTTGCGCTGGAGCAATCCTTGTCGGCATTGGTCACGTCAACGAAGGTCTGCCCAAACGAGATGGTCGCCGCGTTGGCGCAGGTGTCGTTGGCGGGAATCGGTGTTGCCACCGGTCCGATGGATATCTCGCCCTGTCCCTGGGCGGGCAGAGGATCGTTGAGGCTCGTGGTATAGCCGATACGGAAAATCAGAGGCGAACCAGCCTGCCCGTTGACAACAACGCGGGGCGTATACGTTCCAGTCTGCGGATCAGCCACGATGCCCGATGAAGCCAGCGTCACGCCATTGGCGCACGAATCGATCACGGAGACACTGCCAGCAGAGCCGCCCGAGAGAAGCAGGGCTTCAACAAGGCCATTGGCCGTCGGCACGTACCGGAACCAGACATCGTTGTTGAATGCGATGAACTGGGGGAGGCAAGGCGGTGCTTCGCTGCCGGTGGTTGCATCGTAGATGTCGTAGGGCCAGGTGCCCGCGAGCAGGGTCGTTGCGTTCGCGCACTCGTCGTTACTTGGCGGGACCGACAGGCGGAGGCTGAGGATGCCAGCACCCCGATCAACCGGCGTGCCAGCGTTGGGCAACCCGTTGCCAGTCACGACGATGGAGTACGTCTCACCGCCGACCAGAGGCGTGCGGATGAAACTCAGAAATCCGCGAGCATCGTCGTTGCAGGCAAAGGGCGCCTCCTCGCAAGAGATCGAAATCGCGAGTTGCGTGTCAGACAAGCCCAGGCTGTTCTCGGTGCTGATGTCATAGGTTCCGCTGATGGAGGGCGTGAACTCGAAAAAGACATCCAGACCGCTAATGAAGGGGAAGAAGCCGCCGTCGCAGGCGAGTACAGCTTGGGTGGTCGCATAGGTATTGTCAAAGGCAGTATCGCCCAGCGCCACAACCTGGGCGGTCTGGCAGGTGTCATTGGCGGGGATGCCATTGGGATCGAGTGAAACAGTGAACTGCTCCGGGCCGGTGGCCTGTTCGTTGGCAATGCGAATGATGACGGGTACGCCCGCCTGCACGCTCGCGCCAACAAAGCATTCTCCGAATTCCGAGCATCCCAGCACTGTGTCAGTAAAGCCGCAGCCATCGATCAGGCTGAGGTTGGCTTCCGTCGCCTGGCCACACGCGGAGACGGTCAGCGCACCCGTGACGGCGGGCGTGTATCGATAGAAAACATCGCGGAAGCCAGTGCATGTGCCAACGAAACTATTGATCACCGCCTGGGTGACGTCGTAGGTATTGACCCCATCGAGGGCGATCAGAGGATCGGCACAGGCGTCACCCGCAAGTGGTATGAATGGCTCGATCAGCACATGCCCGACTGGCTGGGTTTGATTGACTCCTGCAACCCGCACGAGGTACGTAAGCCCGCCAATGGCGTTCAAAATTAAGTTGCTCTGGAGTGTGCCGTCGGCGTTGTCGTTGCACTGATTGACTTGGAACCCTGCGAATCCGCAGTCAAACTCGGGGTCATTGAAGGTAACATCATGGACAGACAGCACGGTGTCGCCCGTGCTCAGGCCCAGCGTGGAGATGGTAAACGGCCCGGTCGAGGTAGGCACAAACCTGACCCACTGGTCGTAGAGCGAGCCATCCTGCCCGGCACAGGGAGCGGTGAACGGACTTGATCCGTTGCTCGCCAACGTGAGGTTGAAGGCGAACAGTCCTACATCGACGTTTGGTGCGACCAAGCAGTCATCGACGAACTGTGCTTGGGCGTTTGTGGCAAGACCCGCCAAGGCGAGCAGACAACAACAACCCTTCATATTGGCGGCGAACCGCCCCGTTCCATGCGCTTTCTTCATCGTGAGGTCTCCGGTGTGCGTGTGTGATCCAACCTGATCGGACTGAATCTACTGGATCGGAGGCTGCCCGTCAAGCATTTTTCTGATCGTTTCTGAAAAACACTTTGTGCCACGCGCAGATTTGTGGTACACTCAATTCAATGAGCCGTCCCCCACTTCCCCGCTCGCCCGAAGGCGCTGTTGCGTCGGATATGCGTGAAGGCGCGGAGTTGGTGTTATCGGGTGTCGGCGGGCGATTGCGTGCAGTGCTCGAAAGCATCCAGCCTGGCGAGGTGGCGCCGCGCGATCTCGAACGTGAACTCAAACTCCATAAGACCTTGTGCTGGCGAGTGTTGCAGGTGGCGTATGCACGGGAGCCGTTGGCTGCTGCGCCCTACATGCCAGGTGACGAGGGCATGGAGAAGTTCTTGCGCGCGGCGGGGGTGTGGGGTGTGGAGAAGCCAGTGCTGGAAGCGGTGCGTGAAGCGACAGCTCGATATCGGGCGGTTGTCAAGCACCATGCGGGGGATCGGGCGTCGTTTGAAGTGATGGCCATGAGTTTGGCATCACCCAAGGAGGATGCGGTCGAACTACGCGTGGCTCGACGCGCGGCGTATCGCAGCGCGGGATATACATGGGGCGTGCAGACCGCAGTGCGCGTGCTGGCGGGAATTATCACGCCAGTTGGCGATGATTTAGTAGACTTCGCGACTCTGCGGGCGCACATTCGGGCGCGCCGAGTTCGCAAGGAAGGCGTGATCCGCCTTTCGCGCACGGTCGAGCATGACACAGACAACCCTGGACCACGGCGGGTGATGGCGTTGCCGATCGAGCCCGAGAGCGTGGTGGGCGGGGTGCCGCTGCTACCGGAGTTTTCAACCAGGCCCTTGCCCAAGTTGGCGGCGTTTGAACTACCCAACAAGAACATCGAGTATCGGTTTACGGAACAGGCGCTGGGCGAACAGTCTGGCGTGACGGTGTTCACTGGCGAGGTGCGCCGGAATCTGGAGGGGGCACGGTGGCGGACTGAGACGAATGCGTCCAACGCGATCATGATGACGATTCGAGATCCGGTGGGATTGGGCGTGATTGACTTATGGGCGCCATCGAGTTTTGCGAACAAGCACCGTGCGCTGGTCGTGAGCGCGATCGCGATTGATCCGCTGGTGCAGAAGCCTGAAGAGTGGCATGTGTTGCCAACGTCTATCTCGGTGGAACGGATGGGGCGGGGCTTGCTCGCGGCCCGATTGGGCGAGGCTCCTGCGTATGAGCACGCGCTGGCGCACTGCTTCCGTCGGCTGAGATGGGCGGCCAACGAGTACGAACTCTTCCGCGTGAGGCAGGATTATCCGGTGCTGGGTTCTTGTCTGGTGCTGCAGACGGAACTGCCGGGGCGCCAGTAGAAACGTGCTACTTCCTGGCAGTGGCAAGTACCTGGATTCCATGTGCAAACGGTGTGCTTGTCGGGCATCCGTGATGCCGCGCGGGACGCGCGAATACCTATACTCGCGTCCCTCGCCCGACTTCCCGCCTCGTGGCCGTCGCCGGGAGGTGGAAGGGGTTTGCAAAGGAACTTCCCGTGGCTGATCGTCACTTTGATTTGGTTGTGGTTGGTGGTGGTCCTGGCGGATATGTCGCGGCGATTCGGGCCGCGCAGTTGGGGTATAAGGCCGCGATCGTCGAGCGCGACAAGCTAGGCGGGGTGTGTCTGAACTGGGGGTGCATTCCCAGCAAGGCCCTGCTCGCGAACGCCGAGTTGCTAGAGAAGTTGCAGGACAGGGAGGCCTGGGGCCTGAAGATCACAGGCGAGATTTCCTTTGACTGGGAGAAGACCATCGGGCGCTCGCGGGATGTGGCGAACAAGCTCAACAAGGGTGTTGAGTTCCTGATGAAGAAGAACAAGATCGAATTCATCAAGGGAAACGCCAAGATTGTTTCGGCGCGCAAGACGCCATCGGGGGTGCGGCCCATTCCAGAGGGCGATGTTGTTACGATCGACATCCACGACGCGACGGTGCAGGACACGCGAACGGACTCACCGGTGGCGGTGGGGACCAAGCGCGAGCGGGTCACCTGCACGCGCGTGATCGTGGCGACGGGCAGCGTGGCGCGGGACTTGCCCTTTGCCAAGTTTGACGGCGACAAGATCTGGGGCGCGCGGGAGGCGATGTTCAACAAGGCCCAGCCCAAGAGCCTGATCGTCGTCGGAGCGGGCGCGATCGGCATGGAGTTTGGGTACTTCTACCACACGTTTGGCACCAAGGTCACGGTCATCGAAATGATGCCGCGGATTCTGCCCGTCGAGGATGATGATGTCTCGGTCGCGATGGAGAAGGTCTACAAGAAGCATGGGATGGACCTGCGCACCAACACGGGTGTGGTCAACATCGAGAAGACGGCGACCGGCGTGAAAGTCACGATCGCGCCGATGGTGAAGGGCACGGATGGGAAGATGGGCGCCGACCAATCCAAGAAGGAAACCATCGAGGCCGACAAGGTGCTGCTGGCGATTGGCGTGAAGGGCCGGTTTGACGGCCTGTTTGATGCGGGCCTCAACCTTGCGACAGAGCGCGACCATATCAAGACCGACTTCCGTCCGCTCAACTGGGACGGGCCCGGCAAGGGGACGCTCAACGAGCACATCGATTACAAGACCAGCCTGCCAGGTGTCTATGCGATTGGCGACATCATCGGGCCGCCCTGGCTTGCGCACGTTGCCAGCGAAGAAGGCATCCTGTGCGTGGAACGCATCGCGTGGCGCGATGGCAAGCAGGAGCACGGGAAGAAACTGCACGAGCCGATCCCGATCGACTACAGCGTGATCCCCGGCTGCACCTACTGCCACCCGCAGGTTGCGAGCGTGGGCTTCACCGAGCGCGACCTCAAGGCCAAGGGCCTGGTCAAGGACAAGGACTATGCCGTGGGCACGTTCCCGTTCAGTGCTCTGGGCAAAGCCATCGCCACCCGCAGCACCGACGGCTTCTGCAAGATCATCCGAGGCCTGCCCCGGGGCGAGATCCTGGGCGCGCACATCATGGGCGATCAGGCGACGGAGTTGATCGCAGAACTGAGCCTGGCGCGGCGGCTGGAGGCGACGAGCGAGGAACTCATCGCGACGATCCACGCGCACCCGACGATGCACGAGAGCGTGCACGAGGCGGCGTTGGCGAGTGAGGGAAGGGTTATCAATAGTTGAAGCCAGCGCAGCAGGATGCGTGCAAGGCGTCGATGATGGGGAAAGGGGTCAATAAAGGGTGCGCACTGGGCGGGCGTTGACTCTCGAGTCTGCCCGCTTTTTTCATGCTTTCCCGCGCAAAGACCCTGTTTTTGCGTGAGAATACGACAGTTCAGTTGATTTTTGATTGCGTGATCTCGGGCAATGAATTACGATGCATCCATTGGCAAGGAGATATCCCATGCAGGCGCGATCAGTCAGTACGTCCACGCTTTGGCTTCTGTTGGTTGGTGCTTTGCTAGTTCTGTTGCTAGGCCCGGTTTATTCGCGTGCGCTGGGGCAGGCATGCGACCCTCAGTGGGTACCAGGTGATGGGGTGGCGGGGACGAACGATTCGGTTTCTGCAACTGCAATATGGGACCCCGACGGGCCCGGCCCGCAGAGTGCCAAAGTCGTGATCGGCGGAGGTTTTTCTGTCGCGGGCAATGTGATCGCGAGCCGTGTTGCCGCCTACGACCCGATCAGCGGTAGCTGGAGTGCGCTGGGTACGGGAATGAACGGTCACGTCACTTCCCTCGCCATACTACCCAATGGCGACTTGGTCGCGGGAGGGAGCTTTACCACCGCTGGGGATGTGCCCGCCAATCGCATCGCTCGCTGGAACGGGAGTGCATGGAGCGCGCTGGGTACAGGAATGGATAATAGCGTCAGTGTGCTCAGGACACTACCCAATGGCGACTTGGTCGCGGGTGGGAGCTTTATCACCGCTGGGAGCGTGCCCGCCAATCGCATCGCTCGCTGGAACGGGAGTGCATGGAGCGCGCTGGGCACGGGCATGGCTTCCTTTGGTAGTTCGGTCGGTGCCCTCACGACGCTATCCAATGGCGACTTGGTCGCGGGTGGGAGCTTTACCACCGCTGGGAGCGTGCCCGCCAATCGCATCGCGCTTTGGAACGGCACAGCATGGAGCGCGATGGGTACGGG